>NZ_JAFAGS010000017.1 GCF_019237635.1 Pluralibacter sp.
AAGGCGATGCAGTCCGCCATTCCCACGCCGAGATGTTCGCTTAATACCGACAGCGCCGCGCCTTTATTGCAGCCGTTCGGCAGCACTTCCAGACAGTCGACCGCAGAGAAACACAGATGCGCGCGCTCGCCGAGCGCATCGTTCAGTTGAATACGCAAACGACAGAGATCGTCGTGATCGCCACAGAAGCAGATCTTGGTCACCTCATGGGCCGGCAGGCTCTTCAGGCAACGCAGCTGATAGTGAAAACCGCTGTAGATATGCGCATGCAGCATCTCCGGGATGGCTTTGCCGGTTATCCAGCCGCTGTCATTAAATACGTGCATGCTGGCCGTGGTCTCCCAGCAGCTGTGCAGCACCCGCTCCGCCACCGCCGGGTCCAGATCCCGACGGTGCAGTACATCCCCTTCCAGGGAGTGGATACGGGTGCCGTTGCCGGTAATCAGGAAAGCGTCGAGGGAAAGGTGACCGATGATGTGGCGCATCTCAAGCGCATGCCGCCCGGTGGCAAATGTCAGCGTAATGTCACGCTCATTGAGGCGTTTGAGCGTCGACAGCGTCCGATCGCCAAGCCGATGGTCAGGCATCAACAGCGTGCCGTCCATATCAAATGCAGCCAGTCTTGCCATTATCTTCCCCAGAGTGTGATAGCTCATGCTTGTGAAAAATTATTGCCTGAGATATACGGAAGGAATAGTGAATAGATGATATTTATTGTTCCGGTTTTTTGGACTCAGGATCTTCGCCTATGCGTCAGCTCAACCGCCTAAACCAATTCCAGCGCCTTTGGCAGCCCTCCTCGGGCGCGCCGCAGCAGGCGACCATCGCCGAGCTCGCCGCCCGCTGCTTTTGCAGCGAGCGCCATGTGCGCACCCTGCTGCGCCAGGCCGAAGAGGCAGGCTGGCTGCGCTGGCAGGCGAAGTCGGGGCGCGGCAAACGCGGCACGCTGACCTTTCACGCCAGCCCGGAATCGCTGCGCAATGAGATGATGGAGCACGCCCTGCAGCACGGTCAGCAGCAGAGCGCTATCGAACTCGCCCAGCTTGCCCCCGTCGAGCTACGGGCGCTGCTGCATCCGTTTCTCGGCGGACAGTGGCAAAACAACACGCCAACGCTGCGCATTCCCTATTATCGCCCCCTGGAGCCTTTGCACCCGGGGTTTCTGCCTGGCCGGGCCGAGCAGCATCTCGCCGGGCAAATCTTCTCCGGCCTGACGCGATTCGACCCGAAAAATGTCGGGCCGGTCGGCGATTTGGCGCACCACTGGGAGGTGTCCGACGACGGGCTGCGCTGGCATTTTTATATTCGTTCGACGCTGCACTGGCATAACGGCGACCCGGTCACAACCGAACAACTGCGCCAGCGCCTGGCGATGCTGCTGGTACAGCCCGCCCTGCAAAAGCTGTTCGCCAGCGTAAAGCAGATTGACGTGACCCACGCGCAGTGTCTGACCTTCACCCTGCACCACCCGGATTTCTGGCTGGCGCATCGGCTGGCAAGCTACTGCAGCGTGCTGGCGCACCCTGAACACCCCTCATGCGGTACCGGGCCGTTTCGTCTCAAGCTCTTTGAGCCGGAACTGGTGCGTCTTGAAAGCCATCATCGCTACCACCTGAGCCATCCGCTGTTGCAGGCGATTGAATACTGGATTACGCCGCAGCTGTTTGAGCAGAATCTCGGCACCAGCTGCCGCCATCCGGTTCAGATTGCGATCGGCGAACCGGACGAACTGCGCAAACTTCAGCTGGTCAGCAACAGCATCAGCCTGGGGTTTTGCTATCTCACTCTGCGCAAGAGCGAGCGGCTGAACGCCGCCCAGGCGCAGAAACTGGTCTCGCTGATTCACAGCACCTCGCTGCTGCAGACGCTGCCGCTGGATGAAAACCTGATCACCCCGACCCGCGAACTGCTGCCAGGATGGCAGATTCCGCAGCCGCCTCCCTGCGACGACGTGGCCTTTCCCCCTCGCTTGACGCTGCTGTATCACCTGCCCGTTGAGCTGCATACGATGGCTGAGCAACTCAGGCTGGCGCTGGCGGCCCACGGGTGCGAGCTGACGGTGATATTTCACGACGCGAAAATCTGGGACGGCTGCCCGCAGCTTGCCAGTGCGGACCTGATGATGGGCGATCGCCTGATTGGCGAAGCGCCGGAGTATACCCTTGAACAATGGTTGCGTTGCGATCCGCTGTGGCCGCACCTGCTGAGCCACGCGCAATACGCGCATCTACAGGCCACGCTGGATGCTGTGCAGCGCCAGCAGGACGCCCCCTCCCGCAACGCCGCCCTGCAGAATGTCTTCGAGCAACTGATGCGCACGGCGACCCTGACGCCGCTCTTTAACTACCAGTATCAAATCAGCGCGCCGCCGGGCGTCAACGGCATCCGTCTGAACGCCCGGGGATGGTTCGATTTCGCCGAAGCGTGGCTACCGGCCTCGTCGTCGTGAAGCTGGTCGGCAGTGAATGAAGGCGCTACCATAACGCTTTCAAATAATGAACAGGATTTGCCATGAAACGCGCTGTTGTGGTTTTTAGCGGAGGACAAGACTCCACCACCTGCCTGGTGCAGGCTTTGCAGCAGTATGATGAAGTACACTGCGTGACGTTTGACTACGGGCAGCGCCACCGCGCGGAAATCGACGTCGCCCGCACGCTCGCCCTGCAACTCGGCGCCCGCGCCCATAAGGTGTTGGATGTAACGCTGCTCAACGAACTGGCCGTCAGCAGCCTGACGCGCGACAGTATTCCGGTGCCGGACTACAAACCGGATGCCGACGGTATTCCGAACACTTTCGTGCCGGGGCGCAATATTCTGTTCCTCACGCTGACCGCCATCTATGCATATCAGGTCAAAGCGGAAGCGGTTATTACCGGGGTCTGCGAAACCGATTTCTCCGGCTACCCGGACTGCCGCGACGAATTCGTGAAAGCGCTGAATCACGCAGTAAATCTCGGCATGGCAAAAGAGATCCGCTTCGAAACGCCGCTGATGTGGCTGGATAAGGCCCAGACATGGGCGCTGGCGGACTACTGGGGCAAGCTGGACCTGGTACGCAACGAAACGCTGACCTGCTATAACGGCGTCAAAGGCGATGGCTGTGGGCAATGCGCCGCCTGTAACCTGCGCAGCAACGGCCTTAACCAGTACCTTGCCAACAAACCTGCGGTGATGGCGGCGATGAAAGCCAAAACCGGGTTGAAGTAAACGCGTGGGTCCCCGAGCCATTCGCCTTCGGGGACCGTTGTCCTTATGCCACCATCTGTTCCAGATGGGCCCGCAGTTCGCCCTCCAGCGGCAGCGCTTTTTGCGTTTTCAGGTCGATGCACACGAAGGTAATGAGCGCATCCGCCACCATCTCGCCGTCGGGCTCAAGCGTCACCACCTGGCTTAATATGCCGCTTTTGCCGTTCAGTCGCTGCACTTTGCTGCTGACAGTAAGCACATCGCCCAGTACCGCCGGGCGGCGATAGTTAATATTGATATTCACGACGACAAAAGCGATGTTGTTCGCCGTCATCCACTGGAAAGCGGAATGATTCTCCAGCCCGTCCCAGCGCGCCTCTTCGAGAAACTCGAGATAGCGGGCATTATTCACGTGCTGATAGACATCCAGGTGATACCCACGAACTTTGATTTGTGTTTGCATAGCGCACTCGCCTACGTGATTTGTTGTTATAGGATCAGAGGCCGCACCACTGGTACGACCTCTCTAGTCTGGCAAATTTTTGCGACTGTGCAAACTCAAAACGCCATCAGAGCATCAGATGCGCAAGATTTCGCTCCACCAGCGCGCTGCCTAACCCCGGAACCTGCCGCAGGTCGTCCAGCGTTTTAAACGGACCGTACTCTTCCCGATAGCTGACGATAGCCTGCGCTTTTTTCAGCCCGACGCCGTTCATGGCGTGAGCGAGTTCCTCCGCGCTGGCGCTGTTGATACTGACTTTACCTGTTTCCGCCGTCGGCGCATCTGCTGCCGGGGTGGCGGTTTTTGCCGCTGCGGGCGGTGGTGTTTGCGCCGCCCGCTGGCCGACCTGCGTTTTGGCCTCCGCGGCGGCGGCAAACGCGGTATGGCTGACACCGGCACACAGGAAGGCAGTGGCGAAAATAAGGGCATTGATTCCAGGTTTCATGCTGTTTCTCCTTGTTTGTTGACAGCGAGGCCACGATACCCGGCGCGAGAAACCCGTACAAAAGGCAAATGCTAAAAATGGAAAAGGCCGCGAAAGCGGCCTTTGTCTGTTGCAGTCGATTACGACATTCTGCGAGCGAACGCGAGATTACTGCTGCTGCGTGACGATATCGCCCAGCTTGATTTTCGCCTCTGTACGCAGATTCGACATCATAGCTTCGAAGGCTACCTGCGCGTTATTCTGCGTGATGCCTGCGACCATGGCCTTCTTCTGCGCTTCCGGCATGGTGCCGTCTTTCACGTCATCCAGCGAGACCAGCACCACGTTGCCCTGCATATCGCTACCCACGCCGTATACCGGCTTATCTTTCTGCGGCAGCGGCAGAGAGAATGCCGTCTGGCTCAGCGGATCCTGACCGGTACGGCTCAGGGTGGTCGCCGGGCCGAAGCTCAGGCCAGCCGCTTTCATCGCCTCATCGCCTTTACCGGCGTTCAGCTCAGCCAGCAGCTTCTCAGCATCCAGTTTTGCCTGCTGTTCCGCTTTGGTGCGCTTAACAATATCGGTCACCTGCGCCTTCACGTCCGCCAGTGGCTTCACCGCATCCGCTTTATGCTCGCTGATGCGCAGCACAAACGCGCGATCGCCATCGACGGTGATGATATCGGAGTTGCTGCCAGGCGTCCCGTTCTGCCCCACCAGGCCGCCGTTGAAGATAGCGTCCGCCACTGGCTTGAAGTTCAGCTCGGCAGGCAGGCTATCACGACCGAACCAGCCGGTTTCTACCGCCTTCATCCCGGCAACCTGCTCTGCGCCCGCCAGGGATTCGTTATCGTTGCTGGCGGCATCGCTCACTTTCTGCTGCAGGGCGTAGTAAGCGTCTAACGCTTTTTCCTGCTTCACTTTCGCGGCGATATCGTCACGCACTTCGGCCAGCGGCTTCTCTTTTGCTGGCTGGACGTCGTCAAGACGAGCAACCAGGAAACCAACGGAGGACGTAATCGCGCCAGACAGTTGCCCTTTCTCTTTCAGGCCCGCATTTTTCAGCTCATCCGGTGTGGTGGACGCTTCCAGCCAGCCCATATCTCCGCCGTTTTTCGCGGAGATGATGTCTGCGGATTTCTCTTTTGCCAGCGCGGCGAAATCAGCGCCTTTGTTCAGCGCGTCCAGCACCGCTTTCGCGTCGGCTTCCGTTTTGGTCTGAATCACGCTGTAGCGTACGCGTTCCGGCTGCGTGAACTGATCCTGATGCTGATCGTAGTAAGACTGGATATCGCTGTCGGACGCGGTTTCCTGCATGGCGGCGGCATCAAGCTTGATGTAGCTCACGCGGAACTGCTCCGGCGACACGAATTCGTGTTTGTGCTGCTCGTAGTAGCTGTTGATTTCCTGGTCGCTGACCTGCTGCTTCGCCGCCAGCGCGTCAACGTTAATTGTCGCTTCGCGTACCACGCGCTGCTGGGAAACCAGCGCCGCCAGTTGCTCGGTTTCTCCCGGCAGCATGAAATCGGTGCCGACGATAGCGTTGATCAGCTGCTGGGTTTCCAACTGGTTGCGCAGCGCCTGCGCGTACTGATCGGCCGACATCCCCATCTGGTTCACGATGCCGTTAAAACGGTCGTTATCAAATTTACCGTTAGACTGGAATGCCGGGGTCTCGAAAATCGCCTGCTTCACCTGCTGGTCGCTGATGGCGAGACCGAGGTGTTTCGCATACTGGTCGAGCAACGCTTCGTCGATGAGGCGGTTCAGCACCTGCTGACGCAGCGTTTTCATGTAATTTTCGTTAGCGGCAAGTTCAGAGAAGCGGTCGCCAAGTTGCTGCTGCATACGGTTACGCTCGCTGGCAACCGCATTTTCAAACTGCGAACGACCAATCTCCTGGCCATTCACTTTCGCGGCGTATGTATTGTTACCGCCAATCAGGTAGCTGCTCACGCCGGTCAAAATGAACGACACGATAATGATACCGAAAATAATCTTGAGCACGACGCTATTGGCTGCCGTACGTAAGGAGTCCATCATGGTGTAACAACGCTCCGCTGTAGGTGACTGTATACCTCGCACAGCATAGCATGAGAGGCCGCTGTACGTGAGGGCGTATTTTGACAAGAAAACGGGGTGATTGTCAGCCCGCAACTCGCCTAAAGTCGCAGAAAGTAAGGCTGGATAAACAAAAAAGGCACATCAATTGATGCGCCCTTGTACTTTGTCACGTTCCCTTCATGGGAAAGCGATCAGTTTACCGCGTCTTTCAGAGCTTTACCTGCACGGAAACCCGGCACTTTAGCGGCAGCGATGGTGATCTCTTTACCTGTTTGCGGATTGCGACCAGTACGGGCAGCACGCTCTTTAACAGCAAAAGTACCAAAACCTACCAGTGCAACGTCATCCCCTGCCTGCAGAGACTCGGTAACGGAAGCAATCAAAGCATCTAACGCACGTCCAGCTGCAGCTTTAGAAATGTCCGCACCTGCAGCAATTTTGTCAATCAGTTGAGATTTATTCACTGTTCTCTTCCTCTCTTTATAATTTATATCGCACCTGAATCCTTCACAGTGCGACCGCGCAGCAGTTATATCAGGAGTGTCATGCCCTTACAACACCCGTTGTTGATGACAGACCATCCAGCAATCTAAATTAGCTATACAAAAAAAGGCTGGCAAGTAGGATTTCACTCACCAGCCTCGATTTTATTAGCGCTATTTGCGCGAGGTCACTATTTTGTGGTCACAACCTGCATGCCAAAGGGCTCATTCTGCAGCGCAAGTGCCAGAACCTCTTCAATTCGTTTCACCGGGTGAATGTCCAGGTCGGCGATAACGTTATCCGGAATCTCTTCCAGGTCGCGTTTATTTTCGTCAGGAATCAGAACAGTCTTAATACCGCCGCGGTGTGCCGCCAGCAGTTTTTCCTTCAGACCGCCGATCGGCAGCACCTGACCACGCAGGGTGATTTCACCGGTCATCGCCACATCGGCGCGAACCGGGTTGCCCGTCAGACAGGAGACCAGCGCCGTACACATTGCGGTACCCGCGCTTGGGCCGTCTTTCGGCGTCGCCCCTTCCGGCACGTGAACGTGAATGTCGCGTTTTTCATAGAAATCCGGGTTAATTCCCAGCTTCTCAGCGCGCGCGCGCACCACGGTCAGCGCCGCCTGGATAGACTCCTGCATCACTTCACCCAGAGAACCGGTGTAGGTCAGCTTGCCTTTACCCGGCACGCAGGCGGTTTCAATCGTCAACAGGTCGCCGCCGACTTCGGTCCACGCCAGACCCGTTACCTGGCCTACGCGGTTTTCACTGTCAGCACGGCCATAGTCGAAGCGCTGAACGCCCAGGAAGTCGTGCAGGTTATCGCCGTTAATCTCAATGTGCTTGAGCGATTTATCCAGCAGCAGCTGTTTCACCGCCTTACGGCACAGTTTGGAGATTTCACGCTCAAGGCTACGCACGCCCGCTTCACGGGTGTAGTAGCGAATGATGCCGATAATGGCGCTATCTTCGACCGTCAGCTCGCCTTTTTTCAGCGCGTTACGTTCAACTTGCTTCGGCAGCAGATGCTGTTTAGCAATGTTCAGCTTCTCGTCTTCGGTATAACCGGACAGACGAATCACTTCCATACGGTCCAGCAGCGGCGCCGGAATGTTCATGGAGTTCGACGTCGCCACAAACATCACGTCGCTGAGATCGTAGTCCACTTCCAGATAGTGATCGCTGAACGCCACGTTCTGCTCAGGATCCAGCACTTCCAGCAGCGCAGAAGCCGGATCGCCGCGCATGTCGGACGACATCTTATCGATCTCATCAAGCAGGAACAGCGGGTTTTTAACGCCCACTTTCGCCATTTTCTGGATAAGTTTCCCCGGCATCGAGCCGATGTAGGTACGACGGTGACCGCGGATTTCCGCTTCGTCACGCACGCCGCCCAGCGCCATACGGATGTATTTACGTCCGGTGGCTTTGGCGATGGACTGCCCCAGAGAGGTTTTACCCACCCCCGGCGGTCCCACCAGGCACAGAATCGGGCCTTTAATCTTGTTCACACGGCTCTGCACCGCGAGATACTCAAGGATGCGGTCTTTGACGCGTTCGAGGCCGTAATGGTCGGTATCGAGAATTTCCTGGGCCTGACGCAGGTCTTTTTTGACCTTGCTGCGGGCGTTCCACGGCACCTGCACCATCCACTCGATATAGCCGCGCACCACGGTCGCTTCAGCAGACATCGGCGACATCATTTTCAGCTTCTGCAGCTCGGACTCGGCTTTCTCTTTCGCCTCTTTCGGCATCTTCGCCGCGTCGATTTTACGCTTCAGCGCTTCATTCTCGTCCGGCGCGTCGTCCATTTCGCCCAGCTCTTTCTGAATGGCCTTCATCTGCTCATTCAGATAGTACTCACGCTGAGATTTTTCCATCTGCTTTTTCACGCGGTTGCGAATACGCTTCTCAACCTGCAGCAGATCGATTTCCGACTCCATCATCGCCATCAGATATTCCAGACGCTCGTTAACGTCGGACATCTCCAGCACGGACTGTTTGTCCGCCAGCTTCAGCGGCATATGCGCCGCGATGGTATCCGCCAGACGCGCCGGATCGTCGATGCTGTTCAGCGACGTCAGCACTTCCGGTGGGATTTTCTTGTTGAGCTTGATGTAGCCTTCGAACTGGCTTATCGCCGTACGAACCAGCACTTCTTGCTCGCGCTCGTCCATAGACGGCGAGTCAAGGTACTCCGCTTTCGCCGAGAAGTGATCGCCATTGTCAGACAGCGTGGTAATACGCGCGCGCTGCAAGCCTTCAACCAGCACCTTCACGGTACCGTCAGGCAGCTTCAGCATCTGCAGAATAGAGGCCACGGTCCCGACGGTGAAAAGATCGTTTACACCCGGCTCATCCGTTGACGCATCCTTTTGAGCAGCCAGCATGATTTTTTTATCATGATCCATGGCCGCTTCCAGACAACGGATAGATTTTTCCCGCCCTACAAACAAGGGAATGACCATGTGCGGATAAACCACCACATCGCGCAACGGCAATACGGGGATTTCAATGCGTTCAGAACGCTCAGGATTCATAGAGCTCTCTCTTAGTTTAGTGTCCGCCAGGTAGTCGGTTGCGCAACTGTGCTTCACGCGACCGTTAACATGTGATCCAGTATATGGGGATGTTTCCCACACATTCAACGCCCGGTTTACAGGAAAAACAAAAGGGGGGATAAAATATCCCCCCTTTGCTTAACTGACTGAGTCAACTGGTTAATTATTCGCCAGATGCCTGCTGGGTTTCGGACTTGCCGTAAATCAGCAGCGGCTTGGATTGCCCGGCAATGACGGACTCATCAATCACCACTTTTTCGACATCTTCCATGGACGGCAGATCGTACATGGTGTCGAGCAGCGCCGCCTCAACGATAGAACGCAGGCCACGGGCGCCGGTTTTGCGCGCCATCGCTTTTCTGGCGATAGCGTCCAGCGCTTCATCGCGGAACTCTAAATCCACACCTTCAAGATTGAACAGCGCCTGATACTGCTTAGTCAGGGCGTTTTTCGGCTCTTTAAGGATCTGGATCAGCGCGTCTTCGCTCAGCTCGTTAAGGGTTGCCACAACCGGCAGACGACCGATGAACTCTGGGATCAGACCAAACTTGATCAGATCTTCCGGCTCCGCCTGCGCCAGCAGCTCGCCTTCGTTGGCTTTTTCAGATTTCGCTTTCACCGTCGCGCCAAAACCGATACCAGACCCGGTTTCCACACGATTGGCGATCACTTTATCCAGCCCGGCAAACGCGCCGCCGCAGATAAACAGGATCTTCGACGTATCAACCTGCAGGAACTCCTGCTGAGGATGCTTACGCCCGCCCTGCGGCGGAACCGCGGCGATAGTGCCTTCGATAAGCTTCAGCAGCGCCTGCTGTACGCCTTCGCCGGACACGTCGCGGGTGATTGACGGGTTGTCAGACTTACGGGAAATCTTGTCGATTTCATCGATGTAGACAATGCCGCGCTGCGCTTTCTGCACATCGTAATCGCACTTCTGCAGCAGCTTCTGAATGATATTTTCCACGTCTTCGCCGACGTAACCCGCTTCCGTCAGGGTCGTCGCATCCGCCATGGTGAACGGTACATCCAGCAGACGAGCGAGCGTTTCCGCCAACAGCGTTTTACCGGAGCCCGTCGGGCCAATCAGCAGAATGTTGCTTTTGCCCAGCTCTACGCCGTTGCTGGTATCGCCATTGCGCAGACGTTTGTAGTGGTTGTATACCGCCACGGCCAGCACTTTCTTCGCTTTTTCCTGGCCAATGACGTAGTCATCCAGGTGATGGCGAATTTCATGCGGCGTCGGCAGCGCGCTACGCTCGCGGTGCGGCGCAACTTCTTTAATCTCTTCGCGAATGATGTCGTTACATAAATCAACGCATTCGTCGCAGATATACACGGACGGCCCGGCGATCAGTTTCCGCACTTCATGCTGGCTTTTGCCGCAAAAAGAGCAGTACAACAGTTTGCCTGAACCATCTTTGCGTTTATCTGTCATCAGTCCAAACCTCTTTTATGTTCTTTGTGCCGCACATGACGACGCAAATGCCACTATCAACGGTATGCCGCCCTCTACAGTATAGCGGCACACCGGCATCTGGCATTATTTACGATGGGTCAAAATGGAGTCGACCAGGCCGTACTCAACCGCTTCCGAGGCAGAGAGGAAGCGGTCACGCTCGGTGTCGCTTTCGATCTGCGCAAGGGATTGACCCGTGTGTTGCGCCATAAGTTCATTCATGCGCGCTTTAACCTTCAGGATTTCCCGGGCGTGAATCTCAATATCCGTCGCCTGGCCCTGATAGCCGCCCAGCGGCTGGTGAATCATGACTCGGGAGTTCGGCAGGCAGAAACGCTTGCCCTTCGCCCCTGCTGTCAGCAGGAAAGCGCCCATAGAAGCCGCCTGCCCCATACAGATAGTGCTGACATCCGGCTTGATGAACTGCATGGTGTCATAAATTGACATCCCTGCGGTGATCACCCCGCCAGGAGAGTTAATGTACAGGTAGATATCTTTTTCCGGGTTTTCCGCTTCCAGGAACAGCATCTGCGCCACAATCAGATTCGCCATGTGGTCTTCCACCTGGCCGGTCAGAAAGATAACGCGCTCCTTCAGCAGGCGGGAATAAATATCAAATGAACGTTCGCCGCGTGAGGTCTGTTCAATGACCATCGGCACCAGGGCCATATGGGGTGCAAAGTTATCTCGTTCGCCACTGTATGACATGTCCGTCTCCTGGATAAAATTGAAAATACCTGCTGTGCTGATTGTAACCTTGAGGACGGATTATCAGCCAGTTTCTTTCATACTACTTACCCACTAATGGGGTTCACAACGCTCTATTTCAAGCATAACAATCTTTTGCTGTTACGCTAACACCGAAACGCCGTTTTAGCACGTATGCGCATCTATCACTGCAATAAAAAAACCCGTCACCGGAAGGCAACGGGTTTTTCGTTCAAACTTTGTACCAAAGAGGCGTTAATTACGCCGGCTGGTTCATCAGTTCGTTGAAAGTAGTGGCTTTTTCAGACACTTTAGCCTGGTTCAGAACGGCTTCAACAGCCTGCTCTTCCAGCGCTACGTTGCGCATGTTGTCCATCAGCTCTTTGTTCTTGCTGTAGAACTCGATAACTTCTGACGGATCTTCGTAGGCAGAAGCCATCTCTTCGATCAGACCCTGAACGCGCTCTTCGTCAGCTTTCAGCTCGTTGGAACGAATGACTTCGCCCAGCAGCAGACCAACAACAACGCGGCGCTTAGCCTGCTCTTCGAACAGTTCACGCGGCAGTTCCAGAGCCTGTTTCTCGTTGCCACCGAAACGCTGTGCAGCCTGACGGCGCAGAACGTCGATTTCACCGTCGATCAGGGCAGCAGGAACGTCGATGTCGTTCGCTTTCACCAGACCTTCAATCGCCTGAGACTTGATGCGGTTACGCACGGCGCCTTTCAGCTCGCGCTCCATGTTTTTACGCACTTCAGCGCGCAGACCGTCTACAGAACCGTCTTCAACGCCGAAACGTTTGATGAATTCTGCAGTCAGTTCCGGCAGCTCACGCTCTTCAACTTTCTTCAGGTTAATGACGAATTTCGCCGCTTTACCTTTCAGGTTTTCAGCGTGGTACTCTTCTGGGAAGGTCACGTCGATGGTGAACTCTTCGCCCGCTTTGTGGCCTTTGACGCCGTCTTCAAAGCCCGGGATCATACGACCCTGGCCCATGGCCAGAACGAAATCGGTGGCTTTGCCGCCTTCGAACTCTTCGCCGTCAACAGAACCGGTGAAGTCAACAGTAACGCGGTCTTCAGCGTCTACAGCGCCATCTTTGTCTTTCCAGGTCGCCTGCTGCTTACGCAGAGTGTCCAGCATGCCGTCAACGTCGGCTTCGGTCACTTCAACAACCGGTTTTTCAACTTCGATGGTATTCAGATCTTTCAGCGCAACTTCCGGGTACACTTCAAACTCAACCGCGTAGGTGAAGTCTTCGCCCAGTTTGTATTCGCCCGGCACGTAGTTCGGTGCGCCAGCCGGATTGATTTTTTCTTTGATGATCGCGTCAATGAAGTTGCGGCTCATCAGGTCGCCCAGCACGTCCTGGCGTACGGAAGCGCCATAACGCTGAGCAACGACGTTCATCGGTACTTTGCCCTTACGGAAACCGTCAATGCGAACTTTTTTCGCTACGTTGACCAGCTCGCTTTTCACAGCGGTCTCGATGCTGTCAGCAGCGATAGTAATCGTTACACGGCGGCCAAGGCCCTGAGTGGTTTCAACTGAAACTTGCATCTTATTACCTCAAAAAAATCACAGTGCTCGGTCAACTCTGAAAGCGTGTATGGTGCGCTTAACAGAACCGGGATGTTCTCTATTATTCAGAATCACATTCCCTGTCGCCAGAATCATCCCGAAGACGTTCCTAAAATTAAGACGCCGCATTATAGCGGCATCACCAGGGTGAGTCGAGAACGG
The DNA here is from genome assembly GCF_019237635.1 of Pluralibacter sp. Classification (GTDB taxonomy): domain Bacteria; phylum Pseudomonadota; class Gammaproteobacteria; order Enterobacterales; family Enterobacteriaceae; genus Enterobacter_B. The sequence continues at coordinate 13,134 of NZ_JAFAGS010000017.1, forward strand.
TTGTCGCGCCAGGCTGCGGCTTTTTTCACATTTCCTGGCTATTTTTGGTCTAAAAAATCACATTTACGTCTATTTCTCAGACAAAACAAAACGGCCCGAAGGCCGTTTCTCATTAATCTGTACGCAACATACTGGAAAAGCTCCGGCAGTTGCAAATGCGAATTTTACGCAATCGTCCCCGCACCACGGCACGGTGGCGACGCAAAGACGGTATCCTGCAGGTTCGCCCACTCCTTAATGGTGTAGGTATGCAACGCCAGAGCGTGCACGGTGGTTGAGAGTTCAGCCGTTAAGGTACTGTAAATCATCCGGTGACGATTAAGGAAACGCTCCCCGGTGAAACGATCGCTCACCAGCACCACCTTGAAGTGACTTTCAGAGCCAGCCGGAACATTATGGCGATAGCTTTCGTCTACCACCTCAAGGAACACGGGAGTAAACGCTGCCCTTAATTTATCTTCGATTTGCTCACGTATCATCATGAAATGACTCCTCCGACAACGCTGAGATGCCGCCCATCCCTTTAAATGTTAGCCGCTTTTACCGACTCCATTACAGAAACACAACAAAAATTTAGCTTTCGCCCGCCTTTTTCAGTCAAACGTATGAAGATGTCGAACTCTTTCATCAGATTCATCGTAAAAATCAATCTTAAATCACTGGTAGGCTCAGAAAACGTACAGTACGGCGAAATTACCTGTGTTGCCCACTTCCCCTCATCGTTGGCGATGTTATGATGGCGAGAATTTTTTTCGCCCGATGAACAACAGTACGTTGAGAACCTTAACATGTTAAAAAAAATCCTCTTCCCGTTGGTCGCGCTGTTTGTGCTGGCAGGTTGCGCCACGCCGCCAACCACCATTGACGTTTCGCCGAAAATTACCCTGCCGCAGCAGGACCCGAGCCTGATGGGCGTCACGGTGAGCATCAATGGCGCCGATCAGCGTCCGGATCAGGCGCTGGCTAAAGTCACCCGCGACAACCAACTGGTGACGCTGACCGCCTCCCGCGACCTGCGTTTCCTGCTGCAGGAAGTACTGGAAAAACAAATGACCGCGCGCGGCTATATGGTTGGGCCAAGCGGTGCGGTTGATCTGCAGATCATCGTAAATCAGCTTTATGCCGATGTTTCTCAGGGTAACGTGCGTTACAACATCGCGACCAAAGCGGATATCGCCATCATCGCCACCGCGAAGAACGGCAATAAGATGACCAAAAACTACCGCTCAAGCTACAACGTGGAAGGCGCGTTCCAGGCCTCCAACAAAAATATTGCGGATGCGGTTAACAGCGTGCTGACTGACACCATCGCCGATATGGCGCAGGACACCAGCATTCACGATTTCATCAAGCAAAACGCGCGTTAATGCGTCGCTGACCCGGCGCCATGCCGGGTCAGTCGCCCAGGCCCATGTCCAGTCATTATTTACGTATTTTCCAACAGCCGCGATCGGCCATTTTACTGATCCTTGGCTTCGCCTCCGGCCTGCCGCTGGCGCTCACCTCCGGCACGCTGCAAGCGTGGATGACGGTCGAAAACGTCGATCTCAAAACCATCGGCTTCTTCTCTCTCGTCGGCCAGGCTTACGTCTTTAAATTCCTCTGGTCGCCGGTCATGGACCGTTATACCCCGCCATTTCTCGGGCGCAGGCGCGGCTGGCTGTTGACGACCCAGGTGCTGCTGCTGCTGGCCATTGCCGCCATGGGGTTCCTGGAACCCTCGACGCAGCTGCGCTGGATGGCGGCCCTCGCGGTAGTGATCGCCTTTTGCTCCGCCTCGCAGGACATCGTCTTTGACGCGTGGAAAACGGACATTCTACCCGCAGAAGAGCGCGGCGCGGGCGCGGCCATTAGCGTGCTGGGCTATCGCCTGGCGATGCTGGTTTCCGGCGGTCTGGCGCTGTGGCTGGCGGATCAATGGCTGGGCTGGCAGGCAATGTACTGGCTGATGGCCGCTCTGCTCGTCCCCTGTATTATCGCCACGCTGCTGGCGCCGGAACCCAGCGATGTTATCCCGGCGCCGAAGACGCTGGAGCAGGCCGTCGCCGAACCGCTGCGCGACTTTTTCGGGCGCAACAACGCCTGGCTTATCCTGCTGCTGATCGTCCTTTATAAGTTAGGCGACGCCTTCGCCATGAGTCTGACCACCACTTTCCTGATTCGCGGCGTCGGTTTTGATGCGGGCGAAGTCGGCGTGGTGAATAAAACGCTCGGTCTGTTTGCCACGATTGTCGGCGCGCTCTACGGCGGCGTGCTGATGCAACGCCTGTCGCTGTTCCGCGCGCTACTGATTTTCGGCATTCTGCAGGGAGCCTCGAATGCCGGGTACTGGCTGTTGTCAATGACCGACAAACATATTGTCACCATGGGCGCCGCCGTGTTCTTTGAAAACCTGTGCGGCGGTATGGGCACCTCGGCGTTCGTCGCCCTGTTAATGACGCTGTGCAACAAATCATTTTCAGCCACCCAGTTTGCACTGCTGTCGGCGCTGTCCGCCGTCGGGCGCGTGTATGTCGGCCCTATCGCCGGCTGGTTTGTTGAAGCGCACGGCTGGCCCACCTTTTATCTTTTCTCGGTGATCGCCGCAGTACCGGGAATAATGCTGCTGTTGCTGTGCCGACAAACGCTGGAAGATACCTGGCGGCACGAACGCTTTGTACCGCGCACGGAATATCGAAACGCCTATCAGGCGGCGCTGTATATTGTGATGCTGGGCTGCCTGGTGCTGTCTGTCTGGCTGCTGCTGCTGGTCATGAATGCCCTGGATTACACCTCGTTTTCATTCCTGTCGGGTCTGCTTGAGACTGGCGTCCTGATTGCCGTGGGCGGCATCCTGCTGGGGTGCGTCCTTGATGCGCTGGCGCTGCGGAGAACCCGCCTGGCGTGATCCTGCAATAATTGGCCGTTGTAATCACACGAAGTAATTATAACGGTCAACAGCCAATTTATTTTTCTCACTTGTTATTTTGTGCGTTTTTAAATTTTGGAAATTTTTGGCATCTTTAAACCTCGCCGTTATTTCATTAACCGATTCAGCCTATTTATATTTAATATTTCGTTTTCTTAATGTCGCTATATTGATAGCGAATTGTTAACTAATTGTGTGTTTTTGGTATTGGTTATACCAATTGCCATTTGGTTAATTTTTTTCGTCTCCATTTTGTTATAACACCGCGGCAATGCGCTATCTGCCTGGATTTTAGGCATAATTGGCAACATCTGTGACACGCCCGGCAGAACCCAGTAACATGAAGCTGACACAACTCCAATCATGTTTACAGTAATGTAACCTTCCCGTAAAATGCCCCCACACTTTAAACGCCACCAGATCCTGTGGAATTGAGGTCGTTACATGAGACTCAGGAAATACAATAAAAGTTTGGGATGGTTGTCATTAATCGCTGGCGCTGTTTTACTCAGTGGCTGTGATTCTGCGCTACTTGACCCTAAAGGACAGATTGGACTGGAACAACGTTCACTGATACTGACGGCCTTTGGCCTGATGTTGATTGTCGTTATTCCCGCCGTCTTGATGGCTGTTGGTTTCGCCTGGAAATACCGTGCGAGCAACAATGATGCGAAGTATACCCCGAACTGGTCACACTCCAATAAAGTGGAAGCTGTGGTCTGGACGATACCTATCCTTATCATCCTGTTCCTTGCCGTTTTGACATGGAAAACCACGCACGCGCTTGAGCCAAGCAAACCGCTGGTGCATGACGAGAAACCGGTCATCATCGAAGTGGTTTCCATGGACTGGAAATGGTTCTTCATCTATCCGGAGCAGGGCATTGCTACCGTTAACGAAATCGCCTTCCCGGCGAACGTTCCGGTTCAGTTCAAAGTCACCTCCAATTCCGTGATGAACTCGTTCTTTATCCCGCGCCTGGGTAGCCAGATCTACGCGATGGCAGGCATGCAGACTAACCTGCACCTGATCGCGAATGAAGCAGGCACCTACGACGGTATCTCCGCCAGCTACAGCGGCCAGGGCTTCTCCGGAATGAAGTTCAAAGCCTTTGCCACGCCGGACCGCACCGCTTTCGACCAGTGGGTCGCTAAAGTGAAAGCTTCCGCAGACACCATGAACGACATGGCTGCCTACGATAAGCTGGCTGCGCCGAGCGAAAACAACAAGGTGGAGTACTTCTCCAGCGTGAAGCCAAACCTGTTTGTTGATGTTATCAACAAATTTATGGGTCACGGGCACATGAACATGGGCCAGCCGAACGGTGAACATCCGTCACAGGACGGTATGGAAGGCATGGACATGGGTCAGGCTGATTCTCAGCATGATTCTCATGGCGACATGGCCGACATGAACATGAATCACGCGGAAACCGCTCACTAAGGGGCCGAGGAAGAAAACGATGTTCGGAAAATTAACACTGGAGTCAGTGCCCTACCATGAACCCATTATCATGGTTACGGTGGCTGCAATTATCATTGGTGGGGCGGCGTTACTGGCCTTAATCACTTACTTCGGTAAGTGGACCTACCTGTGGAAAGAGTGGTTGACCTCGGTTGACCACAAAAAGCTCGGCATCATGTACTGCATCGTCGGTATCGTGATGCTGATTCGCGGCTTTGCTGACGCCATCATGATGCGTAGCCAGCAGGTCCTCGCCTCTGCGGGTGAAGCAGGCTTCCTGCCGCCGCACCACTACGATCAGATCTTCACCGCCCACGGCGTGATTATGATCTTCTTCGTGGCGATGCCGCTGGTTATCGGTCTGATGAACGTTGTGGTTCCGCTGCAAATCGGCGCTCGCGACGTGGCCTTCCCGTTCCTCAACAACCTGAGCTTCTGGTTCACCGTTGTCGGCGTGATTCTGGTCAACCTGTCGCTGGGCGTGGGCGAATTCGCTCAGACCGGCTGGCTGGCCTACCCGCCGCTGTCGGGCATTGAGTATAGTCCAGGCGTCGGGGTTGATTACTGGATTTGGGCGCTACAGCTCTCCGGTATCGGTACTACGCTGACCGGTATCAACTTCTTCGTGACCATCCTCAAGATGCGCGCGCCGGGCATGACCATGTTCAAGATGCCGGTATTTACCTGGGCATCGCTGTGCGCCAACATCCTGATTATTGCGTCATTCCCGATTCTGACCGTTACCATCGCGCTGTTGACCCTCGACCGCTATGTCGGTACCCATTTCTTCACTAACGAAATGGGCGGCAACATGATGATGTACATCAACCTGATTTGGGCCTGGGGCCATCCGGAAGTGTACATTCTGGTGCTGCCAGTATTCGGCGTGTTCTCTGAAGTTGCGGCGACCTTCTCGCGTAAACGCCTGTTTGGCTACACCTCGCTGGTGTGGGCAACCGTGTGTATTACCGTTCTGTCGTTCATCGTTTGGCTGCACCACTTCTTCACCATGGGCGCAGGCGCGAACGTTAACGCCTTCTTCGGTATCGCCACCATGATTATCGCCATCCCGACCGGGGTGAAGATTTTCAACTGGCTGTTCACCATGTACCAGGGCCGTATCGTATTCCACTCTGCAATGCTGTGGACTATCGGCTTCATCGTGACCTTCTCCGTGGGCGGGATGACCGGCGTACTGCTGGCAGTACCGGGCGCTGACTTTGTTCTGCACAACAGTCTGTTCCTGATTGCGCACTTCCATAACGTTATCATCGGTGGTGTGGTCTTCGGCAGCTTTGCAGGTGTGACCTACTGGTGGCCAAAAGCGTTCGGTTTCACCCTGAACGAGAAATGGGGCAAACGCGCTTTCTGGTTCTGGATTATCGGCTTCTTCGTTGCCTTTATGCCGCTGTACGTGCTGGGCTTCATGGGGATGACCCGTCGTCTGAGCCAGGACATCGACCCGCAATTCCACCCGATGCTGGTGATTGCGGCCTGCGGCGCGGCACTGATTGCCTGCGGTATCCTGTGCCAGCTGATTCAGTACTACGTCTCTATTCGCGACCGCGAGCAGAACCGTGATCTGACCGGTGACCCGTGGGGTGGCCGTACGCTGGAGTGGGCAACCTCTTCTCCGCCGCCGTTCTATAACTTTGCTCACGTGCCTCACGTTCATGAACGCGATGCATTCTGGGAACTGAAAGAGAAAGGCGAAGCGTACAAGCAGCCTGCGCACTATGAAGAAATTCATATGCCGAGAAACAGCGGCGCTGGCATCGTGATTGCCGCCTTCGCAACGGTATTCGGTTTCGCCATGATCTGGCACATCTGGTGGCTGGCGATTGTTGGCTTTGCCGGCATCGTGATCAGCTGGATTGTGAAGAGCTTTGACGAGGACGTGGATTACTACGTACCGGTTGCAGAAGTCGAAAAACTGGAAAACCAGCATTTCGATGAGATTTCTAAGGCAGGGCTGAAAAATGGCAACTGATACTCTGACAACTGCGAACGCCCACGCGCACGAACATGGGCACCATGATTCAGGATCGACCAAAGTCTTTGGTTTCTGGATCTACCTGATGAGCGACTGCATTCTGTTCTCTATCCTGTTCGCCACCTATGCCGTGTTGGTCAACAACACGGCGGGCGGCCCGTCAGGTAAGGACATTTTTGAGCTGCCGTTCGTTCTGGTCGAAACCGCGCTGCTGTTATTCAGCTCCATCACTTATGGCCTGGCGGCTATCGCCATGTATAAGAACAACAAGGGCCAGGTTATCTCCTGGCTCGCCCTGACCTGGCTGTTCGGCGCAGGGTTTATCGGGATGGAAATCTATGAATTCCATCACCTGATTGTTGAAGGTATGGGCCCGGATCGCAGCGGTTTCCTGTCCGCGTTCTTTGCGCTGGTAGGCACCCACGGTCTGCACGTGACCTCGGGTCTTATCTGGATGGCTGTCCTGATGTTCCAGATAGCGCGTCGCGGTCTGACCAGCACTAACCGTACCCGCATCATGTGCCTGAGCCTGTTCTGGCACTTCCTGGATGTGGTATGGATCTGTGTGTTCTCTGTAGTTTATCTGATGGGGGCGATGTAATGAGTCATTCAACCGATCACGGCGCTTCCCACGGTAGCGTAAAAACCTACATGACAGGTTTTATCCTGTCGATCATCCTGACGCTTATCCCGTTCTGGATGGTGATGAACGGCTCTGCGTCCCACGTTGCCCTGCTGGGCACCGTCCTGGTGAGCGCAGTAGTACAGATTCTGGTGCATCTGGTGTGCTTCCTGCACATGAACACCAAGTCTGACGAGGGCTGGAACCTGACGGCTTTCGTCTTTACTGCACTGATCATCGCGATTGTGGTCATCGGTTCCATCTGGATCATGTGGAACCTTAACTACAACATGATGGTTCGATAAGAGCGGCGAGTATGTTTAAGCAATACCTGCAAGTAACAAAACCAGGCATCATCTTCGGTAACCTGATCTCCGTGATCGGCGGTTTCCTGCTGGCCTCAAAAGGCCGCATCGATTACCCGCTGTTCGTCTATACGCTGGTCGGTGTCTCGCTGGTTGTCGCCTCTGGTTGTGTATTCAACAACTATATCGACAGGGATATCGACAGGAAGATGGAGCGGACCAAAAATCGGGTGCTGGTAAAAGGCCTGATTTCTCCACAGGTTTCGCTGGTGTATGCCACCTTGCTGGGTATTGCTGGCTTCATGCTGCTGTGGTTCGGCGCCAACCCGTTGGCGTGCTGGCTGGGCGTGATGGGCTTCGTGGTGTACGTGGGCGTGTATAGCCTGTACATGAAGCGCCATTCCGTTTACGGCACGCTGATTGGCTCCCTGTCCGGCGCCGCGCCGCCGGTTATCGGCTACTGCGCCGTCACCGGCGATTTCGACAGCGGCGCGCTGATTCTGCTGGCTATCTTCAGCCTGTGGCAGATGCCTCACTCCTACGCCATCGCGATTTTCCGCTTTAAGGATTATCAGGCGGCGAACATTCCGGTTCTGCCAGTGGTGAAAGGCATCTCTGTCGCCAAGAATCACATCACGCTGTACATCATCGCGTTTGCGGTAGCGACCCTGATGCTGTCTCTCGGCGGCTATGCCGGATACAAATATCTGGTGGTCGCAGCGGCGGTCAGCGTCTGGTGGCTCGGCATGGCGCTGCGCGGATATAAAGTGGAAGACGATAAGGTCTGGGCGCGAAAACTGTTCGTGTTCTCCATTGTCGCTATCACCTCACTGTCCGTGATGATGTCGGTAGACTTTATGGTGCCGGATTCACATCATCTATTGGCGTACGTCTGGTAAAAGACGTAAACGCTTAAAAGGGTGCTACGGCACCCTTTTTTATTTGCTAATTTAATGAATCTCAGACGTAATATTTGTTAAACAACAGTCTGTTTACCCTGCCCTTTCCCCGCTTTACACTATGCGCAGCTTTCATATTGAGGTAGCAATGAACGATTTTAAAATGACGCCCGGCGAGTTGCGCGCGACCTGGGGTTTAGGGACCGTGTTTTCATTGCGCATGCTCGGCATGTTTATGGTCCTGCCCGTGCTGACCACCTACGGAATGGCGTTACAGGGCGCCAGCGAAGCGCTGATTGGTCTGGCTATCGGCATCTATGGGCTCGCTCAGGCCGTCTTTCAGATCCCCTTCGGCCTGCTGTCTGACCGGATTGGCCGCAAGCCGCTGATTATCTGCGGGCTGCTTATCTTTGTTGCTGGCAGCGTTATCGCCGCCCTCTCCCACTCTATCTGGGGCATTATTCTTGGCCGCGCCCTGCAGGGTTCCGGAGCGATAGCCGCGGCGGTCATGGCGCTGCTGTCTGACCTGACCCGCGAGCAAAACCGCACCAAAGCGATGGCGTTTATCGGCGTCAGTTTCGGCGTCACCTTCGCGATAGCCATGGTGCTGGGTCCGATAGTGACCCACCAGCTCGGCCTGAACGCGCTGTTCTGGATGATAGCGCTGCTCGCCTCGCTGGGTATTTTGCTGACCCTGTGGGTAGTGCCCAACAGCGATAACCACGTGCTGAACCGCGAATCCGGCATGGTGAAAGGCTGCTTTCGCCAGGTGTTGCTGGAGCCGAAACTGCTGAAGCTCAACTTCGGCATTATGTGTCTGCACATTCTGCTGATGTCCACCTTCGTGGCGCTGCCGGGTCAGTTAGAAGCCGCAGGCTTCCCGGCGGCCGAACACTGGAAAATCTATCTGGTCACCATGGTCGTCTCCTTCGTCGCCGTGGTGCCGTTCATCATCTATGCGGAAGTCAAACGCCGCATGAAGCGCGTTTTCTTATTGTGCGTTGCCGTACTGTTGATTGCCGAAATCGTCCTCTGGGGTTCCGGTGCTTATTTTTGGGAGCTGGTGACCGGCGTCCAGCTCTTCTTCCTCGCCTTTAACCTGATGGAGGCGCTGCTGCCGTCGCTTATCAGCAAAGAGTCGCCTGCCGGTTACAAAGGCACCGCGATGGGAGTCTACTCCACCAGCCAGTTTCTTGGCGTGGCGATTGGCGGATCGCTCGGCGGCTGGCTGGACGGCTTCTTCGATTCTCAGACCGTCTTTTTGATGGGCGCGCTGCTGGCGACCGTCTGGATGCTGGTCGCAATGACGATGCAGGAACCGCCGTATGTCAGCAGCCTGCGCATCGCCATTCCCGACGACGTCAACGCTGACGATACGTTAAAAGCGCGCCTGCTGGCAAAAGAGGGAGTGAAAGAAGTCCTGGTTATCGCGGCAGAGCGGTCGGCCTATGTCAAAATCGACAGCAAGGTCACCAACCGCTTTGAGGTCGAGCAGGCGATGCTACCCGCCTGATCCGCCCTCCCCCACCCGACGTTCACGTCGGGTGGAAAACGTTACGCCAGCGGCGTGACGCCTTTCTTGAGCAAAATATTGCCGTACTTCGCGGTCTCCCCGGTGACCACAATCGCAAAGGCGCTGCGGGCCCGGTCGTAAAACGCAAAACGATCGATGCGCGCTATCGCTGGACAGTCACCCTCGCCAGACAGCGCCTGGCGGTAGCGGGCCTCCACCGACGCCTCCAGGCTATCGCCTGCAACTGGCGCCATCATCACCAGCGGTTCGGCATAGCTGTCGAGTTCAAACAGCGGGATAACCGCAGCCAACAGCGCGCTCACCGACTGGCCGTCGGCGCGAATCACCTGCGGGCCGAGGCTGTGCGCCGGAAAGTGGGCGTCGGCAAAAATAATTTCATCGCCATGCCCCATCTCGGCCAGGGTTTTTAGCAGCATCGGTGAGATGAGCTGAGAAATGGTCTTTAGCATCTTAACCTTCCTGTGGATAAAAATAGCGATAGCGGTAATCGACCGCCGCCCGCGCCGTTTCGGCATCGGAATAGACCCCAACGCCCGCCCAGCCATAGCAGGCCGCGCCCAGCACCGTGGTTTCGGCGTCTTCCAGCACCTTCACCGGCACCCGCAGCGCGTCGGCTTTCATTTGGTTCCACAGCGCATTACGACTGCCGCCGCCGACCAGCAGAAGTTCTCGCGTCTTGATCTCCGTCGCGGTTTCAAGACGCGCCAGATTCTCCCGCAGCTGTGCGGTGAGCCCCTCCAGCGCCGCGCGGTAAAAATGCCCGCGGGTGGTATTGAGCGTCACCCCTTGCCAGCCCGCCTGCGGGCTGGCAAGCAGCTGGCAGTTCATCCGCACGCCGTCGGCGCCGGGCGCGATCTGCTGTGCCTCATCAATAATGTGCTGCCACGGCGTTTGCGGCGTCCAGAACAGCCCGCGCACCCACTCCAGCACACCGGAAGCCAGATACTGCATGCCGGGGTTAACGATTCCCGGCTGACTGTCCAGCTCGCAGGTTGACCCCGGGACCTGGGCAAGCCTTACGGTATCCACCTGCGGGCTGCGCACCATCAGGATCTCCCAGGTACCTGACGACAGCACCGGCTGACCGATTTCCGCACCCGCGCCGAACAGCGCAAACTGGGTGTCATGCCCGGCGGAAATTACCGGCAATCCCACAGGTAAGCCAAGTTGCGCCGCCGCCCCGGGCAGCAGCTCGCCCACCCGCTCGCCGGGGTTCACCACGGGAGGAAACAGCGTCTCGCGAATGCCGATTTCAGCAAGGATCTGCGGACTGAACCGGCCCTCCTGCAGCGAATAAAGCTGGCTGGTACCGGCCATGGTGATATCGGTGGTCAACTGTCCCGTCAGGCGCTGGTTAATCAGCGAGGAGATAAACAGCCAGGCATGGGCGTTTTCCAGCAGCCGGGGGTGATGCTCACGCAGCCAGAGCAGCTTATACAGGGTGTTGAAGCTGAAATGCCCCACGCCGGTTATCTGCTGCAACAAGGCAGGATCAAGACGCTGCGCCAGACTCGTCATCACCGACAGCGTACGCGGGCATTTCCAACTGATCACCGGGTACAACAGGTTGCCGCCGTCATCCACCAGCGCGCCGTCCACGCCAAAGGTGGTGACCGTGAGACCCGCTATCGTGTAGCCGTCAAGCCGCCCGCACACCTCACGGCAGCACTGGGCAAAGCGTTGTAAAATGGCCTCAACGGACCACTGGTGCCAGTTGGCGTCTTCCGTGGCCGGTTCGCTGGCGTTGGCCACGCCTGACCGCGCGACGACCTCCCCTTGACGGTTGAGCGCAATGGCGCGAACGTTGGTTGCGCCGCAATCAAGAACCAGAAAACATGAGTGCATAGTGGCTCCTGCCAGGCGGCGCGCAGACGGGTTGCCTGCGCGCCTGCGGGTTAGCGTTTATAGAGTGGCCCGTAGTTCTGGCAGGCGCGATAGTCCTGGCCTTCCAGATCCATGCCGTGCGCCGACCACGCGCTCGGCCGCCACACCTGCTCATCCTCGACGTTGTGCATGCACACCGGAATACGCAGCATTGACGCGAGCGTCAGGAAATCCGCCCCAACGTGACCGACGGTCAGCACACCGTGGTTTGCCCCCCAGTTCGCCATCACCGACCAGACATCGCGGAACGGGCCGCGCCCGGTCAGACGCGGCGCAAACCAGGTGGTCGGCCAGGTGGAATCGGTGCGTTTATCCAGCGTGGCATGCACATCCTCCGGCAGCTCAACGCTCCAGCCTTCGGCGATTTGCAGCACCGGGCCAATGCCTTTAATGATGTTCACGCGGGTCATGGTGAACGGCACCCCGCCGCGGGTCAGGAAGTTGGAGGAGAAGCCGCCGCCGCGGAAATATTCATGCACCGCCGGACACCAGCGCGTGGCGTTGAGGCAGGTATCCGCGTCCTGCTGGCTGATTTCCCAGTGCGGCTTGAGCGTCGGTCGCCCTTCGCTGTCGGTCTGCCGCGCGGTACCGTCCAGCGCCGCCGAGCCGGAATTAATCAGGTGAATGATCCCCTGCTCCGCAAGCCCGGTGAGCGTTTTACCGGTGACGCGCTCTACGGCCTCCGGCGACCAGAAGGTACGCACATCGGCAAAGATCTGCGCCGTACCGGTCATCAGGTGACCAAACAGCATCGCCACGCCGTTAAGGCTGTCGTTTTCCGTCGCCACCACCAGCGGCTGGCGAATACCGTTCCAGTCAAAGGAGCTGTTGAGCAGCGCTTCGGCGGTATCGCCGTTAGGATAGTGATCGGTCCAGTGACGCTGTCCCTGGAAGCCGGAAACGATAGCGTTATAGCCCAGCGCTTCTTCACCGCGCCCTTTCTCCGCAAGCTTCGGATTGCCCTGCATCATGTCGCGGATGCACATCGCCATCAGCAGGCTTTCACGCAATATTTCCCGCTTTTGCGCATCGTCACGACGGTACTGAGCCGCGTTTTTATCCTCGCCGAAGCGGAATTTTTCCTCCGCCCAGGCCAGCGCCAGCGCCAGTTCTTCTTCATCGTATATCTGATGGTCGATACGACGGCGCAGCTCGGTCATATCGACGGCCTGCACCTTCATCCCAAGCCAGGATTCAAAGAAGTTGTGATCGACAATCGACCCGGCAATTCCCATCGACACACCGCCGAGGGACAGATAGCTTTTCCCCTTCATGCTCGCTACCGCCAGACCCGCACGGGTGAAGCGCAGCAGCTTCTCTTCAACATCCAGCGGAATAGCGGTGTCGCCCGCGTCCTGGACGTCCTGGCCATAAATCGAAAATGCCGGGATCCCCTTCTGGTTGTGCGCCGCCAGCGCCGCCGCCAGATAAACCGCCCCCGGACGCTCAGTGCCATTGAACCCCCAAATGGCCTTCGGACGCAGCGGATCCATGTCGATAGTTTCGCTGCCATAGCACCAGCAGGGCGTTACCGTAATGGTCAGCCCCACGTTCAACGCGGCGAACTTCTCATCGCAGGCGGCGGACTCCGCCAGCCCGGCGATGCAGGTGTCCGCAATGACGCATTCAATCTCGCTGCCGCAGGGATGGCGCAGCTTTTCGCGCAGCAGGTTCGCCGTCGCCTGCGCCATATTCATCGTTTGCGCTTCCAGAGATTCACGGACGCCCAGACGACGGCCATCAATCACCGGGCGAATCCCCACTCGTGGCAATAACTTCTTATTTTTCATCGCGATTCCTCGTCATCATGAATGCGCCCTGCGGGCATGCAGCGCCAGACTTCCGCGGGCAATAAGGCGGAGCGCTAAAATAACCGATTTTGCTAACTCGAATTAGCTTAGGTTTTAGTCGATTTTAACCACAACAAATTTGTCATGAATTTGTGAGCGCTTTCACGAAGAGCGGTCAAAATTCGATCACCGTCAGATAACTCGTTTCAGCAATTTCATATAATTACTTTATATTTCATTGCGTTGATGAAATATGTTTGCACGAAGTCACAATTTGGATACAAATTATTTGGCTAAATTTTGAGCCTGAAATAGCTTTTAACGGCGAAAGCTACTTCGAGTTAGCCAATATACAGCAGCCCGATTTCATGCGGAGAACGCCATAATGTCCGAGACATTTTTGCAGATGAGCCATATCACCAAGCGCTTTCCGGGCGTATTAGCGCTGAGTAACGTCAGTTTTAATTTACGCCCAGGCGAAGTTCATGCGCTGCTTGGTGAAAACGGCGCGGGGAAATCCACTCTGATGAAAATACTCTCCGGCGTCTACCAGCCTGATGAGGGGGAAATTGTCTTTGAGGGCAATACTGTTTCATTTGCCGATCCGCTGAGCGCGCAACGGGCAGGGATTACGATTATCCATCAGGAATTTAATCTCTTCCCCGACTTAACTGTGGAAGAAAATATCTTTATCGGCCGCGAGTTTTGCAAAAATAACCGCTGGCGGCTGGATGAGAAATCCCAGCGTCAGGCGGTAGTAGATATTTTAAAGCAGCTCAATTTATCCGTTTCGCCACAAACCCGCGTGGCGGAGTTAACTGTCGCCCAGCAGCAAATGGTAGAGATAGCCAAGGCGATTTCGGTAAATGCCAAAGTGCTTATTATGGATGAACCGACCGCCGCGCTGACCGAAAGCGAAATTGAAAGCCTGTTTGCGGTCACTCGCCTGCTGAAAGCGCGCGGGACCGGCATCGTCTATATCTCTCACCGCCTGGAAGAGCTGGCGCTTATCGCCGATCGGGCCACCGTGATGCGCGACGGGCAATATATCGCCACCGTTGACTACGAAAGCGTGCAGGTAAGCGAGCTTATCGCCATGATGGTAGGACGCGACCTTGGCAATATCTACCCGAAACGCACGCCGCAGGCCGACCGCTCGCCGGTGCTGGAGGTCAAGGGGCTACAGCGTAAAGACGTCCTGCACGACATCAGCTTCACCCTGCACCGCGGAGAAATCCTTGGGCTTGCCGGGCTGATGGGCGCCGGGCGTACCGAGCTTGGCAGAGCGCTGTTCGGCGCCGACCCCATCGACGGCGGCAGCGTGGTGCTCAACGACCAGCCGGTCACGATCAAAAATGTCTCTGACGCCATCAGCCGGGGAATTAGCTACCTCACCGAAGACAGGAAAAAAGAGGGATTGGCGCTGGGGCTTTCCGTTGAAGCGAATATTATGCTCGGCAATTATCCGGAATTCAGCACGCCGCTGGGTAACGTCAACGAAAAAGCCTGCCAGCAGACCAGCAGCGAACTGGTCAAAACCTTACGCATAAAAACACCCCACCTGCAGCAGGCCGCCCTGAATTTAAGCGGCGGCAATCAGCAGAAAATTATTATTGCCCGCTGGGTCTGTAAAGACACCGACATTCTCATTTTTGACGAACCCACCCGCGGCATTGACGTTGGCGCCAAGCTGGAAATTTATGAGCTGATGAATCGTCTGGTCGCCAAAGGTAAATCCATCATCATGATCTCTTCCGAACTCCCGGAGGTGCTTGGCATGTGCGATCGTATTTTGGTCATGCGCGGCGGGCGAATTACCGGAGAAATGAATGCGGATACCGCCACCCAGGAAAAAATCATGCAGTACGCGACGCTGGAGGATTAAACATGACCATCTCTGTCCCTACCGCTAAAAGCGAAAATAATAAAATGAAAGTGAATAAAGCGTTATTAATGCGCCTCGCGCCGTTATTCAGCCTGATTTTGCTGGTACTTTTTTTCAGTTTCAGTTCGCCGTTCTTTTTTAATACCGAAAACCTGATGACCATCGCCCTGCAAACCTCGGTGATCGGCATCATGGCCATCGGCGTCACTTTTGTGATTATTACCGCCGGGATCGACCTGTCGTTAGGCTCGGTGGTGGCGTTTTCCGGCGTCGTGGTAGGGATCTGCGCAAGCATCGGCCTGCCGCTGCCGCTGTGCGTGCTGGCGGGCGTCATTGCCGGCGGCCTGTGCGGCTACGTGAACGCCTTCCTGGTGACCAAAGCGGCCATTCCGCCGTTTATCGCCACCCTGGGTCTGATGATGTCGGTGCGCGGTATCAATATGGTGATGACCGACGGTCGGGCCATCTATTTTTCCGACTACCCGATGTTCAAGATGCTCGCCCAGGGACGCCTGTTTGACGTCCTGCCCTACCCGGTGTTCTACCTGGTGATTGTCGCGCTGGGCTCAGCCTACCTGCTGAAAAAAACGGTCATTGGACGCTATGTGTATGCCGTCGGCAGCAATGAAACCGCCGCACACCTCTCAGGCATCAAAGTCCAGCGGGTCAAAATTTTCGTCTATGCCTTCTGCGGTCTGCTGACCGGCATCGCCGGGGTGATCCTCGCCTCGCGTCTAAACTCCGGGCAGCCGACCGTGGGCGTTGGCTATGAGCTGGAAGCGATCGCCGCAGTGGTGATCGGCGGCACCAGCCTGATGGGCGGTATCGGCACCATCGGCGGCACAGTCATCGGCGCATTTATCATGAGCGTACTGAAAAACGGCCTCAACCTGATGGGGGTGTCCCAGTTCTGGCAGATGGTGGCGATGGGCATTGTGGTTGTGGCCGCCGTGTATCTCGATACCTTGCGTAAAAAAATGCGTTGAATCTTGCCGCCCGGCAATACCGGGTATATTCCCTGCCCTGACGTTTAGGGTTCAAAACTCAAGACGGAGCACAAGAATGAAAACCAGGCACTTTATCTCAGCGTTGTCGCTGCTGGCGATAATGACCAGCAGCGCGCTGGCAAAAGATTTCAACCTGCCGGTGGTCAGTAAAGGTTTCCAGCACGAATTCTGGCAAACGGTCAAAATGGGTACCGAAGCGGCGGCGAAAGAGCTGGGCGATAAGACCAGCTACGTCGGCCCGGCGGACGAAACGCAAATCGCCGAGCAGATCCAACTGGTGGAAAACACCATGGCGCAGAAACCGAACGGCCTGCTGCTGGCCGCGCTGGATGAAAACGCGCTGGCGCCGCTGGTCGAGACCGCCAACAGCCGCGGTATCAAGGTGGTCACCTTCGACTCCGGCGTCAACTCCGCCATTCCGGCGAGCTTTGTCGCCACCAACAACCGCAAAGCAGGCGCTGGCGCGGCGGACGCGCTGGCGGAACAGGTCGGCGGTAAAGGCAAAGTCGGTATCATCGCCCATGTCGCCGGGACCTCCTCTGCGATTGAGCGCTCCGAAGGTTTCTCCGCCCGGATGAAGGAGAAGTACCCTGACATTCAGGTGTTGCCAGTGCAGTACAGCGACGGCGACCCGCAAAAAGCGATGGATAAAACCATCGACATGGTGCAGGCCAACCCCGATCTGGCCGGGCTCTACGCCACGAACGAAGGATCGACGCTCGGGGTGGCCAACGCCATCGACAGCCAGAACCTGAAAGGCAAGATTAAAGTGATCGGCTTCGACAGTACGGAAGCTATCATTAACTTCCTGAAAAACGGCGTGATTCAGGGCTTTATGGTGCAGGATGCCTTCCAGATAGGCTACCAGGGGATTAAGGCGCTGGATGCCGTACTGTCAGGGCAAACCGTACCGAAGCAAATCGATATCCCGGTGAAATACGTCAATGCCAAAAACCTTGATACCCCGGAAATCGAAAAGCTGCTGCACCCGTTAGGTAAAAAGTAGCGGCGTCGGGGCGGCAACGCCCCGCCTTCGCGCTGGCAGGCATCAGCGCCTGATGCCTCACGACAATGATGAATAATCCTTTTATGATGGCGGAAATGTTTTTTTCTATGGAAGTCTGCGGAGCGCTCAGTGATGGCCAAAACTGTTGAACAAATTGCCAACGACCTGAATTTGTCGGTCACCACCGTCAGGCTGGTCCTGAACGGGAAAGCGGAACAGTACCGCATCAGCGCCAAAACCCAGGCCCGCATCAATGAGTATGTTGAGCTGTATGGCTATACCCTCAACCATTCGGCGCGCAGCCTGAAGCTGAACAAAACCGATACGCTGGGCCTGATCGTTCCCAATATTTCCAACGTCTTTTTCGCCACGCTGGCGGAAAAGCTGGAGCTACGCTGCCGCCGATCGGGCTATCAGCTCACCATTAGCTGCACATACAACGATGTGGATTACGAAAACAAGTTGGTCCGGGCGCTGATTGCCCGCAACGTCGATGGCCTGTTTATTGTGCCGTCCACGCTTGAGAACCAGCAACACCACCTGCGGCAGGTGAAAAAGCCGCTGGTACTGCTCGACCGGGATTTTAAATACACCGATAACGCGCTGGTGGAAAGCCACAACGTCGAAGGCGGTCAGCGGCTGACGGAAAACCTGCTCGCTGCTGGCGCTTCGCCGGTCTGGTTTCTGGTGGGTGATACGGAGCTGCCCAGTATTCACGACCGTCTTGAAGGCTACCTGAACGCGTTGAAAAAACACGGCATTGAGCACCGCGACTGGGTGCTGAGCGTGAATGAAAACACACCGGAAGGCGGCAAACTCATCATGAGTCAGCTGCTGGATGCCCACGGCGCCCCCGAGGCCTTTATTGCCTCGTCGCTGCCGATGCTGGAAGGCGCGATTGAAGCGCTGCGCGACCGCCTGGGCGAAGTGCCGCCGCAGATCAACATCGGCACCTTCGACGAACACCCGATGCTCGGTTTTCTTGCCAATAACGTCTGGTCGATGCAGCAGGATGAAAATACCTGGGCCGAGCAGGCATTCGACATCATGCAGAACGCGCTCGATGGTCATCCGCTAAAGGAGACCATCAAAGTAAAAATGAAGCTGATTAAGCGAACGCGACGCGCCTGATCGGCAAGCCACAGACTCATTACGCCTGCGGTCTGGACGTCACTCTGCGTCCAGTGGCTTCCTTTTGCCCCGATGTACCCGGAGAAGAAAAATGGAACGTTCGACGCTGTCTTGCGACATTATTGAAACCTGCCTTGAAATGACGCGCCTTGGGCTTAACCAGGGCACCGCAGGAAATATCAGCGCCCGCTATGGCGACGGCATGCTGATTACCCCCACCGGCATTCCTTATGAACGGCTGACCGAAAAGCAGATAGTCTATGTCGATGCCCAGGGACGCCACGAAGCAGGTAAACTGCCGTCCAGCGAATGGCGTTTTCACCAGGTGGTGTACCAGACCCGATCGGACGCGCAGGCGGTGGTGCATAACCACGCGGTACACTGTACGGCGGTCTCAATCCTGAATCGTCCGATTCCGGCCATTCACTATATGATTGCCGCCGCAGGCGGTAATTCCATCCCCTGCGCTCCGTATGCGACGTTTGGCACGAAAGCCCTGTCAGAACACGTTGCGCTCGCCGTTAAAGATCGTAAGGCCACGCTGTTGCAACATCACGGGCTGATTGCGTTTGAATCCAGTCTGGAAAAGGCGCTGTGGCTGGCGCAGGAAGTGGAGGTGCTGGCAAAACTGTATCTCGCCACGCTTGCGGTCACGGATAACGTACCGGTGCTGCCGGATGAGGAAATCGCGGTGGTGCTGGAGAAATTTAAAAGCTACGGCCTGCGGGTGGAAGAGTGAAGAAAGGTCTCCGCCCGCAAGCGGGCGGAGACACCCGATTAATCGCGGAAGTTTTTAAACTGGAACGGCTGCCCCAGATTGCCGCCGCGCACCAGCGCCATCACCGCCTGCAGGTCGTCGCGCGACTTGCCGGTAACGCGAATCTCTTCACCCTGGATCTGCGCCTGTACCTTCAGTTTGCTGTCTTTAATCAGCTTAACAATCTTTTTCTGTACCGAGCTTTCAATGCCGGTTTTCAGCTTGGCTTCCACAAACCAGGTTTTACCGCTGTGGACGAACTCTTCCGGCACCTCGATAGAGTTGCCTTCAATGCCGCGTTTGAGCAGCTTGGCGCGCAGGATATCGAGCAACTGATTGACCTGGAAATCCGACTCGCTCAGGACTTTGATGGTCTCGTTTTTTTCGTTCAGCTCGATGGTCGCTTCAACGCCACGGAAGTCAAAACGGGATTCAACTTCACGCGCCGCGTTATCCACAGCGTTTTTGGCTTCCTGAAGATCGACTTCAGAGACAATATCGAAAGATGGCATGTTTTATTCTCCCTCTCTTTTTGTTGCGATGCATAATACCCGCACAGCCAGAGAACACAACCTGTTATCCCTGTGTCTGCCTGGGAGCCGTCGGCGCTATAATAATGGCATAATGAGCAAAATGCCTGATCCTGCAGCAGGTGAGGAGAACTAATGAAGATTACCGTGCTCGGATGCGGCGCCCTCGGACAATTATGGCTAACCGCCCTTTACCGGCAAGGACATGAGGTTCAGGGCTGGCTGCGCGTACCGCAGCCCTGGTGCAGCGTCAACCTGCAAGAGACTAACGGCCAGGTGTTCAATGAACTGCTCACGGCCAACGACCCCGATTTTCTCGCCCACAGCGATCTCCTGCTGGTCACGCTGAAGGCCTGGCAGGTCTCCACTGCGGTGAAAAACCTGGCCACTCAACTGCCCGCCGCCAGCCCGGTGCTGCTTATCCACAACGGCATGGGAACCCTGGAAGAGCTGCGCACGCTGCAGCAACCACTGCTGATTGGCATGACGACGCACGCCGCACGCCGCGACGGCAACCTGATTATTCACGTCGCCAACGGGGTTACCCATATTGGCCCGGCCAACGCCGCTGCTCAGGAGTACAGCTTTCTTGCCGATACGCTGCACGTCGCCCTGCCGGATGTCGCCTGGCACAATGACATGGGCGGCGCCAGCTGGAAGAAACTTGCCGTTAACTGCGTAGTCAATCCGCTCACCGCACTATACGACTGCCCGAACGGCGCGCTGCGCGAGCGCCCGCAAGAGGTCGAGGCCATCTGCAATGAGGTGGCGGCGGTGATGCAGCGTGAAGGGCATCATTCCAGCCCGGATGATTTGCTGTTCTACGTCTGGCAGGTCGTCGATAGCACGGCCGCCAACATCTCTTCCATGCTGCAGGATGTCCGGGCGCGGCGTCACACCGAGATTGACTACATCACCGGCTATCTGCTGAAACGCGCGCGCGCCCACGGCATCAGCGTGCCGGAAAACGCCAGGCTGTATGAACTGATTAAACGTAAGGAGAATGAGTATGAGCGCATCAGCGCTGGTTTGTCTCGCCCCTGGGAGTGAAGAGACCGAAGCCGTAACCACCATCGATCTGCTGGTTCGCGGCGGCATTAGCGTCACCACGGCGAGCGTCGCCAGCGACGGCGAATTAGCGATCACCTGCTCGCGCGGCGTCAAACTGCTGGCGGATGCGCCTCTGGTGCAGGTGGCCGACGGCGATTATGACGTTATCGTCCTGCCCGGCGGTCTGAAAGGCGCGGAATGCTTTCGCGACAGCCCGTTGCTGGTCGAAACCGTCAGGCAGTTCCACCTGTCTGGTCGTATCGTCGCGGCAATTTGTGCCGCTGCCGGAACGGTGCTGGTTCCGCACGACATTTTCCCTGTCGGCAATATGACCGGTTACCCGGGGCTGAAGGACACCATTCCTGAAGAACAGTGGGTGGATAAACGCATTGTCTGGGATCCGCGCGTCAATCTGCTCACCAGCCAGGGGCCAGGAACGTCGATTGATTTTGCGCTGAAGATTATCGATCTGCTGGTCGGGCGCGAGAAAGCCCATGAGGTCGCATCATCACTGGTGATGGCGGCGGGGATTTATAACTACTACGAGTAGAGTGTAAAAAGCCGGGCGGCGGTGATGCCTTACCCGGCCTGCAACCTGCGCAATGTAGGCCCGGCAAGCCTGCGCCGCCGGGCAAGAACGCTACGGGCGATACACCTTCACATTGGCAAAGCCCTGCTCGCGCAGGTACAGCGCCTGCAGACGGCTCATCACACCGCGCTCGCACCACAGCAGCCAGGTTTTGCTCTGGTCGAGGTCGCCAAATTGGGTGCTAAGTTTGTAGAACGGCAGCGACACCACCTCAACGCCCTCCACTTCCAGCGGCTTAGCGTCCTGCTCGTCGATGGCGCGAATATCAAGGATAGCGTCGTTAGCGCCGAAGCCGTTGACGGTTTCCACTTCCACCACGTCCTGCTCGGTCTGCTGAGCGATTTCGCGAATATCGAGGTTACTGGCCTCGGCGACAACCTTATCGAGAATCGCAAAGTCGAAATGCTCTTCTTCCGCCTCAATCTTCGCCTTCACCGCCTTCACCGTCGGGCTTTTTGAGATAACGCCGCAGTATTCCGGCATTGTGCGGGCAAAGTCTTCAGTACCAATTTCACGCGCCAGATTGATGATGTGCTCTTTGTCGTAGGAAATCAGCGGGCGCAGCACCAGCGTATCGGACACGTTGTCGATAAGGCGCAGGTTGGTCAGCGTCTGGCTGGAGACCTGGCCCAGCGCTTCGCCAGTGACCAGCGCCTGCACGCCGTAGCGCTCCGCGACTTTCGACGCAGCGCGCACCATCATGCGTTTGAGCACCACGCCCATCTGGCCATCATCGACTTTTTCGAGGATCTCGCCCACCACAGGCTCAAAGTTAATCGCGACAAAGCGTACGCGGTGGGAGCTGCCAAAGCGGTTCCACAAGTAATGCGCCACCTGGCGAACGCCGATTTCATGCGCCGCGCCGCCAAGGTTAAAGAAGCAGTAGTGCACGCGACAGCCGCGACGCATCAGCATGTAGCTGGAGACGCCGGAGTCGAAACCGCCGGAAATCAGCGACAGCACATCTTCCTGGGTGCCGATCGGGAAGCCGCCGATGCCCTCATAGCGCCCTTTCACCAGCAACAGGCGATCGTTTTCGATCTCCAGATTCACGGTGATGTCCGGGTTGGTGAGCTTCACGCGCGCGGATTCAATATGCTGATTCAGACCGCCGCCGACATAGCGCTCGACCTCAATGGAGCTGAACTCATGCTTGCCGCGACGTTTCACGCGCACGCAGAAGGTCTTGCCTTCAAGCTGCTCGCGCCACAGCGGTAGGGTCTGCTCGAAAATATCGTGCAGGGAGGTGAAAGGGACATCTTCCACTTCCAGAATATGGTGGATCCCAGGGATGCGGGTCAGCGCATCGCGAATCGCCAGACGCTGGTTTTCGTCTTTGGCGCGAACTTCGATGTGATCCCAGTGACGAACGACGGCAAGCGTCTCATCATAGTGCTTGAGGACGTTACGAATATTCCCGGTGAGGATTTTTATAAAGCGCAAACGCACAGATTGGCTTTTGATGGTGATTTCCGGGAACAATTTAATGATAAACTTCATGGCGGCAATGGTTCGTTGGCAAACCCATCAGGGTTTGTAGGGCAAAAAATACAGCAGCCCACACCTGCGGCTGCATCCAGGCGCGCAAGTATATCACCATCACAATCAACCTGCGCTTACCATTGCACGTTATTTGCTTCGCGCCAAGACTCCGCTACCATAGCGGGGTTGCGAGATAACAAGAGTCAGACATTCACTATGCCAAAGAAAAATGAAGCGTCAGCCAGTTTCGAAAGCGCGTTAACTGAGCTTGAGCAGATAGTCTCCCGTCTTGAAAACGGCGACCTGCCGCTGGAAGAGGCGCTGAATGAGTTTGAACGCGGCGTACAGCTGGCGCGTCAGGGACAGGTGAAGCTGCAGCAGGCGGAACAACGCGTGCAAATTCTGCTGTCCGATAACGAAGACGCCCCCCTGACCCCTTTCACCCCGGATGCCGAGTAAATGGACTTCACGCAACAGTTACAGGCGTGCGTCACGCGAGCAAACGGCGCGCTGCGCCAGTTTATCGAACCGCAGCCCTTTCAGAACACTCCGCTGGTTGAGGCGATGCATTACGGCGCACTATTGGGCGGTAAGCGCCTGCGCCCATTCCTGGTCTACGCCACCGGCAATATGTTTGGCGTCAGCGTAACGACGCTGGACGCGCCCGCGGCGGCGGTTGAATGCATCCATGCCTATTCGCTGATGCATGACGATCTCCCGGCGATGGACGACGACGATCTGCGGCGCGGCCTGCCGACCTGCCACGTGAAATTCGGCGAGGCGAACGCCATTCTGGCCGGAGACGCCCTGCAAACGCTGGCATTTTCTATACTCAGTGATGCGCCGATGCCGGAAGTATCCGATCGTGACCGCGTCGCGATGATCTCCGAACTGGCGCAGGCCAGCGGCGTTGCCGGAATGTGCGGCGGTCAGGCGCTGGATCTCGAAGCGGAAGGTCAACAGGTCGACCTTACCGCGCTGGAACGAATCCACCGCCACAAAACCGGGGCGTTGATCCGCGCCGCCGTTCGTTTAGGCGCGCTGAGCGCTGGCGAAAAAGGCCGCGCGGCGCTGCCGGTACTGGATAAATACGCCGAGAGCATCGGTCTTGCCTTCCAGGTACAGGATGACATTCTGGATGTGGTGGGGGATACTGCGACCCTTGGAAAACGTCAGGGCGCCGATCAGCAGCTTGGCAAAAGCACCTACCCTGCCTTACTGGGCCTTGAGCAAGCCCGGATGAAAGCCCGTGATCTGATAGAAGACGCCCGCCAGTCGTTAAGCGAACTGGCTGCACGTTCTCTGGATACCACGGCACTGGAAGCGCTTGCGAACTATATAATCCAGCGTGATAAATAATCGATAACACCACGATGAGTCTCTGATGAGTTTTGATATTGCCAAATACCCGACGCTGGCGCTGGTAGATTCCACTCAGGAATTGCGTCTGCTACCGAAAGAGAGTCTGCCGAAACTGTGCGACGAGCTACGTCGCTACCTGCTCGACAGCGTCAGCCGCTCGAGCGGGCATTTCGCCTCCGGGCTTGGCACGGTGGAGCTGACCGTTGCGCTGCACTATGTCTACAACACCCCGTTCGACAGACTCATCTGGGATGTCGGTCATCAGGCTTATCCGCACAAAATTCTCACCGGCCGCCGCGACCGTATCGGCACCATCCGCCAGAAAGGCGGTCTGCACCCGTTCCCGTGGCGCGGTGAAAGCGAGTACGACGTGCTGAGCGTCGGCCACTCCTCGACGTCGATTTCCGCCGGTATCGGTATTGCGATTGCCGCAGCCAAAGAAGGCAAGCAGCGGCGTACCGTCTGCGTGATTGGCGACGGCGCCATTACCGCGGGGATGTCGTTTGAGGCGATGAACCATGCGGGCGACATCAAGCCCGATATGCTGGTTATCCTAAACGATAACGAAATGTCGATTTCCGAGAACGTCGGCGCGCTGAACAACCATCTGGCCCAGTTGCTTTCCGGCAAGCTCTACTCGTCCCTGCGAGAAAGCGGCAAGAAGGTCTTCTCCGGCGTACCGCCGATCAAAGAGCTGCTTAAGCGCACCGAAGAGCATATCAAAGGCATGGTGGTTCCCGGCACGCTGTTTGAAGAGCTCGGTTTTAACTATATCGGCCCGGTCGACGGCCATGACGTGCTCGGGCTCATCACCACGCTCAAGAACATGCGCGACCTGAAAGGCCCGCAGTTCCTGCACATCATGACCAAAAAAGGGCGTGGCTACGAACCGGCGGAGAAAGATCCGATCACCTTCCACGCTGTGCCGAAATTCGATCACACCAGCGGCAAGCTGCCGAAAAGCAGCGGCGGCCTACCGAGCTACTCCAAAATCTTTGGCGACTGGCTGTGTGAAACCGCAGCCAAAGACAGCAAGCTGATGGCCATTACGCCCGCCATGCGCGAAGGCTCCGGCATGGTCGAGTTTTCTAAACGCTACCCGGATCAGTACTTTGACGTGGCGATTGCCGAGCAGCACGCGGTGACGTTCGCCGCCGGGCTGGCGATTGGCGGCTTTAAGCCGGTGGTGGCGATTTACTCCACCTTCCTGCAACGCGCCTATGACCAGGTTATCCACGATGTGGCTATCCAGAAGCTGCCGGTGCTGTTTGCCGTTGACCGCGCGGGAATTGTCGGCGCCGACGGCCAAACCCATCAGGGCGCGTTCGATCTCTCCTTCCTGCGCTGCATACCGGAGATGGTCATCATGACCCCCAGCGATGAAAACGAATGCCGCCAGATGCTGTTTACCGGCTATCACCATAACGAAGGGCCAAGCGTAGTCCGCTACCCGCGCGGCAGCGGTACTGGTGCGGAGCTCACGCCGCTGGAAAAACTGCCGCTGGGCAAGGGCGTGGTAAAACGCCGTGGCGAGAAAATCGCTATTCTCAACTTCGGCACGCTGATGCCGGAGGCCGCCGACGTGGCGGAGAAATGCAACGCGACCCTCGTGGACATGCGCTTTGTGAAGCCGCTTGATGAGGCCCTGATCCTGCAAATGGCGGAGCAGCACGATGCGCTGGTCACGCTGGAAGAGAACGCCATCATCGGCGGCGCAGGCAGCGGCGTGAACGACGTGCTGATGGCGCATCGCCGCGTCGTGCCGGTGCTGAACCTCGGCCTGCCGGACTACTTCATCCCGCAGGGAACCCAGGAAGAGGCCCGCGCCGACATCGGCCTCGACGCCGCCGGTATCGAAACCCAAATCCGCAACTGGCTCGCCTGATCGCCTTTTCCGCTACCCGCTCCTGCTATGCTTAACGGATGTACATTGCAGGAGCGGAACCATGGAATACAACACATTAGGCTCGACTGACCTTCGCGTTTCCCGGCTTTGCCTTGGCTGTATGACCTTCGGAGAGCCGGATCGCGGCCGACACGCCTGGACCTTGCCGGAAGACAGCAGCCGCCCCATCATTCAACGTGCGCTGGCGGGCGGTATCAACTTTTTCGACACCGCCAACAGCTACTCTGACGGCAGTAGCGAAGAGATCGTCGGCCGCGCGCTGCGCGACTTCGCCCGCCGCGATGAAGTGGTCGTGGCGACCAAAGTCTATCACCAGACCGGCGACCTGGCCGAAGGCCTCTCCCGCCCCCAAATCTTACGCTCAATCGACGACAGCCTGAGGCGCCTTGGGATGGACTACGTCGACCTGCTGCAGATCCACCGCTGGGACTACAACACCCCGATTGAAGAGACGCTGGAAGCCCTGGATGACGTGGTCAAAGCGGGCAAAGCGCGCTATATCGGCGCCTCCTCAATGCATGCCTCGCAGTTCGCCAGGGCGCTGGCGCTACAGACGCAGCACGGCTGGGCGCGTTTTGTCACCATGCAGGACCACTACAATCTGATTTATCGCGAGGAAGAGCGTGAAATGCTGCCGCTGTGCGCGCAGGAAGGCATTGCGGTGATCCCCTGGAGCCCGCTGGCGCGCGGTCGCCTGACCCGCCCGTGGGGAGAAACCACCGCACGACTGGTGTCCGATGAGTTTGGTAAAACCCTCTACAGCACCACAGAAGACAACGACGCGCAGATTGCAGAGCGGTTGGCGGATGTCGCCGAAGAGACCGGAGCGACCCGCGCTCAGGTGGCGCTGGCCTGGCTGTTGAGCAAAGCAGGCGTGGCGGCGCCGATTATCGGCACGTCGCGAGAAGAACAGCTGGATGAATTGCTGAACGCGGTGGATATCACGCTGCAGCCGGAACAGATTGCCAAACTGGAAACGCTCTACCTACCGCACCCGGTAGTCGGGTTTAAGTAACGCATCGGCCCCTGACGCTCTGCCATACGCAGAGCGTCAGGGACAGGCGTTAAATCAGCCCGAGCGGCCAGTGGTGGCCAACAACATACAGAATGCCCGCGGAAATGATCCCGGCGACGATGTCGTCGACCATAATCCCCATACCGCCGTGGACATTCCTGTCGAACCAGCGAATCGGCCAGGGCTTCCACATATCGAAAATGCGGAAAATGACAAACCCGGCGGCGACCCACTGCCAATCAAGAGCGGGTATCGCCATCAGCGTTATCCACATGCCGACAAACTCATCCCAGACGATACTGCCGTGATCGTGCACCCCCATGTCTTTGGCGGTGCGATGGCAGATATAGACCCCAAGGCATATTCCCAGCATCACCACCAGCGAATAGAGCTGCCACGGCAGGAAAGTCATCAGATACCAGAACGGGATAGCGGCCAGCGACCCCATCGTACCAGGTACAACAGGGCTCAGGCCGCTGCCGAACCCTGTCGCCAGCAGGTGCCAGGGATTGAGCAAATTGAGCCGACTTTTGGCGATATCTTTACTGCGCAAAATGGTCGTACCCCTTCCAGTCAAGCATGATGGCTTTTCCGTCGCGCTGGAAATGCATCCCTTCAACGTCCGCGCTAAGCTGGCCAATGCAGGTATACGGCATATTGAAATTCCCGATAGCCACCTCCAGCGCGCCACGGTTGATTTCCGGCACGGTGAAGCACAGCTCGTAGTCTTCGCCGCCGGACAGCGCCCAGCGCAAAGCCTGCTCCGGCGCGACGTGGCGCCGCATCGCCTCCGAGTACGGCAGCGCATCCAGATCGATACGCGCGCCGCACTGGCTGGCGTTGAGGATATGGCCAAGATCGGAAATCAGCCCGTCGGAGAGATCAATAGCCGACGTCGCCAGGTTGCGCAGCGCCTGCCCGGTTAAAATGCGCGGCGTTGGGCGCAGATGGCGTTTTTGCAGATAGCGGGCATCTCCGGCATCATCCACCGTCAGGCGGTTTTGCAAAATCGCCAGACCGGCAGCGCTGTCCCCCGGCGTGCCGGTAACGTAAATCCAGTCGCCGGGTTTTGCGCCGGAACGCTTAAGCGCCCGTCCCTGCGGAACAAAACCGTGAATGCCCAACGTCATTGACAGGGGGCCGCGGGTCGTATCGCCGCCAATCAGCTGCATATTGTAGTAGCTTAGCTGTTCAAACAGGCTGTCGCTGAACGCGGCCAGCCACGCTTCATCGACCGACGGCAGGGTAAGCGCCAGCGTCAGCCAGGCCGGGTCGGCGCCCATCGCCGCCAGGTCGCTTAAATTGACCGCCAGCGCCTTACAGGCCAGATCGGCGGGATCGATATCGGGTAAAAAATGGATGCCCGACACCAGCGTATCGGTGCTGATCGCCAGCGTCTGTTTTTCGGGAATATTGAGCAGTGCGCAATCGTCGCCAATACCGGTTTCGACATCAAGACGAGAGCTTCTGACACGATCGAAATAACGGGCAATCAGGGAAAATTCGCCGCATGCCATACGTTATGCCTCAGCAGAGAAAAGACAAGGCCGGGAATGAGGAGAAAAACCTCACCGCCCGGCCTGAAGATTACTTCCTGTGGGGACGGATAACCGGAGCGGCTTTATCCAGCACGCCGTTGACGAACTTATGGCTGTCTTCAGCGCCAAAGGTTTTCGCCAGTTCGATAGCTTCGTTGATGGCAACCTTATACGGTACGTCATCACGTTTGGACAGTTCGAACAGCGCGATGCGCAGTACCGCTTTTTCCACCTGACCCAGCTCTTCGAGCTGACGGGACAGATACGGCTTCATCAGACCGTCAAGGTACGCGCTGTTAGTCGCCACACCGGACAGCAGTTCACGGAAATACAGGACGTCGACATCTTTCACATCCTGTTCCGCCAGGAACTGGTATTCAACATCAGCGATGTCGTTTTTAGACAACTGCCAGGAGTAAAGCGCCTGAACGGCACATTCACGGGCGCGGCGACGAGCAGCAGGTTTCACGGAATTCCCCTTACAAAAATCAGGCCTTGATGGCTTTCAATACATTAATCATTTCAAGTGCGGTCAGTGCAGCTTCCGCACCTTTGTTGCCGGCTTTAGTGCCAGCGCGTTCGATAGCTTGTTCAATGCTTTCAGTGGTCAGAACACCGAAAGCGACCGGGATTTCGCACGCCTGAGCGACATGCGCCAGGCCATTGCTTGCACCACCGGCAACATATTCAAAGTGAGCCGTACCGCCACGGATAACGGTACCCAGCGCAATCACCGCATCATACTTATTGGTTTTGGCCAGTGCGCCAGCCGCCAGCGGCAACTCGTAAGCACCCGGCACCCAAACCACGGTGATGTTGTCATCTTTAACCTGACCGATACGTTTCAGAGCATCAATCGCGCCTTCCAGCAGGTTGTCGTTGATGAAGTTGTTGAAACGCGCAATGGTAATGGCGATGCGGGCTTCCGGGGCAGCTACGTTAGCTTCGATAATGTTCATACTCTTCCTTTTGGGATTCGACTTGCCCCGCAGGGGGGCGGATTTTATCATAATAATTCGCGCACTGCCGAAGTTTATAGCGCAGGCGTCAAATGCAGGCACAGATCCGGGCCAACCTGCCGTATCTCATTGAAAGTAAATTGGGGGGCATCGGCCAGTTTCTCAAGTCCTGGCAGCACACAAAGACCACGCGCATCGCTCCCTAACAGTTTAGGCGCAACGTAGACAATAAGCTCATCCACCAGCCCCGCCTGCAGTAGCGCGCCCGCCAGCCGCGGCCCGGCCTCGACCCAGACGCTGTTAATCTGCTGTCTCCCCAACTGCATCATCAGCAGCACCAGATCAAGCTGGCCGTTGTGCGCCGGAATGTTCAGCGTGCTGACATTGTCAGGCCACTGGCGGTTATCCGCCTGCGTGCGGGCAAACCAGGTTTCCCCGGGCTGATGGACAATGCGGTGTGCCGGCGTCACGCGGTTGCAGCTATCGATAACAATACGCACCGGCTGGCGCAGATTCTCCTGCGGGTAGCAGGCCTGGGTATCGGCATCCAGCTCCTCCCAGCGCACGGTCAGCGCGGGGTTATCCGCCAGCACCGTCGCGCTGCTGGTCAGGATGGCATGGCTTTGCGCGCGCAGACGCTGCACGTCGCGTCGCGCCTGCGGCGAGGTTATCCACTGGCTTTCGCCGCTCGCCATCGCCGTACCGCCATCGAGCGAAGCACCAAGCTTGAGCTGAAGATAAGGAAAACCGGTGCGCATGCGCTTCAGGAAGCCTTTATTGAGCCGCTCCGCCTCGCTCATCATCAGGCCGTGACTGACCTCTACGCCCGCCTGTTGCAGACGATACAGCCCGCGTCCCGCGACCTGTGGGTTAGGGTCCTGCATTGCCGCCACGACGCGCTTGACGCCCGCGGCGATCAGCGCATCGCAGCACGGCGGCGTGCGCCCGTGGTGGCTACAGGGCTCCAGCGTGACGTAGGCCGTCGCGCCTTTGGCTTTGTCACCCGCCATACGCAGCGCATAGACTTCGGCATGGGGCTCGCCGGCGCGAAGGTGAAAACCTTCCCCGACTATCTCGCCGTCACGGACAATCACGCAGCCGACACGAGGATTAGGATGGGTAGTAAAACGACCGCACTGCGCCAGCTTAAGCGCTCGCGCCATGTAGATTTCATCCTGCATGACTTAATCCTGTAAGCGGGCGATCTCTTCGCCAAATTCTTTAATGTCTTCGAAACTGCGGTACACCGAGGCAAAGCGAATATAGGCGACTTTATCCAGTTTCTTCAGTTGCTCCATCACCAGGTTGCCGATCATTTTGCTCGGCACTTCACGCTCGCCGGTGGCGCGCAGCTGGGATTTGATATGGTTCAACGCCATTTCGACATCGTCAGAGCTGACCGGGCGCTTCTCCAGCGCTTTTTGCATACCGCTACGCAGCTTGTCTTCGTTAAACGGTTCGCGAACATCATTGCTTTTTACCACCCGCGGCATCACAAGCTCTGCCACTTCAAAGGTCGTAAAACGCTCATTGCAAACCAGGCACTGGCGGCGACGGCGCACGGAGGAGCCTTCCCCCACCAGTCGGGAGTCAATCACTTTGGTATCTACAGCGAAACAAAATGGGCAGTGCATGGCGCGTCCTGACGGTAAAAAGGTGACATCCTGCCATTTTACCACGACCGGCATAGCGGCGTCATTTTGAGACAAACCCCCGATGGCAAACGCAGCGATACTGCTACCATTACCCCAAAATAGTTGCCTTTCAGGAAGTGAAAGTAATGACAAGACGTTACATTCGATTACTGGTGCTTGGTAGCCTGTTTACCCTCAGCGCCTGCGCACAGCAAAGCGAAGTTCGCCAGATGCACCAGAGCGTCAGCGCCCTGAGCCAGGAGATGAGCAAACTCAACCAGGAAACGGTGAAAATTACCCAGCAGAACACGCTCAATGCGACATCCAACCGCGGCGTCTACCTGCTGCCGGGCGCCAATACTCCGGCCCGTCTGGAGAGCCAGATTGGCACCCTGCGGATGTCGCTGACGAACATCGCGCAAAACGCCGACGGCATGCGCGCCACACTGCGCATCCAGGGGGAATCCAGTACTCCGCTCCCCGCCTTTAGCGGCACGGTGGAATGGGGAGAAATCCAGGGCACCACCACCCAATTCCAGGAAGTGAATGTCAAAAACCAGCTGATCAGCGCCCCGGCCAGCCTGCTGGCGCCGAGCGATGTCGATATTCCCCTGCTGCTCAACGGCCTTAACCCAACGCAGCCGGCGTTTGTCCGCATTCACGACATCCAGCCGACCACCCCGCAGTAACCTCTTCCCCGGCGCCGGGTTTTCCCGGCGCGGTTCGCGTTTCAGCCCCCTTTCGATACGCGTAACAATCTTTACGTTAATCCAGAAAAACCAGGAAACGTTTTCATCTTCCCGTCCAATCGCCGTCGTCCAATGTACGCAAACGTGAACGCAATCGATTACGCATTTGAGAGAACTGTGAAACAACACATATTTTTGTGAGCAATGATTCTTATAATAGGCCTCGCAGAACAAGGTTACATTTAGAAACGTCCAGGCATCTTTTTTCACCCCCGGAAGGGATTTCAAATCAGTGGCATAATTATGAAAAAAACATTACTCGCGGCCGGTGCAGTGCTTGCTCTTTCATCCTCTTTTTCGGCATCCGCTGCCGAGACCAGCAAACCAGAATATGTTTCCGATTGGTGGCATCAGAGCGTCAACGTAGTGGGAAGCTACCACACGCGCTTCGGGCCGCAGATCACTAACGACGTGTACCTCGAATACGAAGCATTCGCCAAAAAAGACTGGTTTGACTTCTACGGCTATATCGATATCCCTAAAACATTCGGTATCGGCAACGGTAACGACAAAGGCGCCTGGGATAACGGTTCTCGTATGTTTATGGAAATCGAACCGCGCTTCTCTATCGATAAGCTGACCGGCACCAGCCTGGCGTTTGGTCCGTTCAAAGAGTGGTACTTCGCCAACAACTACATTTATGACATGGGCGCCAAAGGCGAAGAAAGCACCAAGCAGAGCACCTGGTACATGGGTCTGGGTACCGATATCGATACCGGCCTGCCGATGAGCCTGTCGCTGAACGTGTATGCTAAATACCAGTGGCAGAACTATGGCGCATCCAACGAAAACGAATGGGATGGTTACCGCTTCAAAGTGAAATACTTTGTGCCGATCACCCAGCTGTGGGGCGGCCAGCTGAGCTACATCGGCTTCACCAACTTTGACTGGGGCTCAGATCTGGGCAGCGATAACTTCTACGATAACAACGGGAAACACGCGCGTACCGGCAACTCTATCGCCTCCAGCCACATTCTGGCGCTAAACTACGATCACTGGCACTACTCGGTGGTCGCGCGTTACTGGCACAACGGCGGCCAGTGGGCGGACGACGCCAGCCTGAACTTCGGTAACGGCGACTTCAGCGTGAAGTCTACCGGCTGGGGTGGCTACCTGGTGGTCGGTTACAACTTCTAAGACCGGCGCCCTGGCGCAAAAAGCCAGCGTTCCCGCTGGCTTTTTTTATTGGCGCTCCTCGCGCCGGACCTTGCGCAGAAAATCGCTTAACGAACGATCTGCGGTTTCGCTAAAACGTCGCGATGTCGGCACGATATTCAGGCAGCGATCCAGACGAAAACAGCGGTAATCCTCCCGTCTCTCGCACCAGGCGGCCAGCAGCCAGTGTTCGCCCCAGAAGAAGAGCCCCAGCGGCTGTACATCGCGCCAGGTCAGTTG
Source organism: Pluralibacter sp. (assembly GCF_019237635.1). Taxonomy (GTDB): domain Bacteria; phylum Pseudomonadota; class Gammaproteobacteria; order Enterobacterales; family Enterobacteriaceae; genus Enterobacter_B. Next base: position 46,528 of record NZ_JAFAGS010000017.1, read on the forward strand.
CCCCGTTTCGTCACGGTAATGAATCGACAACACCTGCTGGGCGGAAATCGCGTGATGGATCAGGTCGAAATCACGCCGGGAATGTTGCTGTATGCCCATATCCGGGGCGAACACCCGCGCCTGTTCGGCCTTACGACGGCTGTCGGCGGGTAAAATCGCCAGCACCTTCTCCTGCGCCGACTCCAGCGAGGCCGACAGCGATTCCCCGCCCCAGGTTTTCAGCAGCCGGATAGCCACCATCAGCGCTTCCGATTCCCGGGCGGTCAACATCAACGGCGGTAAATCGTAACCGTCCAGCAGCCGGTAGCCGCTTCCCGCCTCGCCTTCCACTGGCACGCCGGAAATCGACAGATCGCGGATATCGCGATACACGGTGCGCTCAGATACGCCGAGCCGCTCCGCCAACAGCGCCGCCGTCGTCAGCCTCCTGCCGCGCAGGATCTGCACAATCTGAAATAAACGGTCGGCGCGTCGGGTCATGATGGTGTCACTTCGCCTCAGGCGGGTTGATGCAGACCAATGCGGTTACCTTCACTGTCGGTAAACAGCGCAATCGCGCCGATGCCGTCGGGTAGCTCCAGCGGGCCAAATACGCATTCGCCGCCCTTTGCCGCCACGTTTTTCAGCGTGGTGCGCAGGTCATCGGTATGCAGATAAATAATACATCCCTGCGACGACGGCGTAATGTGCTCAAACTTCGCCAGCGCGCCGCCGGTTTGTTCGTCACGATGCGGGAATACCGCCAGCTCTGCCCCTTCCATCACTTCACGGCGCAGCGTAACGCCCATCACCGACTCATAAAACGCCACGGCACGCGCCATATCGCTCACGGGAATTTCAAACCAGTTAATCACGTTGTTCATACTGCCTCCTGTCACCTTGGGTAAATTCAGGAGAAGTGTAGAACAGGCCTCCTGACAGCATACTGTCAGGAGTGTTGTCAGGAGTCTGAAGATTGACACACCAGCGCCCGGGTCGGGTCCAGCAGCCATGGACGCAGGTAGCCTACCGTATTCGAAAACGGCAGTACCTCTTCCGGCAGCGCAATGCCGATATGACGAGCAATATAGTCGCGCCGCGCCTGTACTCTGGCCCACAGCGCCGGATACTCAGCCGCAAGCGTAGCCCGCAGCGTCGCATCGGCCAGCGCTACGGTATCTTCAATGCTGGCGCCCGCATAGCCCGGGCGGGAGGGGATAATGTCGATTTGCAGCAGCATGCCGCTGGTCAGCGCGATCGTCGAACCGGGGTAGACCGGCGAGCAGAGCCACTCTTCGTCCGCCACCAGATGGCCTGGGTTCAGATGCCAGTGGTATTGCGCTTTCGGCAGCACGCGCTCAATGAGCTGGTAAAGGTCGCCGCCAGTCAGTCCCGGACGCAGATGCTCAAGCCAGCTCACCACCGCCAGGAAATAGGGAATGGCGACCACGTCGAGGTAATCGCTGACGTTCGCGGCAAGTTCCCCGGCGTTCTCTACCACATAGGCCGCCCGGCTGCTGAGGCCGCCTTTATAGCTTGTCGTCAGAGAAAACTTATCGCCGCGCTGAATACGCTTATCGCCTGGATAGAGGCTGGCATTGGCGAAGCGATCGCCGGTGGCGGCAATCATCACCACGTTATTCGGCTGCCCGTCGGCGGCCAGCAGCGCGCCAATCTGCTTTTCCGTCTTGCCTGGCGCAATCGCATTCAGCGCCGTGAGGATAGCCGTCGAAGCCAGGTTGGCGCCATACTCGTAATGCGCCAGCTCGTTGGCGTTATTGACGGTACGCGCACCGCCATCCGGGGAGATAAAAATACCGGTGGCATTACGCAACACCGCGCCGCTGCCAGCCGCCTCGCGCAGAGCATCGACTATAAAGGCCGGCAAATCGAACATCGTTTGCGCCGCGTCGCCGCAGCCGGTAAAGAGCTTCCAGCCGACAAGGCCCAGCGTTTTACCGCCGCCGATCCCCGCCTCCCGCAGCAATTCCGCCAGCGTTTTACCGTGCGTCATCGGCTGATTGGGCAGCGAAAACCAGGGCGCGTGGAGCACGCGGTTTTCCAGTCGGGCATGCGGCGCCAGTTTGAGGTTCTCGTTACCGAGCACCAGCACCGCCTCACCGTGCCGATGCAGCACCAGCAGCGCCTCCTCAAAGCGCGGGATAAAGCCCGTCAGATACTCAAAGTTCCCGCCGTGCTCTTTATCGGCATACACCACCAGCGTATCGATACCGTCACGCGCCATCTGTATCAGCACCCGCGCTTTACGCTGCTGCAGCGTCACATCGGTGAGATCAACAGAAGGCAGACTGAGCCAACAGTCCGGCGGCGGAACAACCTGAAGGGAGACATCGCAGTGGGTATCGTGCATTTCTGAGGCATCCTGTAATCAGAGACAGAGAAGCCACCATAGCGGGAATAACCGGATTTGTAATAAAAAAATCCCGGTCGTTTGACCGGGATTTCGTTTTTCCGTACCGCAGGGATTAAGGAAGAATCGACGGCTGATCCGCCCCTTCTTTCTCGACTTTCTGCTGCAACAGGTGTTCGCGTCTCATACCGAGCTTCAGCGCCAGCGCGGAAGCCACGTAGATAGACGACGCCGTACCGATGGAAACACCGATAAGCATGGTCAGCGAGAAGCCTTCCAGAATCGGGCCGCCAAACAGGAACAGCATCAGAATAACCACTAACGTCGTACCGGACGTAATCAACGTACGGTGCAGCGTCTGGGTCAGCGACACGTTAAAGATCTCGTAAGGCGTACCGCGACGGATCTTACGGAAGTTCTCACGGATACGGTCAGAAACCACGATGCTGTCGTTCAGGGAGTAACCGATAACCGACATCAGCGATGCCACAATGGTCAGGTCAATCTCAATATGGAACAGCGACAGGATGCCCAGCGTGATGACCACGTCGTGCGCCAGCGAGATTACCACACCCGCCGCGAGGCGCCACTCAAAGCGGAACCCGACGTAGACCAGAATGGAGATCAGCGCCGCCATCAACGCCATAGCCCCCGACTGAGCAAGGTCAGCCCCCACGCTCGGCCCCACAAACTCGATACGCTTCACCGCCGCGTTCTGGTTGGTGGATTCGTTGATCACCGCGAGAACTTTACTTCCCAGTTCCTGACCACCGTCCGCGCCTTTCACCGGTGGCATACGCACCATGATGTCGTGGCTGCTGCCAAAGTTCTGCAGCTGCGGCTCGGTAAAGCCTGCTTTTTCCAGCGACAGGCGCATCTGATCCATATCGGCCGGTTTTTCCAGCGTGATCTCAATAACGGTACCGCCGGTAAAATCCAGCCCCCAGTTAAAGCCACGCACGCCCATCACAATGATGGACAGCACCAGCAGCAGACCTGAAATGCCGAAGGCCCAGTAGTCCCAGCGCATAAAGTCATAGACTTTACGGCCGTGGTTCAATTGTTCAACAGTATATTCCTGTGCCACAACGCACTCCTCAGATAGACAGCTTGTTGATGCGTTTGCCGCCATACAACAGGTTCACGATGGCACGCGTACCGACGATCGCCGTAAACATGGACGTTGCCACACCGATACCGGTAGTGATTGCAAAGCCTTTAATCGCGCCCGTACCGACCGCATACAGGATGATAACTTTAATCAGCGTCGTCACGTTCGCATCGAAGATTGAGCTGAATGCACCGCGGTAGCCTTCGTCAATCGCCTGCTGCACGGTACGGCCGTTGCTCAGTTCTTCCTTAATACGTTCGTTAATCAGTACGTTGGCGTCGACCGCCACCGCAAGGGTTAACACGATACCCGCGATCCCCGGCATACTCAGAGTTGCCCCCGGCAGCAGCGACATGATGCCGACAATCAGCACCAGGTTGGCAATCAGCGCGCTTGTCGCTATCAGACCAAACTTCTTGTAGAAGAGGATCATGAAGATGACGGAGGCCAGCAGACCAGCCAGACAGGCTTCCAGACCCTGCTTGATGTTCTGCATCCCCAGGGTTGGGCCGATGGTACGCTCTTCAACAATCTGGATTGGCGCAATCAACGCACCGGCACGCAGCAGCAGCGACAGCTGACGCGCTTCGTTCGGGTTGCTGATACCGGTGATACGGAAGCTGTTGCCCAGACGAGACTGGATGTTGGCGATGTTAATCACCTCTTCCTGTTTCACCAGAATGGCACGACCTTTCGCATCTTTCTTACCGCTGTCTTTGTACTCTACGAACAGGGTCGCCATCGGCTTGCCGATGTTGTCCTTGGTAAAGTTAGACATGATGTTGCCGCCCGCGCTGTCCAGCGAGATGTTAACCTGCGGCTGGTTGTATTCGTCCTGGCTTGAGGTGGAGTCGGTGATGTGGTCACCGGTCAGGATCACGCGCTTGTACAGCACAACCGGCTGTCCTTCACGGGTGTCTTTTACCTCTGAATCGCCCGGTACGCGGCCGGAAGCCGCCGCAGCCTGGTCGACGTTGGTGTTCACCAGACGGAATTCCAGCGTCGCGGTCGCGCCAAGGATTTCCTTCGCACGCGCCGTATCCTGGATACCCGGCAACTCAACCACAATACGCTCTGCGCCCTGGCGCTGAACCACCGGTTCGGCGACGCCGAGCTGGTTCACACGGTTACGCAGGATGTTGATGTTCTGCTGGACCGCATATTCACGCGCTTCTTTCAGGCGCGCATCGGTCATTACCGCACGCAGCTGGTTGCTGCCCTGGCTTGAAATCACCAGATCGCGATGACGTTGCGTCAGATAATCAATCGCCTGATCGCGCGCCGCGCCGTCGCGGAACATAATGCTCAGGCCGAAGTTATCTTCTTTGCGAACGGTAGTATAGGGGATGCCTTTTTCACGCAGGTCGCTGCGCAGGCTGTCGATGTTTTGTTCCTGGAGCTTACCGAGCGCGGTATCCATATCCACTTCCATCAGGAAGTGCACGCCGCCACGCAGATCAAGACCGAGCTTCATCGGGTCGGCATGAATGGCCGCCAGCCAGCGCGGGGTCGCAGGAGCAAGGTTAAGCGCCACGACATACTTGTCACCCAGCACGGAAACCAGCGCTTCACGCGCGCGCAGCTGGGTGTCAGTGGAGTCGAAGCGAGCAAGAATAGCGCCCTCTTCCAGTGCCACAGACTTCGCGGTAATTTTTTCTTCTTGTAAGGTTTTCTGGACCTGGATCAGCGTTTGCTCACTGGCGGCGACGCCGCGCACGCCAGTGATTTGAACAGCCGGATCCTCACCATAAAGGTTGGGAAGTGCGTAAAGCAGGCCGCCGACAATCACGACGACCAGCATAATGTACTTCCACAAAGGATAACGGTTTAACACGGCAGTTCCCTTTGGGAAAACAATGGATTACAGCGCTTTCATGGTGCCTTTCGGCAGCACGGCGGCAACGAAGTCACGCTTGATGACAACTTCGGTGGTGTCGTTCAGTGCGATAGCAATGTAGCCCGTTTCCGCTACTTTGGTTACGCGACCAACCAGGCCACCGTTAGTCAGAACTTCATCACCTTTAGCGATAGAGTCCATCAGCTTTTTGTGATCTTTGGTACGCTTCTGCTGTGGGCGCAGGATCATGAAGTAGAAAATCAGACCGAACACCACCAGCATCAGGATCAGAGACATCGGGCTGCCCTGAGCCGGCGCACCGGTAGCTGCTACCGCATCAGAAATAAAAAAGCTCATTGAATTTCCCTCATTATTAAAATTAATCAACGTTCAAAGGTGGAACAGGTCGACCCTGACGTTGGTAAAAATCCGCCACGAAGCTGTCTAATTTACCCTCTTCGATAGCCTTGCGTAAACCAGCCATTAAACGCTGATAATAACGAAGGTTATGAATGGTATTGAGACGCGCCCCCAAAATTTCATTGCAACGGTCAAGATGATGCAAGTAAGCGCGCGAATAATTGCGACATGTGTAGCAATCACACTCTGCATCAAGCGGACTGGTGTCGCTCTTATGTTTTGCGTTGCGGATTTTCACCACGCCGTCGGTCACAAACAGGTGACCATTGCGGGCATTACGGGTTGGCATAACGCAGTCGAACATATCGATGCCGCGACGCACGCCTTCAACCAGGTCTTCCGGTTTACCAACGCCCATCAGGTAACGTGGTTTGTCCGCCGGGATCTGCGGGCAGACATGCTCAAGAATGCGGTGCATGTCTTCCTTCGGCTCACCAACAGCCAGACCGCCGACAGCGTAGCCATCAAAGCCAATCTCTACCAGACCTTTGACAGAGATATCGCGTAAATCTTCGTAAACGCTGCCCTGAATGATGCCAAACAGCGCATTTTTGTTGCCCAGCCCGTCAAAACGGTCGCGGCTGCGTTTGGCCCAGCGCAGGGACATTTCCATAGAACGCTTAGCGTAATCCCAGTCTGCCGGGTACGGCGTACATTCGTCAAAGATCATCACGATATCGGAGCCGAGATCGTACTGAATTTCCATCGATTTTTCCGGATCGAGGAAAATCGGATCGCCGTTGATCGGGTTGCGGAAATGAACGCCCAGCTCGGTGATTTTGCGGATATCGCCAAGGCTAAACACCTGGAAGCCGCCGGAGTCGGTGAGGATCGGGCCTTTCCACTGCATGAAATCGTGCAGATCGCCATGCAGCTTCATGATCTCCTGCCCCGGGCGCAGCCACAGGTGGAAAGTGTTGCCGAGAATAATTTGCGCGCCGGTCGCTTCAACTTCTTCCGGCGTCATGCCCTTCACGGTCCCGTAAGTACCCACAGGCATAAAGGCCGGCGTTTCCACTACGCCGCGATCAAATACCAGGCGGCCGCGACGTGCGCGTCCGTCGGTCGTATCCAGTTCAAATTTCATTTTCTCTCCAGCGTCAGAAAAACAGTCCGACGTTTTAAAACGGTGTCGCGGAGTCAGTCCCCGACACGCTCGTGCAAAGCCTGCGGATTGTACGTGATAAACATCGCGTCCCCGTAGCTAAAAAAGCGATAATTTTGTTCTACCGCAGCCTTATAGGCATTCATGGTGTGCTGATAGCCTGCAAAGGCGGACACCAGCATAATCAGTGTCGATTCAGGTAGATGGAAGTTGGTCACCAGCGCATCGATAATCTGGTACTGATAACCTGGGTAGATAAAAATTTGCGTATCGCCGAAGAAGGGTTCGATCAGATCCTGCTTCGCGGCCTGCGCGGCGCTCTCAAGCGATCGTACCGAGGTGGTGCCGACGGCAATCACGCGGCTGCCGCGAGCTTTAGCCGCCATAACCGCGTCAACCACCTCCTGCGGCACTTCCGCATACTCGGAGTGCATGATGTGCTCTTCAATGCTGTCCACGCGCACCGGCTGGAACGTCCCCGCGCCGACGTGCAGCGTCACGAACGCCATCTCAATGCCTTTCTCGCGAAGCGCCGCCAGCAGCGGCTCGTCAAAGTGCAGTCCCGCCGTCGGCGCTGCTACTGCGCCAGGTTTCTGGCTGTAAACGGTCTGATACAGCTCGCGGTCGGCGTCTTCATCCGGACGGTCGATATACGGCGGCAGCGGCATGTGGCCGATGGCGTTGAGAATGTCCAGTACCGGACGCTCGTCGTTGAACTCGACCTCAAACAGCGCGTCGTGACGGGCGACCATCGTCGCGTTGATGCTCTCATCGTCGCCAAGCCGCAGCTCAGCCCCCGGCTTCGGCGCTTTGGACGCGCGGATATGTGCCAGAATACGTTTATCATCAAGCATACGTTCGACCAGCACTTCAATCTTGCCGCCGCTGGCTTTACGGCCAAACAGACGCGCCGGGATCACGCGGGTATTGTTAAACACCAGCAGATCGCCAGGGTTGAGCTTGTCGAGCAAATCGGTGAAAGTACCGTGCGTCAGCGCCCCCGTCGGCCCGTCCAGCGACAGCAGGCGGCAGCTACTGCGCTCTGGTTGCGGATAGTGGGCAATAAGGGATTCAGGTAGTTCAAAGGAAAAATCGGCGACGCGCATGACGTATACTCGTGACTTAAAAACAGGCGGCTTAGTCTAGTGCTCACACCTCTTTGCTGCAACAACTAGCCGACTCCGGATACCGAATCGCATGAATTTTCTCGCACATCTGCACCTTGCCCACCTTGCTGGCAGCTCGCTTTCCGGCAATCTGCTGGCGGATTTCGTTCGCGGCAACCCGGGAAACGATTACCCCGCCGAGGTGGTCGACGGCATTCACATGCACCGGCGCATCGACGTGCTGACCGACAATCTGCCGGAAGTCAAAGAGGCGCGGGAATGGTTTCGCCCGCAGACACGCCGCGTCGCGCCGATTACGCTGGACGTCATGTGGGACCACTTCCTGTCGCGCCACTGGGCACAGCTGTCGCCGGAGATGTCGCTGCCGGACTTCATACGCTATGCCCATTCGCAGGTCTCTGTCATTGTGCCGGACTCCCCGCCGCGATTTGTGAACCTCAACCACTATCTGTGGTCCGAACGCTGGCTGGAGCGCTACCAGGAGATGGTATTTATTCAGCGCGTGCTGAACGGCATGGCCAGCCGCCGACCAAAGCTCGACGCCCTGCGCGATTCCTGGTACGATCTCGACGCGCACTATATGGCGCTGGAGCAGCGTTTCTGGCAGTTCTATCCACGAATGATGCACCTGGCAAAAAACAAACAGCTGTGATGTGAAGTGGATTGATAGGTAAAAACTGACTGAACGATTGTCAGCACCTCTTTGTCTTAACCCTGAAGACTCTCTATACTGGCCCGCGTTGCGTTCCAAATAACCTTAGTAATCACAGGAGAATCACATGGTTCTGGTCACTCGTCCGGCTCCGGATTTTACCGCTGCAGCAGTACTGGGTAACGGCGAAATCGTTGAAAACTTCAACTTCAAAAAGCACACCAACGGCAAAGCTACCGTTCTGTTCTTCTGGCCGATGGATTTCACTTTCGTTTGCCCGTCTGAACTGATCGCGTTCGACAAGCGTTACGAAGAATTCCAGAAGCGTGGTGTGGAAGTGGTTGGCGTCTCTTTTGACTCTGAATTTGTCCATAACGCATGGCGTAACACCCCTGTCGACAAAGGCGGCATCGGTGCAGTGAAATACGCGATGGTTGCTGACATCAAACGCGAAATTCAGCAGGCTTACGGTATCGAACATCCGGAAGCTGGCGTTGCCCTGCGCGGCTCCTTCCTGATCGACAAAGACGGTATCGTGCGTCATCAGGTGGTTAACGATCTGCCGCTGGGTCGTAACATCGACGAAATGCTGCGCATGGTTGACGCGCTGCAGTTCCACGAAGAGCACGGCGATGTCTGTCCGGCTCAGTGGGAAAAAGGCAAAGAAGGTATGGCCGCTTCTCCGGAAGGCGTTGCTAAATACCTGACCGAGAACGTATCCAGCCTGTAATCGGCACGGTTTACGAAGCAGGCCCGCAGATGCGGGCCTTTTTTTGTGCCTTTCCCTTCGCGCTCAAAACGCAAAGCACGAACAACCCAGCACGCCCCAGAACGTCCGATCGTCAGAGACCAGGATATCCGATTTACGCGCCATATCGTGCTGGTGTCCGTGTACGCCGCAACTACCGATGCACTGGTGCATTTGCACAACGGCGCCCACCCTGGCCACCGCAGGCGGCGCGGCACGATAATGTCCAGGCACCTTCACCACTGGCGACCAGTCAGGTACGACCGGAATAGCGGGCGGCGCCAGCGACGTGAAGTCTCCGGCAGCATACACCACCTTCCCGCCAACGACCGTCAGCACCGACTCAATACCTTTGATCTCCTCTTCCGCGACGCGGAAATAGTCTTTCGACAGCACCACCAGGTCGGCAAGCTGTTCCTTCGCAATGCGCCCCTTTTTGCCCTGCTCGCTGGAAAACCAGGCGCTGCCCGCCGTCCACAGCTCAAGCGCCACCTCGCGCGGCAGGCGGTTGCTATCGTCATACATCGTCAACCCGCCGACGGTACGACCGGACACCAGCCAGTACAGCGCAGTCCACGGGTTATAGCTCGCCACTCGGGTGGCATCAGTGCCCAGGCCGACAGGCACATCCAGTTCAAGCATTTTCGCCACCGGCGGCGTGTGTTTCACCGCCTCTTTGCCGTAGCGGTCGACGAAGTATTCGCCCTGAAAGGCCATACGGTGCTGTACCGCAATCCCGCCGCCCAGCGCCTTTACCCGCTCAATGTTGCGCTCGCTAATGGTCTCCGCGTGGTCAAAGAACCAGTGCAACCCGTTGAACGGAATATCGCGATTAACCTTCTCAAAGACGTCGAGCATTCGGCTAATCGATTCGTCGTAGGTGGCGTGCAGGCGGAACGGCCAGCGATGCTCGACCAGATGACGTACCACGCGTTCCAGCTCGTCCTCCATCCCGGCGGGTAAATCCGGTCGCGGCTGCAGGAAATCCTCGAAATCCGCCGCCGAGAAAACCAGCATTTCACCCGCGCCGTTGGCGCGATAGTAATCGGTGCCCTGTCCGGGTTTAAGCATATCGGTCCAGCGTTCAAAATCCTCCAGCTCCTGCTTTGGCCGCTGGGTAAACAGGTTATAGGCGATGCGCACCGTCATCTGCTGGTTGGCGTGCAGCTGTTCAATGATTTCGTAATCTTCGGGGTAGTTCTGGAAACCGCCGCCAGCGTCGATCGCGCTGGTCAGCCCCAGTCGGTTCAGCTCGCGCATAAACTGACGCGTGGAGTTGACCTGCATCTCCAGCGGCAGCTTCGGCCCTTTCGCCAGCGTGGCGTACAGGATCATGGCGTTAGGTTTCGCCACCAGCATACCGGTGGGGTTGCCGTTGCTGTCGCGCACGATCTCACCGCCCGGCGGGTTCGGCGTCTCTTTGGTATACCCCACCGCTTTCAGCGCCGCCCGGTTAAGCAGCGCGCGGTCATACAGATGCAGCACAAACACCGGCGAGTCCGGCGCGGCGTCGTTTAACTCTTCGAGCGTCGGCATCCGCCGCTCGGCAAACTGAAACTCGCTCCAGCCGCCGACAACCCGCACCCACTGCGGCGACGGCGTGCGATCGGCCTGCGCTTTGAGCATCCGCAGCGCATCCGCCAGCGACGGTACGCCTTCCCAGCGCAGCTCCAGGTTGTAGTTCAGCCCGCCGCGAATCAGATGCAGGTGCGAATCGTTGAGGCCTGGAATCACCGTATGGCCTTTGAGGTCGACGATCTGCGTTCCCTCAGCGGCATAGCTCATGATCTGGTCGTGGCGGCCAACCGCGAGGATCTTACCGTTGGCGATGGCAACGGCCTCCACCAGCGGGTTTTCGTTATCCAGCGTATGAATATCGCCGTGAGTCAGGATCAGTGTGGCTTTTTGAGACATGATTATCTCCTTAAGGCCGGATCAGGCTTTCTTCAGCCACCCGGCAAACAGACGGGTCACGATGGGCATCCACAGCCAGACGACCAGCGCCACCACGCAGGCATCGTTAATCAGATGCAGCAGCAAAGAGCCCTTCAGCGCAGGCAACGCCATGCCGGTCACCCATGGCACCAGATTGGTACTGGGGAAAATCACCAGCAGCGTGATAAGAAACTGCTTCCAGCGCAGCGGCTGGCGCACGTGCGGCGCGGGCGGTGTAAACCAGAACGCGGCTTCGGTTCTTACCTCGGTATGATCGCCTTCGCTCAGCAGCGGCGTAATCTCATCAACCAGCTGCCGACGGGTTTCAGACTGGGTCCAGCCATACAGGTGTTCGAGGGTGTCGAAGCGGATGATGATATTCCACATCCCCTGACCATCAGCGGGACGGATGACGTTAGCGCCAAGGTGACCGGGGTATTGCGCGGCAATCGGCATGATTTTGCCAAGCCACGCCTCGTACTCACCGGCGTCCTGCGGCTTCAGCGCGTGGGTTATCACCAGCGTGACATGTTTCTGTTGCGTCATAGCGGGGGATTCCTTGCAGTGCATTGGGCGGGTGTGAGCCCGCCGCCGGTGTTACGCCTTACGCTCTGGTGCGCCATGCACCATGGTATAGGCATAGTCGACGCCCATGCCATAAGCGCCGCTGTGTTCGCGCACCAGGTCCATCACCGCGTCATAAGTGCCTTTGCGCGACCAGTCACGCTGGTACTCCAGCAGCACCTGCTGCCAGGTCACGGGTACCGCACCTGCCTGCACCATACGATCAATGGCGCGCTCATGGGCGTCAACGGAGGTGCCGCCTGAGGTATCGGTGACCACATAAACTTCATACCCGGCTTCCAGCGCCATCAGCGCCGGGAAGGTCAGGCACACTTCCGTCCACAGGGCGGAAATAATCAGTTTTTTACGCCCGGTGGCTTTCACCGCCTCGACAAACTTCGCATCCTCCCAGGAGTTCATAGAGGTACGTTCGATAGGTTTAACATCCGGATGCACCGCCAGCAGTTCCGGCCAGATATATCCGCTGAAACTTTTGGTTTCCACTGAGGTATAAATCACCGGCACATTAAATATCCCCCCCCCGCTTTAGCCAACGCCACGGTGTTATTTTTCAGCGTCTGTCGGTCAATATTGGTAACGCCAAAAGCCATTTGCGGTTGATGATCGATAAAAATAAGCGCGGAGTTTGATGGGTCAATCAGTTCCCGAATAGACATATCACACCTTCTTAATCAATAAGTTAAAAGGCAACGGTCTAAGACTGTTGTAAGCAGTTGGATCCTGAAGGAGAAAGCCTGATGAGTATAGCTGGAAATTTCTAACGAGTTATTAAAGAAATTTTTCTGTTTTATGGCAGGTGTTTTTTGTCATTAACGGCGTTTGGATAATACCGCCAGACAATTATTATTAATCTTTATCAAAAAATTACGCCAGCCTGTTCTAAACTATTCACTGGTAGATTTTCAGCACTTTAGGTAAAATAACATTATATTATTTCATAGAGTTAACCCACCACGGCGCAGATATGATTCTTGGGGCGATCAACGAGCCGCCAACCTCCGGCGCCTGGTCCTACAAAATTCTGGTAACCACCGCGACGGGCTGGCGCAGCGCTGGTGGCGCGAAAATATCCTCACCAGCCCGGTGCTGAGCCAGCTATACCGCTAACGCCCCAGCCAGACGCTGGCCGAAACAGCGGGTAGCGTCAGCACATCCTCGTGCAGCGCGCCGTTGCCCTCTTTGCACTGCCACGTCTTCACGGCCAGCAGCGGAGAAGCGTCAAGCACCACCTCGCAGGCTTCACCACGGTTAATGGCGACCAGTGCCCGTTCCTGCCGCCAGACGCGGACAAATACCACCACGTTGTCTTCGGCATACAGCACCTGGCAGCCGCCATGGCGAAACGCCGGGTAGCGGTGGCGTAGCGCAGCCATCCGCTGGTACAGCGCCAGCAGCCCGGCGTCCTGTTTTGCGGGGTCCCACGGAAACGGTTTGCGGCAGAATGGGTCGTTATCGCCATCCAGACCAACCTCATCGCCGTAGTAAATGCAGGGAACGCCGGGCCAGGTAAACAACCAGACCACCGCCAGCGGCAGACGGACGACATCTTTACCCAGCAGCGATTTAAAGCGCGCGGTGTCGTGGCTGTCGAGCTGATTGAACATGCGCAGCTGTTGCTGATGCGACAGCCCGGCGCGATAGTTATCCATCCACGCCATGCAGGTTTGCGCATCAATAAGCTGCGGATCGTACGAGATATCGGTATTGGCCAGAAACCCCCACAGCGGGAAGGTAAAACCGCGATAGTTCATGGCGGCATCTTCCACATCCGCCTGTAGCCACTGCCGCGCATCGCCGAAGTGTTCGCCCACCACGTAGGCTTCCGGCTGCGTCTCTTTCGCCGCCTGCGTGATGCCCGCGACATGCTGCAGGTTATTACGCGCGCCGCCCGCTTCACCCAGCATATGCACCACATCCAGCCGCCAGCCGTCCATGTTCCAGGGCGCCTTCAGCCAGTAGCGCACAATGCTGTCGTCACCCCGGTAAATCTCATTGATCAAGGATTCTGACCGATAGTCGAGCTTCGGCAGGCTGGCATACCCTAACCAGTCGAGCGCCTGCCCTTCTGGACAAAAAGAGTACCAGTCGCGCCAGGCCGACCCCGGATTGTGGCAGGCGCCATCCGCCCCTTGCTGATGACGATCAAACCAGGCGTGGGTATCGCCGCTATGGTTAAAAACCCCGTCGAGGATAATCCGCATACCTTCCCGATGCGTCGTGTGCCGCAGGCGCAGCAGCGCCTGATCGCCACCAAACTGCGGGTCGACATGGCGGTAGTCCTCAGTATCGTACTTATGCACGCTCGGCGCGGTAAATACCGGGTTGAGGTACAGCGCGGTGACACCCAGCTTTTTCAGGTACGGCAGTTTTTCGCCGATCCCGTCAAGATCGCCGCCGTAAAAGGTCGATCCCCCGGCCTTCGCGGTGAGCGGATCATCCCAATCACGCAGCACGATATCGTGTCCGGCGGCGTGGTGATAATAGACCTTATCCTGTTCTGCATCCCGCGGCAGGCTGCGGGCGAAACGGTCAGGGAAAATCTGATAGAACACCTGGTCGGCGACCCACTGTGGGCCGCTATCGGGTGTATCAATGGCAAACTGTTCCAGCCGCGCAGGCGTAATCGCGCTAAACCCTTGCGGCGTAAACCAGCGCTGACGGTTGTCCCACAGCAGCTTAAAACAGTAACGGCGGCGCGGTTGCCCCTGGCCGAGCGCTATCTCCGCGCGCCAGGCCGTGACGCCAGGTTCAGGCTGTCGCTTGAGCCGGCGCATCGGCAGCGAGATTTCTTCGTTGTCCTGCTCCGCGCGCAGCGTCACCCGCTGCGGCAGGCTATCCCCCGTCAGCCAGAGGGTTATCGACAGTTTGTCCGACTGCGGCTTAACAAACGGTGCAACAGGAAGATGCCAGGCCTTCAACATTATCTTTTCCCCTTGTTCAGAATGCCCTCACCTTGCCATAGCCGACAGAAGGATAACTCATCATTATGCCGTTAATTGGAGGAGGAGTGCGAGGGAGGAGGTGGAAGGCCTGCCTCAGCATGGTAACGTTTTGCGCAGAGGCTTCCAGAAACAGTATCGAATCGTCCAGGATCGCGAAAAATCTTTAGCACCTCGCTGCACAAGCCGTATTTTTCACAGGAGATATCTCACCTTCAATAACTCCGGCAGCCCTAAAAATATTGAAGAAGGAGAGTTACTGGAGTTATATTCATTTCGCAGCGAACTGAAGGAAGTCGCGATGAACAGCAGGAAGCTGATAGCCGAAATACAAGCAGATGGCTGGGTTCTGATACGGGTTAACGGTAGCCACCATCATTTCAGACATCCTGATAAATCGGGCCTGGTTACCGTCCCACACCCGAAGAAGGATTTACCGCTGAAAACGGCGAAGAGTATACGAAGGCAAGCGGGGCTTTAGCGTCCCAAACAGGCGAGGTATTTATGTTTTATCCAATCGCGATCGAAGCGGGCGATGATAATCACGCCTATGGCGTCACGGTGCCGGACCTGCCCGGCTGTTTCTCCGCAGGCGACACGCTGGATGAAGCGATAGCAAACGCGAAGGAGGCTATCTGCGGGCATATCGAATTACTGATCGAAATGGGCGAAGATATTCCACCTGTTTCCTCGGTTGGAAGTCTGGCCAGGCGAACCGATTACACGGGCTATACCTGGGCCGTGGTCGATATTGATATCACACGCCTGATGGGAGGCTCAGAGAAAATCAACGTCACGCTGCCAAAATCGTTAATTGACCGCATCGACCGCTGCGTTGCTACACGGCCGGAATTTAAGAGCCGCTCAGGCTTTCTCGCGCAGGTCGCGCTAGAGCGTCTGATGAAGACATAGAGGCGACCCGGCGGCAAAGCGCCGCCGGGTATCAATATTACTGGGCTTCCGCTAACTGGCGGTCGTGGCGGCGTTTGAAGCCCCAGCCGATAAGCAGCAACACAATCCACGCAAATCCGACGTACAGCGAGATACGCGTATCCGGGTGGTAGCCAATCAGCGCGATGATAAAGACCAGGAAAATCAGGCCAACGGTTGTCGTCGCGACCCCGCCCGGCACTTTGAAGCTCAGCTTGCTAACCTCCTCCGGCGACAGGCGACGGCGGAAAGCAATCTGCGACAGCAGGATCATTATCCACACCCACACGGTGGCGAAGGTCGCCAGCGACGCGATCACCAGGAAGATATTTTCCGGCATGATGTAGTTCAGATAGACGGCAAACAGCAGCGCAATGGTCATCACCATCACCGTCACCCACGGAATGCCGCGGCGCGAGGTTTTGGCGAATACCTTCGGCGCACTGCCCTGTTCCGCCATGCCGTGCAGCATGCGGCCAACGCCGAACACATCGGAGTTAATCGCCGACAGCGATGCGGTCAGCACCACAAAGTTGAGGATACTGGCGGCAAAGGTAATGCCCATATGCTGGAAGGTTAATACGAACGGACTGCCGTCGGTACCCACCTGGTTCCACGGGTAGATGGACATGATGACGAACAGCGTCCCGACATAGAACACCAGAATGCGCATCGGCACAGAGTTAATCGCCCGCGGAATGGATTTCTCCGGGTCTTTGGCCTCACCGGCGGTAATGCCGATAATTTCGATACCGCCATAGGCAAACATCACCATCTGCAACGACATCACCATGCCAAGCCAGCCGTTGCTGAAAAAGCCGCCGTTGCTCCACAGGTTATGGATGCCCGTCGGCTGGCCACCGTTGCCGATGCCCCAGACGATGATGCCGATACCGGCGACGATCATGATAATGATGGTCGCAACCTTGAAGAACGAGAACCAGAACTCCAGCTCGCCGAACACCTTCACGCTCATCAGGTTGACGGCGCAGATAATCAGCACCACGCTGAGCACCCAAATCCAGTGCGGCACCGCCGGGAACCAGACGCCCATGTAGATCCCAAAGGCGGTGACGTCGGCAATCGCGACAATCAAAATTTCAAAGCAATAGGTCCAACCGGTGATATAGCCCGCAAGCCCGCCTAAGTTTTCCTGCGCATAGCGCGAGAACGAACTGGCAGACGGATTATGTACGGACATCTCGCCAAGCGCCCGCATAATGATATAGGCCGCAACGCCGCCGATAATATAGGCAAGCAGCACGCTGGGACCGGCCATTTTAATGGCGTCTGCCGAGCCATAAAAAAGACCGGTGCCGATAGCCGACCCGAGAGCCATAAAGCGAATGTGGCGGGTGCTTAGCCCGCGCTTTAGCTTGTTATTTGTTTCCATTAATTCCAATGCCTGAATAAAAACAAAACCACGGGGCATTTCGCCCCGTGGTTAATTTCAACACTTCGCGCTAACTTAGTGTGCGCTGGAGGTAACCGGACGTCCCGCAGCGCGATCCCAGCCGATAGCCAGCACGGCCATGACGATAGTCGGCATCAGCCACGCCAGACCCTGTTCCGCCAGCGGTAAATGCTGGGTCCATGACGGCAGGATGTCGGCGAATGCGGAGGCTTTAATCCCATCCAGCAAACCGAACACCAGGCTGATAAACATCGCCGGGGCGATCACGCGGGTAGGATTATGCCACCAACCGCGGGTAAAACTTAATACCACCAGTGCGATACAAGGAGGATAAATCGCCGTCAGCACCGGAATGGAAATCTGAATCAGGTGGCTCAGCCCCAGGTTGGACACCACCATGGAGAACAGGCCCAGGATAAAGACCAGCGTGCGGTAAGAGAACGGCAGGTACTGGGCGAAGAACTCCGCACAGGCCGTCGTCAGACCCACCGCCGTCACCAGACAGGCGATAAAGATGAGCGCCGCCAGCAGGAAGCTGCCCGCACCGCCGAAGGTATGCTGCACGTAAGCATGCAGGATAGCCGCGCCGTTCGCATTCTGGTCAACCAGCGTCGCGCTATCGGAGCCCAGGCGGAACAGCGCCAGGTACAGCAGCGTCAGGCCCACGCCGGCAATCAGCCCTGCCCACACGGTGTAGCGGGTCAGCAGACGCGCTTCGGTCACACCGCGAGAACGTGCAGCGTTAACGATAACGATACCGAACACCATCGCGCCCAGGGTATCCATGGTCAGATAACCATTCACAAAACCGTTGGAGAACGCCGACGTCTGATAGGCTTCCAGCGCGTTGCTCAGCGGGCCAGCTGGCCAGATAACCGCCGCAACGGCAAGCACGATAAGCGCGAGAATTTTCAGCGGCGCCAGGAAGTTGCCCACGGTATCCAGCAGTTTGCCCGGGTAGAGCGACACAAGGATAACCAGCGCGAAGTAAATTACGCTGTAGATCAACAGCGGCATCGCGCCACTGCCGGTGAGCGGGGCAATACCGACTTCAAAGGAGACGGTCGCGGTACGCGGCGTGGCGAACAGAGGCCCTACCGTCAGGTAGCACGCCACCGCCAGCAGTAAACCGGCCACTTTGCCGATTGGCGTGCTGAGGGCATCAACACCACCGCCGACTTTCGCCAGAGCGATAACGGTCAATACAGGCAAACCCACCGCGGTAATCAGGAACCCAAGCGCAGCCGTCCAGACGTGCTCGCCCGCCTGCAGACCAACCATGGGAGGAAAAATGATGTTGCCTGCGCCAACGAACAACGCAAAGGTCATGAAACCCAAAGCGATGATGTCGCGCGATCTTAACTGATGAGTCATAAACGCTTTACTGCCTGTGGATGTGGTGTTGAAAAAGAAACATTTCTCGCTGCTCCCAACGGGATAGTGCAGCGGCAATTGCGCACAATTTCAGCGAGATATCCTCCCTGAATTGCGTGGAGAAGAATTGTTATTTGAATATCCACGCATATGCAGTCTGTCTGAAGCTGCATGGGGCGCAATTTAAACGCTTATAACGTTTTAAAGCAAGAAGGGATCGCAAAACCAGATGATTATATCAATCACAAATCATAACTCAGAGTTATTAACCAGATATCGGAAAAACCTATGGCTAATCATGCGAACAAAAAACCAGCAGACGTTTGATAATTGTTCGCCGCCGGGTTAACCGCAAAGAAAAAAAACCAGCCGAAGCTGGTTTTTGGAAATGCAGATTGACAGTTGCCCGGTCAGGCGCTTTTTCTGGCAATTAAACGTTCCGGCAGGAGGAAACTGAAACAGGTGCGTACTCCCGGTTCACTTTCAATATCCAGTCGGCTGTCGTGATGATTCACCGCATGCTTCACGATAGCCAGCCCCAGCCCGCTGCCCCCAGTCTGGCGGGAGCGCGCTTTGTCGACGCGATAAAAACGCTCCGTCAGGCGTGGGATATGCTCAGACGCGATACCCGGGCCATTATCCTCAACGCTGAACAGTGCGCCGTACGGCGTACGCTGCCAGCAGACGCGAATTTCGGTGCCTGCCGGGGTATGGTTAACCGCGTTGTACACCAGGTTCGACATCGCGCTGCGCAGCTGCTCTTCGTTGCCCAGCACCTGTAGCTGGTCATCAATATCAAACGTCAGCACGTGTTTTTTCTGGCTCAGCGTCTGCGCTTCCCGCTCGACGACGCGCAGCATCATCGGGACGTCGATTTTATCGTTCAGCGCCATCAGCGGCGCGGCTTCGATTTTTGACAGCGTCAGCAGTTGGCGGACCAGACCTTCCATACGCTGAGTCTGCTCGCGCATGGTATGTAGCGCTTTTTCACGCGGCGCCCCCTCAAGCGTTTGCTCCTGCAGCATTTCCAGGTAGCCCTGCAGCACCGTCAGCGGCGTGCGCAGTTCGTGGCTGACATTGGCGAAGAAGTTGCGTCTCGCCCCTTCCAACTGGTGCATCTGCGTGACGTCGCGCGCCACCATCAACAGCTGTTTTTCGCTGTAGGGCATCACACGAATCTCCAGATGTCGTCCGGTGTTAAGCACCAGGTTCATCGGTTTGGAGAAATCACGCGCCTTCAGGTAGCGGGAGAATTCGGGGTAACGCAGTAGGTTCAGGATGTTCTGACCGTTATCGTCCGGCCAGCGCAGATGCAACATCTGCTGCGCCAGACCGTTGCACCAGAAAATCGATCCCTCTTCCGTGGCCAACACCACGGCGTCAGGCAAGGACTCCGCCCCGCTGCGAAAGCGTTTAATCAGGCTGCCCAGCTCGCGACGGCGCTTTTTGTTACGCATCTGCATCTGGTGCAGACCGTACAGCAATGGCTCCCAGCTGCCGCGCCCAGGGGGCGGCGTCATGCTGCGATCGACCCATAACCACCAGGAGAGCCGCAGCAAATTCCAGAAATGCCAGATCAGAAGCCCAGTGACCGCCACCAGCAAAAACCAGGGCAGGTAACCCACAATGGCCCCCAGAATGAGGGCCGGAATACAACAGAGGATCAGCTCAAATACCAGCCTTTTCCATGACAGCCGTTCCAGCACGGGTAACACTCCAGTCAGTTATCAGAAACGGGCAGAGAACCGATAACCCGTGCCGCGAACGGTTTGCACCATTCGGTCATGACCACTATGTTCCAGCGCTTTACGCAGGCGGCGAATATGAACATCCACCGTCCGGTCTTCAACATATACGTTCGTTCCCCAGACGTGGTTCAGCAGCTGTTCGCGGCTGTAGACACGCTCCGGGTGGGTCATAAAGAAGTGCAGTAGCTTAAACTCCGTTGGCCCCATGTCCAGCGGATTCTCACCGGTCATCACGCGATGCGAGGAGGGATCAAGGCTCAGGCCTTGCATTTCAATCACTTCTTCTACCGCCATCGGCGATATACGTCTCATGACCGCTTTAATACGGGCGACCAGCTCTTTCGGGGAGAAAGGTTTGGTGATGTAATCATCAGCGCCGGTTTCCAGCCCGCGTACGCGGTCTTCCTCTTCGCCGCGGGCGGTCAGCATCACGACCGGGATATCGCGGGTCATAGCTTCGCGCTTGAGATGCTTAATGAACTGAATCCCCGATCCGCCCGGTAGCATCCAGTCGAGTAAAATCAGATCAGGCCAGGGTTCATTGAGTTGCGTCAGAGCGCTGTCATAATCTTCCGCTTCAACAGGCTGAAAGCCATTTTGCTCCAAAACGAAGCACACCATTTCGCGAATCGGCGCTTCATCTTCAACGACCAGAATACGTCTCGCCATTATTTACCCTGTGTTTTTAGTAACAAGCCTAAAGTGCGGCGCCATTATGCGTCAGATTTATGACAGATTTATGAATAAGATGACCGTCTTATGATAGTGGATTTTTGAATTATGACACGAGCTGAATGCAGCCATCGCCCTGCACACACTCTGCGTTTATAATCCCTGTCACGCTTTTTTGCCACAGGACACTTATGCGCATCCTACACACCTCCGACTGGCACCTGGGCCAGAACTTTTACAGCAAAAGCCGGGCCGCTGAACACCAGGCGTTTCTCGACTGGCTGCTCGACACGGCGGAAACTCAACGGGTGGATGCCATTATCGTGGCGGGCGATATTTTCGATACCGGCTCGCCGCCGAGCTATGCGCGCGAGTTGTATAACGGCTTTGTGGTTAATCTACAGCAAAGCGGTTGCCATTTGGTGGTGCTGGCGGGCAACCACGATTCGGTGGCAACGCTAAACGAATCGCGCGAAATTCTGGCCTTTTTGAATACGACCGTGGTGGCAGGCAGCGGAACGCCGCCCTGCGTGCTGAACCGCCGCGACGGCACACCTGGCGCTATTTTGTGCCCGGTGCCGTTTCTGCGCCCGCGCGATGTGGTGGTAAGCCAGGCCGGGCTTTCCGGCGGTGAAAAGCAGCAACACCTGCTGCAGGCCATTACCGACTACTACCAGCAGCAGTATGTTCAGGCATGCGAGCTACGCGGCGACCGCCCGCTGCCGATCGTAGCCAGCGGTCACCTGACCACCGTCGGCGCCAGTAAAAGCGACGCCGTACGCGACATCTATATCGGCACCCTCGACGCCTTTCCGGCGCAGAACTTCCCGCCAGTGGACTATCTCGCCCTCGGGCATATCCACCGAGCGCAGAAAATCGGCGGCAGCGAGCATATTCGCTACTGCGGCTCGCCGATTGCCCTCAGTTTTGACGAAACCGGAAAACCCAAAAGCGTCAACCTGGTCACCTTCGCCGACGGCAAACTCGCGGAAGTTACGCCGCTGGAGGTTCCGATCACCCAGCCGCTGGCGGTGCTGAAAGGTGATTTCGCCAGCATCAGCGCGCAGCTCACGCAGTGGCGCGATGCCC
Organism: Pluralibacter sp.; assembly: GCF_019237635.1. Taxonomy (GTDB): domain Bacteria; phylum Pseudomonadota; class Gammaproteobacteria; order Enterobacterales; family Enterobacteriaceae; genus Enterobacter_B. The sequence goes on from NZ_JAFAGS010000017.1 coordinate 68,564, forward strand.
CGGCCACATCGCCAACGTGGCTGGATATCGAAATCACCAGTGAGGAATATCTGCATGATATTCAGCGCAAAATCCAGGCGCTGACCGACGGCCTGCCGGTAGAAGTCCTGCTGGTGCGCCGCAGCCGCGAGCAGCGTGAGCGCATGATCATGGGCGAACAGCGGGAAACGCTGAGCGAGCTGCGCGTGGGCGACGTCTTCCAGCGCAGGCTGGACATGGAATCGCTTGACGCGCCGCAGCAGGACCGCCTGCACCAGCTGTTTAACGAAACAGTGCAAACGCTCTGTGGGGAGGAAACGGCATGAAGATCCTGAGCCTACGCCTGAAAAACCTCAACTCCCTGAAGGGAGAGTGGAAAATTGACTTTACCGCCGAACCGTTCGCCAGCAACGGGCTGTTCGCCATTACCGGCCCGACGGGCGCGGGGAAAACCACCCTGCTCGACGCCATCTGCCTTGCGCTGTATCACGAGACGCCGCGCCTTAACACGGTGTCGCAATCGCAAAACGACCTGATGACGCGCGATACCGCCGAATGTCTGGCGGAAGTCGAGTTTGAGGTCAAAGGCGTGGCCTATCGCGCTTTCTGGAGCCAGAACCGGGCGCGCAACCAGCCGGACGGCAATCTACAGGCGCCGCGCGTTGAGCTGGCGACCTGCGCGGACGGCAAAATTCTGGCCGACAAAGTGAAAGACAAACTGGAGCTGACCGCCTCGCTTACCGGGCTGGACTACGGGCGCTTTACCCGCTCGATGCTGCTTTCTCAGGGACAGTTCGCCGCCTTCCTGAACGCCAAACCCAAAGAGCGGGCCGAACTGCTGGAGGAGCTAACCGGCACCGAAATTTACGGACAGATCTCAGCCCAGGTGTTTGAAAAGCATAAAGCCGCGAAAACCGAGCTGGTAAAACTGCAGGCGCAAGCCTCGGGGATGGTTTTACTCACCGATGAGCAGCAGCAGGCGCTGCAGCAACGTTTGCAGGCGCTCACTGACGAAGAAAAACAGCAGCAGGACGTACAGACCCGAACCCAACGTTGGGTACAGTGGCAGGTGCGGGAACATGAGATCAGCCGCGAGCAGGCGCGCGCGCAGGCCGCGCTGCTCAGCGCAGGACAGGCGCTGCACGACGCCGAACCGCAGCTGGCGAAGCTTGCGCTGGCGCATCCTGCCGATACGTTGCGCCCGCTGTGGCTGCGTCTGCAGGATCAGCAGGCCGCGTTGCAACATGTGCGTCAGCAAACGGCAGAAGTAAATACTCGCTTACAGAGCCAGACCGGGCTGCGAAACCGCATCCGCCAGAGCGCCGTTCAGCAGCACACGCAGTTGCTGGCGCAGCAGAAAACCCTCGGCGACTGGCTCACCGCCCACGATGGCTATCGCCACTGGCAGCGGGAGCTGGCCGGGTGGCGGGCGACGTTTGGGCAGCAGGCGCGCAATGCCGCACAGTTGCAGACGCTGGCGCAGCGCGAGGCTGGGCTCAGAAGTGAGCTCAGCGCGCTACCGGACACCGCACTGACCCTGGATGCCACGGCAACGGCGGCGGCGATGGAGCAGCACGCCGCCCTGCGTTCGCACCGCCAGCAGCTCAATATGCTGTACGGACGCTTTGCGCCGCTGCAAAAGCGCCGCCAACAGCTACAGCAGTCGTTGCAGCAGCGCCAGCAAGAGCTGGAACAGCACGATGCCGGACTCGCCCGCCTCCGCCAGCACTATAAAGAGAAGCTCCAGCAGTTTACCGATGTGAAAACGCTCTGCGATCAGGAGCGCACCATCGTCGCGCTGCAGGAAGAGCGCGCCCGTCTGCAGGTGGGAGCGGCATGCCCGCTGTGCGGCTCAACCGACCATCCGGCTATCGAACGTTACCAGGCGCTGACGCCGGGCGTGAATGAGGCGCGCCGGGACGCGCTGGATAAAGAGGTGAAACAGTTGGCCGAGTCCGGCGCCGCGCTGCGCGGTCAACTGGAAGCGCTCAATAAGCAACAGCAGGCCGACAACAGCGAGATACAGACGCTGGCAGAGCAGGAGCAAGCACTCACCTTACAGTGGCAGACCACCGTCGCCGCGCTGGGCATTGCCCTGACGCCGCAGGCGGATATTTCCGCCTGGCTGGAAGCGCAACAGGAGTACGAACAGCAGCTTTTCCGTCACAGCCAACGGCTCGCCCTACAGCGCCAGATTGATGCCCTGAATACACAGGCAGCAGACCTTCGCCAGCAGCAGGCGCAGCATCAGCAGGCGCTGGCGGTCACGCTCAGCGCATTTGCCCTGACGTCGCCGCAGGTGGGCGAAGAGGCTCGCTGGCTGGACGCGCGCGAGGCGGAAAGCGCGCAGTGGCAGAACTACAGCGACGAACAGCAGCGTAACCAGCGCCAGCTTGAGCGACTGCAACCGCTGCTCGACACGCTGCCGGAAACCGCCCAACCCGAAGCGCACGACGAAATCACGCTGGAGGGCTGGCAGCAGGTGCATCATGAGTGCGTCTCGTTGTCCAGCCAGTGGCAGATGTTACAACAGCAGGAAACTGAGGCTAGCGCGCGTCAGCAGGAGGCGCAGCAGGCCTTTGATCAGGCGCTGGCCGCAAGCCAGTTCGCCAACCAGCAGGCATTCCTTGAGGCGCTGCTCGACGAGCCTACCCGCAACCGTCTGGCGCAACTCAAACAGACGCTGGAAAACCAGTTGCACCAGCAGCAGGCGCTGGCCGCCCAGGCGAAAGCGATGCTGGAACAGCATCAGCAGTTGAAGCCCGCCGGTTTTCCTGAGGCGGAGAGTCTTGAGACATTACAGGAAAAACTACAGCAACTGGCTCAGCAGATGCGCGAGAACAGCACGCAGCAGGGCGGTATTCGCCAGCAACTGAAGCAGGACGCTGACAACCGCCAGCAGCAGCAATCGCTGATGCAGGAGATAGACGACGCCGCAAGGACGCTGGAGGACTGGGGCTGGCTCAATGCGCTTATCGGCTCCCGGGAGGGCGATAAATTCCGTAAGTTCGCTCAAGGGTTAACGCTTGATAACCTGGTGTGGCTGGCGAACGAGCAACTCAGCCGCCTGCATGGCCGCTACCTGCTGCAACGCAAAGCCAGCGAAGCGCTGGAGCTTGAGGTCGTCGATACCTGGCAGGCCGATGCGGTACGCGATACCCGTACCCTGTCCGGCGGCGAAAGCTTCCTCGTCAGCCTTGCGCTGGCGCTGGCGCTGTCGGACCTGGTCAGTCACAAAACGCGAATCGACTCGTTGTTCCTCGACGAAGGCTTTGGCACGCTGGACAGCGAAACGCTGGACACCGCGCTGGATGCGCTGGATGCGCTTAACGCCAGCGGTAAGGTCATCGGCGTTATCAGCCACGTTGAAGCGATGAAAGAGCGGATTCCGGTGCAGATCAAGGTGAAGAAAATCAACGGGCTGGGATATAGCAGGCTGGATAAAGCGTTTGCCGTCGCGTAATAGCGTCCTCACGCCAACGGGGTGAGGACGAGAAAAACTACAGCGGCCACAGCCACGCCGCGCCGCGCACGCCGCTGGAGTCGCCGTGGGCGGCCCGGCGGATCGGCGTTTCGCATTCGCCGCCGAACACAAACGGCTTCATCAGTTCCGGCACGGTCTGGTATAGACTATCGACGTTGCTCATGCCGCCGCCCAGCACGATAGCGTCCGGATCGAGAATGTTCACCACATGCGCCAGCGATTTCGCTAACCGCAGCTCGTAACGACGAAGCGCCTTTTCCGCCAGCGCATCGCGCTCCCCGACCAGCCGCATAATGTCGCTGCCCTTCAGCGCCCGTCCGCTCAGCCGCTGGTAATCGGTGGCGAAACCGGTGCCGGAGATGAAGGTCTCAATACAGCCCTGTTTGCCGCAATAGCACGGCACCTCCGCGCGATAGCGCAGCTCGTCCTCATCCATCCACGGCAGCGGGTTATGCCCCCACTCGCCCGCCGTACCGTTGCCGCCAATGTGCGCGCGCCCGTTAATGGCGACGCCCGCGCCGCAGCCGGTGCCGATGATCACCGCAAACACCGTCTGGGCACCCTTTGCCGCGCCGTCCACCGCTTCCGAGACTGCCAGACAGTTGGCGTCATTCGCCAGCCGCACGTCACGGTTTAAGCGACGGCTCAGGTCTTTATCGAAAGGCTGGCCGTTAAGCCAGGTGGAGTTGGCGTTTTTCACCACGCCGGTATACGGCGAAATCGACCCGGGGATCCCCATCCCGACGCTGCCGGACTGACCGGTCTCTTTTTCCGCCATCGCCACCAGCGTGGCGATGGTTTCAATGGTCTGCTGATAATCATTACGCGGCGTCGGCAGACGGTGACGAAACAGCTGCTCCCCCTTATCGCTCAGCGCAATGACTTCCGTCTTCGTTCCACCCAGATCGATACCTATTCGCACAGAAGCATCCTCAGTTCCTGATTAACAATGCAAGCATAACGACAATTCGCTATCATGCCCGCTGGATTTAACGACAAAGCCGTGGAAATTATCATGCTGTGGTTCAAAAATTTAATGGTTTACCGTCTCAGCCGCGACATCTCCCTGCGCGCTGACGAGATGGAAAAACAGTTAGCCGAGCTGGCGTTTACCCCATGCGGAAGTCAGGATATGTCCCGAACCGGCTGGGTTTCGCCGATGGGTTCGCACAGTGACGCCCTGACGCACACGGCAAACGGCCAAATCCTCATTTGCGCGCGCAAGGAGGAGAAAATCCTGCCGGCGCCGGTGGTGAAGCAGGCGCTGGAAGCCAAAATCCAGAAGCTGGAAGCCGACCAGGGTCGTAAGCTCAAGAAGACCGAAAAAGACTCGCTGAAAGACGAAGTGCTGCACTCCCTGCTGCCGCGAGCTTTCAGCCGCTTCAGCCAGACGCTGTTGTGGATAGACACCGTCAACGGTCTGATCATGCTCGACTGCGCCAGCGCGAAAAAAGCGGAAGATACCCTGGCCCTGCTGCGTAAGACGCTCGGCTCTCTGCCGGTGGTCCCGCTGGCGCTGGAAAACCCCATTGAGCTGACGCTGACCGAATGGGTACGCTCAGGATCTGTGGCGCAAGGCTTCCAGCTCCTCGACGAAGCGGAACTGAAAGCTCTCCTCGAAGACGGCGGCGTGATCCGCGCCAAGAAGCAGGATCTGGTCAGCGATGAGATAGCGGTACATATTGAGGCCGGAAAAGTGGTTACCAAGCTGGCGCTCGACTGGCAGCAGCGGATCCAATTCGTCATGTGCGACGACGCGTCCATCAAACGCCTGAAATTCTGCGATGAACTGCGCGATCAAAACGACGATATCGATCGCGAAGATTTCGCGCAGCGCTTCGACGCTGACTTCATCCTGATGACCGGTGAGCTGGCGGCGCTGGTCGCCAACCTGGTGGAAGGACTGGGCGGAGAGGCCCAGCGCTAAGACGTTTTTGCCTTCCTGCCGATGCAGGAAGGCAAGACATTACAGGTAACGGCAAAGATACGAGGTCGGCTCTGCGACCTGCAGATGAAACTCGCTGCTGCCCGGCACGTGGAATGTCTGCCCGGCTTCATAGGTTTTCCACTCCGTTTCTCCCGGCAACAGCACATGCAGCGCGCCGCTAACCACGGTCATCTCCTCAGGCTGCGCGGTACCAAACGTATATTCCCCTTCCACCATAACGCCAACGCTGGCGCGGCCAGTGCTGCTGCTGGTAAAACCGATAGACTTCACTTTACCGGAAAAGTATTCATTACTTTGAAGCATAAACTGGCCCTTATTTATTATCGATGAAGAGCCAATATAGGGGGCGCAGGCGCCCCCTGTCACGCAAAAAAAACGTGCCTACACCAGCAATTCCGCCGCCAGTCTCGCGACCAGCACATTCGACAACAGCACCGGGACATCCAGCGCTTTTTGCAGCACGTCGCGATGGTGTTGATGAAAACCGAGGCAGTCGAGCATCAGCACATCAGCACCCTCTTCCAGCAACTGTTTTCCCGCCGCAATGAGCTCCTGGTCCGTTCCGTGCACCGGATTGGCCAGCGCGTAAAGAGGCGGATTTTGCAGCGCCTGCCATTTTTTACGCTGCATTTTTAACAGTTCCGGGATGGGGACTATCACGCCCACCTGATGACCATCGACAATAGAGTTGACCAGCGGCGGGATAATGCGCTGCGGCTCAAGCAAAATGGCGTTGCGCGCCACCAGCCCGCTAACCGGCGCAGAACTCATCAGTAAAATGACGTCATAGTTTTGGTTATCCAGCACTTCAATGACGGACTGGAGGTTACGTTCAGTTTTGGCGAGGGAAATTTCCGCCAGTTGATTGTCATTAAGTAAGGTAATGATGATTTCCTCACCCGCCTCTACGCCGTAGCTCTCCATGACCGTCTCCCTCGACATCTTCCCCAACAGGTTGATGTGGGTTATTCGTTCTTCCCTGATATGCTCAGTCAGGAGTGGCAACACCTCACGCAGCGGTACCACTCCAATAGTAAGAATCGCCAAAGTCGCATTCATGTTATGTACCTTCTTCACTACCACTGCTTTAACACAGGCTCACTGCTTTTGAATCGCCCCCTGATGGCTAAAAAACAACCGTCTTGTAGCGTAGCAGCTTCACCGCACATCGGATCGTAAAGATTCCTGAAGTATCCAGAACACTCCTGTAATATCTTGAGGTTAACGGTTTATTAACATTCGTTTTGGCTAAAAAGTGTGATACACGCCCAGTATTGACGTTTTCCTGCATACGGGCGCGTGATAGTGGGTCGAAACTGGCGAATTGGCGCGTTTTGCGGCCTGAGAGTTATCGCAAAACCGCGGTGTTTGCCCGTGCGGGCTGTGAGCTTCCGGTGGCAAGTACGGTAAGGATCTGCGTGACAACGTCGTCCGGTTCATTGGCGGCATCGACGATGGCATGGGCCGCTTCACGATACAGCGCGTCGCGCTGGGCCAGCACTTCACGCACCTCTTCGGCGATGGGTTTACCGGTGAGCGTTGGCCGCTGGCTCTCTTCGGGAAAGGCTTCCAGCCTTCCAGCCAGCACGCTGACGGGCGCTTTCAGATAGATAACAATGCCATTTTCCCGCATGAACCCGCGATTAACCGGCGCAAGAATAATGCCGCCGCCGGTGGCGATCACATGCTGTGCCGCGGTAACAGCCTGTAGCGTTTGCGTTTCCCGGGCGCGAAAACCGGCCCATCCCTCTTTCGCCAC
>NZ_JAFAGS010000131.1 GCF_019237635.1 Pluralibacter sp.
AAACGCTTAAGAAGATTAACGTCATTAATATCCAGATACTCTATGTTATTCATCATAACAATCCTCACCGAATATCCAGAATCATTCCGGGATATATATTTCAGCTGTGCCAGTAATAACTTTTAAAGATCTCACTTTGCAATATGTATCAAAGTAAACTCGCCTCCTGGCAGGATCGATATGCTTGACTTCCACATATGCTGTTACCGTATCACCTATATAAACAGGTTTTCTGAATTTAATATTTTGAGAGACATATATGCAACCTGGTCCTGGGAGTCTCGTTCCAAACAAAGCGGAAAAAAAACTGGTACTAAACATTCCATGCACAATTCGTTTCCCAAACCTTGATTTTTCAGCATACAGGTCGTCCATATGCATGGGGTTTCTGTCGCCAGAAATATTTGCAAAATTTTTCACATCTGCCTCAGACATTGTCTGAGAGTAGGACTCAACCATCCCAACTTTAATTTCTTCCAATTTATACATATATTTCTCGTATTGTTATCAAGGTTGAGTCTTGCTCACACATCGGTCGGAGAGCTTGGTAAATTGAGCAAATGTGCCTCCAGCCATTCAGCATTGGTCAGCTCACCGCGTAAGCAATGCGCAAACATCGGTAAACGGTGCATGAGTGTCCAGACAGGGCGCGTCATCACGCCCGCGCGGTTGGTTGCGCTCAACAGCGCGTCGCGTTGGGCTTCGCTCTCGCAGATGACGGCATTAAGCCAGTAATTGGACTGCGCATAGTCGGGTTCCTGAACAAACTGGCAATCTTTATCCTGGAAAAACCCTGCATAATGCTGCGCCAGCGCCCTTTTCTGTCGCAAAAAGGTGGGAAGCGCCGCCATTTGCGCGCACCCCAGCGCGGCATTCAGGTTCGGGAGACGGTAGTTAAAGCCCGGTTCATCGTGGAAAAATTCGTAAGGATGGGGCACCTTCGCCGTCGTGGTGACATGCTTCGTCCGCGCCCCCTGCTCAGCCGTCCGGCACAGCACCATCCCACCGCCACCCGTGGTGATTATCTTATTACCGTTAAAGCTTAAGGCGCCAAATTCCCCTAATGTTCCGGTATGTTGCCCCTTGTAGAATGACCCCAGGCTTTCGGCCGCATCTTCGACCAAAATCAACCCCCACTGCTGGCACAACACGAGTAACGCATCCAGCTCTGCGGGGTGGCCGAAGGTGTGCATCGGCATTACCGCCCGGATACGCTGCCGGGTGCGTTTGTGAAAGCACCCCTGCGCGGTTAACTCGGCGTGTTCCTGTAAATACCTTGCCATCGCGCGCGGACACAAACTCAAACTGGTGGGCGAAACATCGACAAACACGGGTTCCGCGCCCATGTGGTGAAGCGCATTGCAGGTGGCCACAAACGTCAGGGCCTGGGTAATCACCAGCTCCCCCCGCGCGACGCCCGCCATGTGCAGTGCGGTATGGAGCGCCGCCGTGCCGTTAACGGTCGCCACCGCGCGCGCGCAGCCGGTAAATGCGGCTATGCGTTGTTCAAATTCATCGACATATTCACCCACGCTGGAGACAAACGAGCTATCCAGCGTGTCCATCACATTTACCCGCTCCTGGTCAGAAAACACCGGCGCATGCAAAGGGATAACATCATTGGTTTTATAAATGTCACGAATAAACGCGACCAGCCTGGAGGCGTGCATGAGGGTCCCCTTACATTCTGCCGTCGAGATATTTGCCCGTCTCCTGATGACCAAAGTCAGGGAGCATTTCATAGAAAAGGGCAACGATGTCGTCTTTGCGCCACTGGCGGGCGGCCCTCATGGCCTGGATTCTGGTCTCAAAGCGCGCCAGCAATTCCGGTTGGTACAGCGGCGCGTTTTGAATCACGCCGATCGTGTCGAACCTCGCCATATCCAGCGTTTCCTCGGCTGTAAAAAACGCTTCAGTCTCTTTTTCACCGGTGGTATCGCTGGGGGTGAAAAGGCAGGGCCAGCGCCCCTGCGCGGGCAATATGCGGGCCAGTTCGCGCGCCTCATTTTCATCGTGGCAAAGGTGCGGCGCGTACCCGCGCTGTTGGAGGTATTTGACGGCGATATCGGCAAAGGAGATGAGATGGTGCGTCTCGCTTAATTTCGGGAAGAAAATGTCTCTGTTTTCACCGAAAATACACGACATTAAGCAAAGTTCGCCCGACTCCTGCGGCGTCACGAAGTAGCGTCGGATATCATTGGGAGCGACGAGCGGCTGCCCCTTCTCCAGCCGCTGATTAAACCCATGGAGCAATGAGCCATCGGAGAACGCGACATTGGCAAAGCGCGCCGTTGAAAGGGTGATGTGCTCGCTTGCGCGCATCAGGAACATCTCCATGATGCGTTTGGAAGCGCCCATCATATTGACCGGGTTGGCCGCTTTGTCGGTCGATACGCAGAAGTACTTTTTCACGCCAGCCGCAATCGACTGACGAAGGGTCTTGTCCGTATTCAATACGTTGACATCGACCATTCTCATCAAGGTATAAGGATCTTTTTCACTGCGTACATGCTTGAGCGCCGACAAATTCAGCACATAGTCATAGCCGCCGTCGGCGTCGATAAACGCATCATATTCGAGGGAGCCAATATCCAGCGCGAAGGTTTTAAAATCTCCGCGAATGTAGCCAAACGAACTGCGAATATCACGCACCAGTTCGACCATATTATTTTCACTGATGTCGACCACATGCAGCTTCGCGGGGTGGCGCCTGAATATCTCTTTTACCACCGCCTGACCGATGGAGCCTGCGCCCCCCAGCACCAGAAAACGGGCCCCGCTGACGCGCCGGTTCAACTCGGCTTCGGTATGAGCCATATCCTGCGCGAACAAGGCGTCGGTCCGCCCAATAAGAGAGAGCATCAACTGCGATTCCATGGATTACCTCGGCTCACATCACAATCACATATTTCTTCTGAACATTGAGTATCCCCGTGATCAGCTGGGGCTGAGAGCCCAGACTGCCGACGGGGCCATACTCCGCCCAGTGATAACCATAGGCGCGCAGATCGTCCCGCCCTGCGGCAGCGGCGAAACAGTCAAAGCGGAAATTCGCTTCTTTGATGGCCGACAAGGTAAAGGCTTGCAGATCCTTACGCGTCACCGTACTCATGAGATCGCACACGGCGGGGAAATCGGGGCTGGTCTCATCGATAGCCAGGATGCACTGGAACCCCATCAGAATCAGGTTATCGAGGCTTTTTTCCAGCGCGATAAACTCCTGCGGGCGGCCGATATGAAAGCCAAGCACCAGCTTTTTCTGCGGCAAAGGCAGACCGGCCTTGCCCTTGATATCGTTCATGGCACGCTTACCGGTTAACGTCGTGCTGGTGTACTGATCCCAATAGGGATGGGGGATCTCGCCCCGCCGGTAGAGCTCGCTGTACAGCACTATCTGCTGTTCATCGACAATGTCGAGCAACAGCGCCAGGCGCAACAGCGGCCACTGACGCAACGCCTCCTCACGCGAGACATTCTGCTCCGGCGGCGCGAGGATAAAAGACACCTGCTCTTTGCTCAGGCTGAGGTGACTGCTGGACATAAAACCGCAAACGCCCCGGATGGGCGCCTTGAGCATCAACAGCAGTTCTACCGGCATCGAAGCGGGCAGCGGGATAAGCTGAGGATGCTTTTGCACGACAAGGTCATTGACGATGTGTCCCGCCGGATGCCCTTTGAACAACAGGTTCGGCTTACCGCTCAGGTAAAGGGGGGACCCGGCCTTACGGATAAATTTAAGCAAATCGTGATGCAGACGGACGAGCCCTCTGGCGGCGACCCCTTTCGCATCCGCGACGTTTTGCGATGTGCCCAGCACAACGACGGCGTCCGTGTGCTGCGCCAGCAGCTCCTCCAGCGCGGCCCTTTCAACCCCGACGGCATGGAACAACCACGCCTGCTGATGAGGGGCCAGGGAGGCAAAGTCCCCCCAGTCGGTCCTGGTCATATGGGGCAACAGCTCGTCGGCCAGTGTTTTTAACGCTGGCAGGCGGGTCAAAATATCCGGGCGCACCATGTGATAACGGGTGGGATAGAAGCGATGCCAGCCCTGCCCGACCAGGATTTTATCCGACCCCCGGCTACCGAAAGCAGCACTACAAGGCGACTCATAGAGATAACGCTTCAGACGGGACAGCACCGCCTCCCGCTGGTCCAGCAGTTCCGGTCGGTCGCTGAGTTTGAGCAGCTCGCAGTAATCAAAGGTGCCGTCCTCATAGAGATGAAGCATCCGCACCGGATAGCGAAGAAAGTGCAGCGTATTCAGCAAGGGCGCCAGCGCATCGGTGCTATAAATCAGGTTCGAGTGGATCTCAACCTCAATACCGCCATGCTGAGTCCACAGCGCGATCAGCCGTTCGTAGAGCGCGCGCACGGGCGCGATCCCCTGGCGAAAATGCTGATGCTGCGGGTGCAGTTGTTCCCCGTCACACAACGTCGAGCGGCCCCAGGTGGTGAGCGAGGTCGTATTCTCCTCCTCGCTGTGGCGGCAAAAATGCAGCAGTTGTTGCAACATGGGCATCGTAAAGGGATCGAGGTAGATCCGGACAAGATGAGGTCGGGGCTGGGTCATCACACAGTTTCTCTGTCTTCGCTAAATACCCCCTAGAATTAGCAAATAGCGTGCCAACTAGTACTACTGACAGCCTGTGCGCGGTAAAAACGGCGTCAGAAAAAAAACCTCGTCGCGCGTTTAAGTTACTCAACCGCGCTGTCGTTATCTCATTGGGATGAACGAGAAGCACGGACAGCCGGGCCCTCCATTGAATGAAACGCGATATCGCGTTTTACGTTTCAGTTAGCACCCTATTAAGGAATCTTGTCATGGCTATTTCTATTCAAACTAACTACGCCTCCCTGGTGGCCCAAAACTCCCTGGCTAAGTCCACGGAATCGCTGAACACCTCCATGGAACGTCTGGGCACAGGCTACCGTATCAACAGCGCCAAAGATGACGCCGCAGGCCTGACCATCGCTAACCGTATGAACTCCGATATGGTCGGTATGAACGCCGGTATCAGCAACATCGAAAAAACTCAGGACATGCTGCAAACCGCCGACCAGGCGATGGCTGAACTGACCAGCATCACCGACCGTATGACCGAACTGGCCACCCAGGCCTCGAACGGCACCAACTCCAGCGCCGACCTGGCCGCAATGGACTCCGAGTTCCAGAAGCTGGCTGACGAAGCCGACCGTATCGTGACCGACACCCAGTACGCTGGCAACAACCTGTTCGATACCCTGGCCGCCGGTTCCATCAACGTCCAGATCGGCCGTAACGGCTCTTCTGACTCCATCAGCATTGATGTCTCCAACGAAATATCCGGTATGCGCGGTGAAATCAGCAACCTGAAGAATCTGGGCCTGACCAGCGTCAGCGGCTCCCAGGCGGCTCTGGACAGCCTGCGCACAACCTCCGATAGCATCTCCGCCGCCCGTTCGTCGACCGGCGCCTACATCAACTCCCTGGAACACACCAAGAGCAACCTGATGAACGTCGAGATGAACACCGAGGTGGCGAAAGGGAGGATCATGGATGCCGACTTTGCGGCGGAAGGGGCCAACATGTCCAAGCAGATGATGTTGCAACAGTCCGGCACCATGGTGATGGCGAACGCCAAATCAATGACCGGTCTGGCGCTGAACCTGATCGGCTAACGAGTCGGTTTCCCTTCGCAAAAATGGACTGCCCCGGCAGTCCATTTTTTTGTGACGGAGACGGCGCCACCGCTTGTCAGTGACCGCTTGTCGAAATCGGCACGATTCTTGCTTTAGTCGTTGTTCACCACGAGGTATGCAGACACTATGATCAACCCCTCTTATCTGGCCAGTTACTTCACCGCGCTCGAGCGGGCCCCTTATGATGAGCGCTATCAGGCCCAGATGGCCGATGTCGACGCCCAAATAGCCGCCTGGGGCGAGATTGAAACCGCCATTACCAGCGTGCAGACCGCGGCCAAAGCGCTGTATGCCGATAACGACGGTTTCAATACCACCACCGCCACCGTCTTACCGGAGGACTCCGGCGCCACCGTGTCGACCGGCGCGGGCGCCATTCCCGGCCACCACGAACTCTATGTCGAGCAGGTGGCGAAAGCGCAGCAGGAGTCGCTTAACTTCGGCACCACCGGAGACGTGCCCGCAGGCGCCCTGACCATCACCAGCGCGGATGGCGCCACGTCGCTGACCATTGATACCAGCACCCTCACCCCGCCGACGGTAGAATCCCTCGCTAACGCGATCAACGCTCAAGGGGACGATCTGGGGGTCTCTGCCTCGGTACTAAAAGACGATACCGGCAGCTACAACCTGGTGATCACCAGCGATGAAACCGGCCTCGACAATGGTTTTACCCTCAGCTTTACCTATCCACCGAGCGTCACGCAAAAAACGCTGAGTGACGCGCAAAACGCCGTTGTCTGGTATGGCGGGCAAAATACGGGCATCCGCTACGAGTCCCAGAGCAATACCATCAGCGACATGATCCCCGGCGTCACCATCAACATCACCCAGCCGGGCGAGTTGACCATTGATGTCATACCGGACACCGAAGCGATCACCGCTGACGTGCAGGCGTTTGTCGACAGCTACAACGCCATGATCGATGTGTTTACCACCCATGTGAACACCCCCGAGGGCGCGCTGTATGCCAACGGCTCGGCGCGCGGCATCCAGAACAGCATCAAACAAACGTTCTATACCATCAGCCCGGACGGGATGATGATGGCCAACTACGGCATCACCTCAGACCCCTACACCGGCAAACTGACGCTGGATACCGAAGCGCTGCAAACCGCGCTTACCGAAAACCCCGAGGATGTGGCGGCGTTGTTTAAAGACGTGGCGACGCAAATCGACAACCTCGTCTACGGCTACACGGCCACCAGCGGCACCATCTACAACGCCCAGCAAACGCTGGATAAAGAAAAAGCCAGCATCCAATCGGACATGGATGCGCTCGATCGCCGTATGGAAAAGGTCTATCAGCAATACCTCAAAGAATTCACCGAGATGGCCCAGTACATCAACATCATGAACGCCACCTCGGCCATGTTCCAGTAACCCGGAAGGAGCCGCTATGTTTAACAACGACAACCCGCTCGTCGCCTATCGCCAAAACGCAGGGGCGGCCCGTATCGCCGCCGCCAGCCCGCAACAGCTGGTCGTGATATTGCTCGAGTACCTGCTCGACGAGCTGGACGCTATCGAAAACTACATCACCACCATGCAGCTCAACCGCAAAGGCGACAGCATCAGCAAGTGCCTTGAGATCCTGCATGTGCTGGATGCCAGCCTGGACACTCAGAACGGCGGGGAGCTGGCGGAAAACTTACATCAGCTTTACGACTTTTGCAGCCGCCGCCTGCTGACCGTCAACCTGCGCAATCAGCCAGAACCGCTGGTCGACGTGCGCCGGGTGCTTATCCCGCTCAAGGAAGGCTGGGAAGGTACCACGTGATCGCGCTCATCAGGCGACACGGTGAGCAGTTGCTCTGCGCCATGGAAGAGGCAGCCGCCGGACAGCAATGGAAGACGCTTATCCAGCTGGATGCTCAGCTGGCCGAGCTGCTGCGCCGACTCAAGCCGCAACCCATGCTCAAAAAACAGTTACCAATGGTCGAGTGGCAAAACCGCCACCGCCAGCTCATCACCCTGCTGGAAGCACGCCAGAACTGGTTGGGCGAGCGGCTGCGCGGAGACAGTGATTTGCGGGAAGGCAAACGGGCCTACCGCGAAGTTCAGTTGTACGGAGGAGAAAAGTAGTGATGCAACCCACCCCACCCCTGCCCCACGGAAATCAGGCTTCCCCTGCATCCGGAAAAATGATTTCCCCGGCATCCGGCAGTTTCAGCGCCATGCCGCAGGGAACTCAGGGCGCGTCTTTCAGCCTTGAGGACAGTACCGGGTCCCCCTCCGCGCAGACGCTGGAGGAGGCGGTTGAGCAACTGCGCCAGACATCAGGAAAGCACACCGACTGGCAGGCACAGCTTGACGAGGTGCTGGCCGCGCTCCACGACCATGAGCAGGGCAGCAAAGAGTCGGCAGAGAAGTTGCTGGAAACGGTAAGCCAGATGTGGCAACGCCAACCCCAGGAACCCGCCGTGATGGCGCAGATGCAGGCGTTTTTATCCGCCCTGCAAAAAGCGCTGGCAACGCAACCCAACAGCGAATCGCTGATTGCGCAGATACGTGGAATGCAGCAGATGCGCCCCACGCCGCTGCAACAGGCCGCCAGCCTGACCGTTGGCAGCCTGCAAAATAGCGCGCCTCAGCAGATTGGCAAACTCGCAAACGGCGCTCCTTTGGCCCCCTTACAGGCCCAGGCGCGGCTGACTCAACCGCACGTGGATGCGCAATTACTCTCGCAAATCAGTACTGCCGCCCTCAGCGGAGAACAACTGGGCGAGCTGACCTTCCAGGCGCATTTGCGTCAGGCGCAGCCGCAACTTCCCGCCGCAGCCGGAACCGTCACTCGCGCCCTGCCGGGTGCCAGCGGATATGAATTTTCCCCCCTGACGCTGGACAGGCAACCTTCCCTGTGGGCCGAGCAGATGCTGGCGCCGCTTGCGGAACGTCTGCGGGTACAGAGTCATTTGGGCGTGAAACAGGCAACTCTGCGACTTGATCCGCCCAATCTGGGCAAACTCGATCTCCAGGTGCGTACGGAGGATGACCGGGTCTTTATCCAGATTTCGGCCACCAACCCCGCCGTCAGAGATCAACTGCTGCAACTCAGCGATCGACTGCGTCAGGACCTGTTGTTCGGACAGTCCTATAGCCAGGTCGATATCGACATTGGTCAGCACGGCGAACCCGCTGGCGGTCAGCCGGATAACGGCGACGAGCAGCGTCTCGCCAGCGCTGCCGAAAACCACGAAGAGCCCGCGTCAGACTTACGGACGGCCTCTTCAGACTATCACCTTGATACCTATGTCTGAGTATCCTTTTTTCCTTTTGTAATGAGACCTATACCCATGGCAAAAAATATCATTATCGCCCTTCTCCTGCTGTTGCTGGCTGGCGGTGGTGGCTATTTCTACCTCGGTGGGACCGAGGGCGTGCAGAAACTTATCGGCGCCTCTGCAACCCGCGAAAACGAGCCCGAACCCGAGCTGCAGCTCTACACCATCGAAAAGGTTCTGCTGACGCTGCCGGAGCCCGGCCAGACCCGACTGCATCACGCTCAGCTTGACGTGGTGCTCACCAGCTTCGATCCCAAAGCCGTTGAGACGTTTAAGAAGCTGGATCCCCTGCTGCGCAATATCATCGTCGAGCGCTTTGCGGATAAAACATTCAGCCAACTCAAAGAGATGAAAAATTTCAATGAATTGCAAAGCGATGTTCAACGTGCTTTCGAGGCGGCCCTTGTCAAGTACAAGGTCAATATCACGCTGCTGGATGTGAAACTGAGCAAGCTGGTCTTGCAATAACCTGGTTACTGAGACGCCGATGTTTGCCACTCGCGATACTGCACTCTTTGAACAGCTCCAGGAGCGCAAGCACATTGAGAGCAACCTGCTTCGGCAGTACCTTCCTCTCGTTCATAAGCTGGTCAATCAGCTACGCGTGCATGCCGGTCCCGTGATGGGACGGGAGGACATGATCCAGCTCGGGCTAATGGCGCTACTGGATGCGCTGCGCCGTTATCCGGGGCAGCTAGATGACGGGTTTCTGCTCTACTGCAAACAGAAAATTCGGGGCGCCATTCTCGATGAACTCCGGCGTCTGGACTGGCGCTCGCGCAGCGTCCGCCAGGAGGCGCATCGCCTGAACGATGTGACCCGCAAACTCACCCAGCGCCTCGGGCGCGCGCCCAAAGCGGATGAACTGGCCGGGGAGATGGGAGTCACCCTCGATGAGCTGCGCACCCTTGAGCAGGATACCCACGCCGATGCCCTGCAGAGCCTGGAAACCTTGCTGGAACAGGGGTCGCATTTTCATCCCGCGGGTCACGACGCCAACGGAGCCCTGGAAAAACAACGCTGGCTGGCGCAGGCCCTGGCGCAACTTCCCGAATCCGATCGCCTGGTGCTGAGCCTTTACTACCAGCATGAGCTCAACATGAAAGAAATCGCGGCCGTCATGCAGAGAACCGAAGCCCGGGTGTGCCAGTTGCACAAGCAGGCCGTCTCCCGCCTGCAGACGCTATTACAAAATGAAATGGAGTCGTATTAATGTTAAAAATCATGGGTATCCTGGTGGTGCTGATCGCGGTTACCTGCGGCTACATATTTGCTGGCGGCTCGCTCTTAATGCTGTGGCAGCCTGCTGAATTCGTCATCATTCTGGGCGCGGCGCTCGGCGCCATCCTACTGGCCAACGATAAAGAGGTGTTGAAAGATATCTGCGTCCAATGCAAGCGGGCATTCGTGAAGCACGATGACAGAGACCTGTACCAGCAGTTCATCCTGCTCACCATGGAGGTACTGGAGAACACCAAGCGTCAGGGGCTCAAATATCTGGATGAACATATTGAGAATCCTCAGGAAAGTCCCCTCTTTGCCAAGTATCCCCTGATCCTGGATGAGCTCCAACTGATGACCTTTCTTACCGACAACCTGCGCCTGTTGTCGCTGGGTAAAATAGAAGGATACGAGCTGGAAGCCATTCTCGATAAAGAGATTAGCGCAATGTCCGAGAAACGGCTTTCCGCTTCCCAGGCAGTCGGCACCTCTGCCGAAGCGATGCCGGGGTTTGGCATCATGGCGGCCGTGCTGGGCATCGTTATCACCATGGGCAGGATCGATGCCGGTATCGTGGTGGTGGGTTTGCATGTCGCTGGCGCGCTGATCGGTACGTTCTTCGGCATTTTCATGTGTTATGGCGTGCTCAGCCCCCTTTCCGAAGCCATGAAGGTGACGGTGGAGCGCGATATTACCCTGCTTAATGCCTGTCGCGAGGTATTGATCAACTTCGCGGCGGGCAAGACGCCGCTGATGTCGATCGACGCCGGTCGTCGTATGATCCCGGAAAAATACAAACCGACCTTTGCCGAGATGGAAACCTGGATTGAAGAGGGCAAAGCGCGATGAGCGACAACGGCGGCAGCGAGAAGAAACGTAAGAACTCGGTCATTATCAGGCGAATCACCCGGGTAAGCAGCAGCGGTCATACCGGCGCCTGGAAAGTGGCATTTGCCGATTTCGCCATTTCGATGATGGCGCTGTTCCTGGTGCTCTGGATCATGGGGGCAACAACAGAGAAAGAGCGCCAGCAGATGGCTAAGGCGATCCATTCCAGGCAGATTGTTGAACTGGATGGCGCGTCTTCGCTGCTGGAGGGCGAAGGCGGCAACTCCGTGCTGGAGGAGACCGAAACCGCCGCCATTCCCGACACCGAACAGGAAGAAGACACGCCGACGAGCTCCACAGAGGAAGAGAACAAGGAAGCCCTCTCCAGGCTGGCCGCCTGGTACGAATCACAGGCCCAGCTCGGTCAACTGGCCACCGATCTCACCAAAACAATTCAGGCGATGAATGTTAGCGACAGCGTCGTGATTGAGGTGGTTGAGCAAGGGGTCCGGGTGCGCTTTCAGGATCAGGCCAAAAAACCGTTGTTCGCCAGCGGCAGCCGTGAACTGAGCCGCTATTTCGTCAAGATATTGCGCTCGCTTGCCCCTGCCTTCGCCAAAATCAACAACAAAGTCATTATCAGCGGTCACTCAGACGCCACGCCGCTCAACAATGCGTTCTACTCGAACTGGGAGCTGTCAACCGAGCGCGCTATCGCGGCACGTCACGTGCTGGTGCAAAATGGGATGCCGTCAGAACGCGTGCTACAACTGGCGGGTTATGCCGATACCATGCCGCTGCAGGGCAAAGACCCGCTGGACCCGGTCAACCGGCGAATTGAGATGTTGATCCTGACTGAAAAAGGGGAAAAGGAGCTGAAAACGATGTTCAAAAACAGCCCTGTCCCCGCCGCTGAGACATCTTCGCCCGCCGCACAGGCACCGGCCGCTGAACCAAAGCGCTAACCCTGGCGCTGAGGGCCGAACGTCAGGTCAGAAACCACTGTGGGAACCGATAAGGGTTCCCACAGGATACTCGTCTCACAGCTCTTCCTGGCGCTCTTCGGTTTGCGCCAGGATGCTCTGGACCGTCCCCCGCTGTACATTCGCCTGCGTCGTGAACAGCGTCAGAGGGTGGGCGGCGGCTTTGCCAAAGCAGGACATCACCTTGCCCATCAGCCCCTCCAGCTCTGGCGTGCCCAGATCGTTGGGTTGCGCCTGCAGTTGCCCCATCCATTGACTTTGCATCTGCTGCAACAAGAAGAAGTGTGAATCGATTTCGCGATCCAGATTGACTATCCGCCGCTCGGCCAGTTCGAGGTCGTCTTCGTTGCCTAACTTCCACAGACCGATTTCTCGCCATGAGATGTCCGGCTCCAGCTGTAACTTGATAGGCTCGCCCGTCGGGATTCGCACACCCCCACCCCGGATATAGAGCTGCCCGTTCACCGCCTTCCACTGCTCGATGGGCACGCTAAACATCAAACTGCCCGTGTCGCCCACGCGTGACCGAATCCCCACCCGGGCAAAGGCGCGCCCGACCTGACGGACCCGGGTATCCTGAAACGAATCGCCCTTAATGCTCAGACCCGCGCGAACCGGGCGTCCCCCCAGTAATATCAGTTCGAGGTGCTCATCGCGCCCGGCGGGCGCCAGCAGGTTCAGACCCACGATGGAAAACTCGCGAATATCCTGATACCCAAGCAGCGCCGGGCGAAACGCCTGGGTCAACAGACGCCGGTTATTATAGTGGGTTTGCAAGGGGATTCGGGCGACGAGCCGCTTCTGCTCCTGCAACTGGGTCGTCCACCCTTTGAACGATCCGGCCTCCCTGACGGCGGCAAACAGCCGCAACATGTCGCGAAGCCCTTGGCGAACTAACAGCAGGGCGCGCAGGGTTATCTGCACTGCCGTTGCCTGCTGTTGTAAAGAGCCGACCTGGGCCCAAAAGCGATGGAGATCGTAGCGCCCGGGAAGCGGGCGCAACAACGGCGCCGGCAGTTGTTCCAGTTCAAGGGTTTTGCCCGGCTCCACCACGGGAGCCCCCGGCGGCGTCGCATAACGCCGCCGCTGAAGCCCGTCGAGAGAACCGGGGCGTTGAGGTGAGTTAACAACCTTCATGCATTACATCATCTGGAATAAATTCATCTGGGACATGTCCAGATAGGTCTTTTGTACCGCCTGGAGCGCAACGGCTGATTCGCTGAGATCCATCGCCGCCTGGGCGTAATCCAGGTCGCCAAACTGCCCTTGCAGCTGTTGGTTGAACATCAGCACATCGGTGTGGGAGAGCTGTAGATCGTCGACCATGTTCATCCGTCCGCCCAGCTCAGCCAGTTGCATGTTGATGGCGTCCTGAAAGTCACCGACGGCGGTCAGCAGATCATCCGACGCCTGCGCAATCTGTTCCGGCGTAGAGTTAGGATCGCTTATCACTTCGACCGTATCGTCAATGGTGTTGAAGATGTCATCGCCCGTGCCAAAGAGCTGATCGAACGGGCTGAAGGCCGCATCAATCGTCGTCCCTTCTCCAACCGGCACCGGACGCGTACCATCATCGCCCTGATACACCCAGGTGGTCTCGCCGGTCACCGGATCGGTCTCTTCCACCAGCGGCGGTTGATCGGTCACGTTGCCGCCAAACATATAGAAACCGGTCGGCGAGGTGCCGTTGAACTGTAACGCCAGCGCCTCGTTTAACTCATCAAGCTCAGCCGCATAGGCCGCCAGCTCTTCCTGCGACGCCGTACCGGACCCAATGCTTATCGCTATCTCGGTGACCCTGTCGCAGATGGAGTTCATCTGGGTCAGGTAGCTATCGGCCGACATGAAGATGGACTCCAGGTTATTCAGGTTGTCCATATAAGTGTTGATCTGGTTTTCACTGTGGCGCAGATCCTGAATGGCGCGCGCCGCCAGCGGGTCATCAGAGGGGCGCAACAGACGGTTGCCGGTCGCCATTTTCGCCGCCGTCTCGTAGTAACTGACGTTCGATTTGACCATGGCGCTGTACATGGTCGTGTTCATCATGTTGGTACTTACACGCATCGCAATTTCTCACAAGATAGTCAGACAGCTCCCCCGCCGTCAGGCCGGGGAGCGCGTCGTTAGAACATGTCCATGATGACGGCAAACAGCTCATCGCTGGTAGCAATCACCTGCGCGTTGGCGACATAGTTTTGCTGATAAGTCATCAGGTTCATCGCCTCTTCGTCCATGTTGACCCCACTGACCGATGACCAGGAATAGTAGGCTTGCTCCATGGTGGTCAGCGCCATTTCATAGGCTTCACGGGCACTGGATGCCGCACTGGCGATATGGCTGTAGACGGCGTTATAGCTGTCGTTGAAGGTAAAAGAACCTCCGCCGAGCGACTCAAACACAAAGGCCTGGTTCTGCACATTGAGCATGTTTTGCAGGTTGCTGTTGTCGCCTGCGCCGCTGGTCGGCGAGGAGGCGAAAGCCAAATTCGCATTGGTGAACCCTTCGGCCAGCGCTAAGGTACCCGCCGGATCCGCCGGGTCATAGGTGAACATCGGCTGACCCGGGTTGCCATTGAGGTCATAGCCCACTACCTGCCAGCTGTTCATGGCATCCGCGAACTCCTGGGCGAACTCATCGACATAGGCCTGCGCCGGAATCAGCTCTTCCTGATAATATTCGTAGGTGGCGCCAAGCGCGCCGCCGATATCCGGGTTAAGGTAGTAAACGTCCTCGCCGAAATGCAGCTCCAGCTTGCCGTCCGACGGCTGTGAGCCGGACGAGAACCCAAGCGTCGCGGCCTCTCCCTGGCTCACCAGCGGTTGCCCCTGCGGCAGTGTGACCTGAATGGTGCCGTCGCCGCAGTCGATCACGCTGATATCGAGCATTTCAGACAGCTGCAGTACGGCGACATCGCGCTGATCCTGCAAGGCGCTGACGTCCTGCCCTGACGCCATCCCTTCCTGGATCTGCATGTTCAAATCGGCGATTTGCTGGGTCAGGGAGTTCACCTCCTGCACCATGGCCTGCATCGACTTGTTGACCTGATCGATTTGGTTTTCCAGGTTGCCATCGATGTTGTTCACCTGGTTGCACAGCTCACGGGAGGCGTTAAGCACATCCTCGCGCAGGGAGGTATTTCCCGGGTCCGCCATGCAGGCGCTAAGCGCTGCAAAATACCCGTCCAGCCCCATCCCCAGGTTGCCGCCATCGGTCGCGAAGGTGTTTTCCAGGGCCATCATATAGCCCGCATAGGCGCCGGAGTAGCCCACTTCAGTACCCGCATCCCACGCCTGGGCCACCAGGTACTGATCGGAAATCCGCTGCACGCCATCAATACTCACCGTACCGTCGGCATTGGTGGTCACCGCTAAGGTGTGTCGGCTGTAGCCCGGCGTGTTGGCGTTGGCGACGTTACTGGCGGTCACGTTCAGCCAGGCTTGTGATGCCTGCAAGCCCGACATCCCGATCTGCATCATATTGCTCATGGTATTCAACTCTCGCTACAAACTCGGTGAATGAGGGTTACTGTCCTGACTTGCCGCGTTGGGGAGATAAACTGGCATAACCGTTTATCCCTTCCTCCAGTACCGCTCTGCCAGGTGCGTCCTCGTTTCCTTTAAGAGCGACCTTATTCTCTCCAGACTTAAATGCCCCTGTCGGTTCCCCCTGGGAGGGGGTCTGGCTGAACTGCTTGACCAGCATGTGCGCCAGGCCAAACGACCCCTGACCGCTCAGCCGCTGGGCGAGTTGTTCATCGTTCAGATCGCGATAGAAACGCTGGGTATCGCTGGAAAACGGCGACTCTTCTGCCGCCAGGGCATCCGTGGCATCGCGCATATGTTTAAGCACCGTTTTAAGGAAATGCGTTTCAAACAAGGCCGCGGCCTGCTCAAGCGCCTCTTGCGGGTTCTCCATCTTGATCTTGTTGAGGGATTGCAGGTCGTAATAGGCTCTCTCTGGCCGCTCAATAGGCTTCATTTCCGTTCCCGTGTTATATGACGATTAAGTCAGCATCCAGCGCGCCCGCTTCGTCCAGCGCTTGCAAAATGGACATCAGATCGCTTGGCGTGGCGCCCAGCTCATTCAATGACTTGACTATCTTGTCCAGAGAGGTGCCTTCTGGCATGACGGTGATTCGCGCCTGCTGTTCCGTCATATTCACCGTTGAACGGCGAACTTTCTCCGTCGTCCCCCCGGCCAGCGCATTCGGTTGGCTCACCTGGGTATCTTCACTTATCGCCACCGTCAGGTTGCCATGGGTGACCGCGGCTTTTCTCACATAGACGGTATCGCTCATCACGACAGTGCCCGTCCGGCTGTTCAGCACGACACGCGGGCGCAGACGCCCTTCCTGAATCTGCAACTCTTCCAGCATCGCGAGAAAATTCACCCGCATACTGGGATCGGTCGGTGCCTTGACCCGCACCGAGCCTGCGTTATAGGCCGAGGCGACCCCGCCGCCGAACCGGGCGGTAATCGCCCTTTCAATATTGCGCGCCGAATTGAAGCTCGGCGTCTTGAGGTTCAGGTTGACGTAGGCGTTCTCCGTGAAGTGGGAAGGCACCGCCTTTTCCACCACGGCGCCGCCCGGGATCCGGCCGACCGTCGGGACGTTCACCGTCACGCTGGAGCCATCGCTCCCCTGGGCAGACGCGCCGCCCACCACCAGGTTGCCCTGGGCGAAGGCATACACCTCGCCATCCACCCCGTAGAGCGGCGTCAGCAACAGGGTGCCGCCGCGCAGGCTCTTGGCGTCGCCGACGGAGGAGACGGTGATATCAATCACCTGACCCGGAGAGGTCACATTGCTGATTTCCGCATGAATGGAGACCGCCGCAACGTTCTTGGTTTTGGCCTGGTTCTCCTCCTGGATCCCGAACTGGCGCAGCATGTTGCTCATGGACTGCGCCGTAAAGGTCACCTGGTTACGGTCCCCGGAGCCATCCAGCCCGACCACCAGCCCATAACCCACCAACTGGTTTTTCCGCTCTCCGCCGATCTCCACCAGGTTCAGCAGCGGCGTCGCCTTGGCCTGCACGAACGCAGGCAGCAGGGCCAGCCAACATATCAACACAATGCGCATGCTTTGCCTCATGATCAGATCGGGCTCAAAGGACTGTAGAAAAATTTGGTCAGCCAACCCGGATTGTTACTATCCGCCATGGTTCCCCGACCGGTATAGCTGATACGGGCATCCGCAAGACGCTGGGAGGAAACCCGGTTCAGGCCATCAATATCCTCGACCCGCACCAGTCCGCTGAGACGGATATACTCATCGCCCTGGTTGAGTTTGAGCCATTTCTCGCCCCGCACCTGCAAATTGCCGTTGGGCAGCACACTGGCCACCACCACGGTAATCGCGCCCTGTAATGAGTTCTTCTGCGAACTCTGAGCGCTGCCATCAAAATCACGATTGGCGTTGATGTTTCCGGAAAAATTCTTCGGGGTGCCTGAGCTTGTGCTGGAATCCCCGCCAATGGAGGCATCGCTGCTCTTACCATAGCGAGTGTCCGCCTGCTTGCTGGACGTGGTTTTTTCATCCAGGGAAACCGTCAGCATGTCGCCAACCCGGTAGGCACGCCGGTCCTGGAACAGGGTCATGACGTAGCTGCGGTTATACAAGGTTCCCTGGCTTGCATAGGTGACCGGCTGGGACTCCAGTTGCGGCGGGGCAAAACTCTCCTCTTCCGGCGGATTTTGCGATTCAGGCGCGCGCGGCGCGCACCCCTGCATCAACAGCCCCATCACCACCAGGGCGCACCCTTTGGGCCAATTACTCATGTTATTCCTTACAGCATCCGGTTGAGGGTCTGCAGCATCTCATCGGCTGCGGTCATCACCTTGGCATTCATCTCGTAGGCCCGCTGGGTCGCTATCATGTCGACCATCTCCTGCGCCACGTTGACGTTAGCGCCTTCCAGCGTTCCCTGTTTGACGGTGCCGAAATAGTCCTCACCCGGAACCCCTTCAGTCGGCGCGCCGGAGCCCTGAGTTTCAAGGAAAAGGTTTCCGCCGATAGGCTCCAGCCCCCCGGAGTTGATAAAACTGGCCAACGTAATGTTGCCCAGTTCTTCCGGTTCAGCCGAACCTGCGACCACGGCGGAGACGGTTCCATCAGTCCCGATGCTGATCCCCGTCGCATTCTCAGGAATCGTTATCTGGGGAATCAAAGGCAGACCCGCCGCGTTGACCAGCATGCCGTCGCTGTTGATATGGAACTGCCCGTCACGGGTATAGGCCGTGGTGCCGTCCGGCATCTCTATCTGAAAGAAACCTTTGCCGATGATAGAGACATCGGTCTCAGCGCCTGTGGTCAGCGCGGAGCCCTGCACAAACATCTTCTGGGTGCCCATCACCTGGACGCCAGTGCCAATCTGCAAACCGTTCGGACGCTGGTTCTGCGCATCCATCTGCGCGCCTGCCTGGAACTGCTTTTGATAGAAAAGATCGTTGAAAACGGTCCTGTCTTTCTTGAAGGCAATGGTGTTAACGTTCGCCAGGTTGTTGGAGATGACCGTCATCTTGGCGTCCTGGGCAGTCAGACCTGTCTGACTAACAAAAAGGGTACCTTGCATAATTTTCTCACTTCATTCGTTATCAGACCGGGCGGATCAGACGCGTCGACGCCTGGCTGAGCTCTTCCGCTGTTTTCATCATCTTGACCTGGAGTTCAAACTGACGACTGGTGCTCAGGATGGCGACCATCTCTTCAACCGGATTCACATTACTGGCTTCCAGGAAACCGCTCGCCACCGCCACGCTGTCATCCGCGGGCAGCGAGGCATTTGCGGTGCGGGGACGGAAGAAACCATCTGCATCCTTGACCAGATCCGCGGCATTGGGCTTCACCCGCTTCAGGGTGGCGACTTCCAACAGCACCTCGCCGCCGGAGTCGGGAACGATGCTGACCCGCCCCTGTTCGGTGATGTTGACAGACCGGAAATCAGGCACTTCAATCGGTTGACCATCCATATCCAGAACCGGGTACTGATCCAGCATCAGGGTGCCCCGCTCGTTGATATGCAGAGCGCCAGCGCGGGTATAGCGTTCCTGACCGTTGACCTCCACCGCCAGCATGCCCTCGCCGCGGATGCCAATATCCAGTTCATTCCCGGTATGCTCGAGCGCGCCCGGCGCAAACCTGCTGCCGATCCCCATAGGCACGGCCATCTGCCGGGTGGCAAAGCCGTCCCCTCCGACGGCATAGTTGCGGGCGCGCTCATAATCGGCGCGAAAACCGGTGGTGTTGACGTTGGCAAGGTTGTTCGCGTGCACCTGCTGGGACAACATGCTGCGATTCGCACCGCTCATGGCGGTGTAGATCAACTTATCCATCAGATGGCCTGCATTAACACTTGATCAAGCTGGCTCTGCACCGCGATAGCCTTGGTGTTCGCCTGGTAGTTACGCTGTACTTCCATCATGTAAACCATTTCGGCGGTCACGTTGGTCGTGGAGTTTTGCAGCGACTGGGATTCAATCTCACCGTATACCCCGGTTCCTGGCGTGCCGTAGAGCGGCATCCCGGATGTGGACGTCTGGGTCCAGCTGGTGTTGTCTGCGACAGCCAGGGCTTCCGGGTTCGGGAAGGTCGCCAGCACGATCTGCCCTTGCAGCATCGTTTCGCCGTTGGAGTAGGTCGCATAGATGTTGCCGTACTCATCCACTGTCACGCCGGTCTGATCGCCTGCCGGGTAACCGTTAGAGGAGTTCAGCTGGTTACTGAACGGCGCTGCATACTGGGTGGTTTGCGTCAGATCGACATCAATGGTCAGCGTACTGGCGCCACTAAGCAGAGGGTCGCCTTCAGGAATGCTCAGGGTGAAGTTGCCGCCGGAAACCAGGTTGCCGTTGGCATCGAATACCAGTTGTTGCGGTCCAGCAGGCGTGCAATAAGCGTTTGCATCCTGGCCATCGACATACACCTGCACTTCCCAGGTGCCGTCCGCCGTCTTGGTGTAGTACTGGGAGACGGTGTGCTGGTTGCCCATGGAGTCATAGACCACGGTGGAGTTGGTGCTGTGATAGCTGTTCGGATCGGCCGGATCAAACGGGACGGTGGTGCGGTCAATCACCTCTTCGCTCTGATCCAGGTTCATCCCCAAATCGATATCGCTGGTCGACTGCGGCGGCATGGAGCCGCTTTTCAGCTGCAGATCGCCCAGTTGGCCGGTCATGATGTTGCCGTTGGCGTCGACCGGATACCCCTGTACCCGGTTGCCATTGCTGTCGACGATGTAGCCGTCTTCATCCTGATGGAAGTTACCGGCGCGGGTGTAATACGTCTGACCATCACTGCCCTGGGTGATGAAGAACCCATCCCCGGTGATCGCCATATCGAGGTCGCGCCCGGTGAATGTGGTGGTGCCCAGTGCGGAGAAGTTCTGGGTGGTGTAGCCCGACGATACCCCTGCCGCCTGACCGCCTGCATAGAGGGCCGAGAAGGTGGTGGTCGACTCCATGTAGCCAACGGTTGCGGCGTTGGCGATATCCATACTGATGGTGTTCAGGCTCTGGCTGGCGGCGTTCAGGCCGCTTACCGAGATTGCGTAACTCATAGTTTCGTATCCTCTGTGGTATCGTCCCCTCCTTGTGTCGGAGGAGCACTGATCTTCGAAATATCAAACAACGGCACCATGCCGACCCCTTCGACATCCAGCATCAGACCTTCCTGTCCTTTGAGGGTCACGGAGTTCACAACGCCGCTGAAATAGGTCGGTGTGGTGCCAATTTCGTCACCGATGACCGTCTCGGCCTCAATGCGATACTCGCCCGCTGGCAGCCCCAGGACATTGCCATCCAGCGTAAAGCTGACCTCGCCTGCCGTCTGCGGCCCCAGGGTGACGGTGCCCACTTCTGCGTCGAACTCGTCATAGATCCGAATGCTGACGTTGTCGTAGTCCTTATCCAGCACCAGCTCCCCTTCCAGTAAGGTATCAGGGCCCAGCGTGACCGAGTCATCCGGCGCGGTCACCGTGTTGCCGATCAACTGCTCGGTCGATACCACGAGGTTGTTCTCTTCGACGGCATAGAGGGCATTCATCGTCATGCGCATGTATTCCATACTGGTCACCTGCGCGAACATCGCCATCTGGGTCACAAACTCGGTACTGTCGACCGGGTTGGTGGGGTCCTGATAGGTCAACTGCGCCAGCATCAGCTCGACAAACACGTTGGCCACCTGAGGCGGCGCGGTACTTTCCCCCGAATCAGAGCCATCGCTCGGGTCTTCCGGCTCCTCTGGGGTGGACTCGGTCACCGCCGCCGTGGGCGGCGGCGTCGCAGACTGGGGACTGGAGGTGCTTGCCGGCGCCACCATACTGTTGACCTGAGACAGCATGTTCGGTGAGCCCGGCAGGCGGTTACCCGGATAGGTACTCATGGGATTGAGAGCCGCCAGGTTCATCAGACCCTGTCTCCTAAGCGCAGCAGACTCTGCTGCATGCTTTTCGCCTGGTTGAGCATCTCGACGTTGGCCTCATAGTTACGCGAGGCGGAGAGCATGTCCGCCATCTCCTCGACCACATTGACGTTGGAGTAGTAGACATACCCCTCCTTGTCTGCCAACGGGTTATCCGGCTCGTGACGTTTTTGTACGGGCTGATCCGTTTGCACTATCCCCTGTACCGTCACCCCGGCCGACGCGGCGCGTTCGGTGACGCTCAGGGTAGGATCGTTGTAAATGGTGCTAAAAACCGGCTTCAGGGAGCGATAAGCCCCGGCTTCGCTGCCGCTGATGGCGTCGGCATTGGCCAGGTTGCTCGAGATGGTGTTAAGCCTCAGGCTGTTTGCGTTGATGGCAGTACCGGCGATGTCGTAAATTTTTCCGAAGGACATAGCGTATTTCTGTCTCGTCTTGCTGGTTAATGTGGAGTGATTACTTGCCATCAATGGCAGTCGCAAGTCCGTTGAACTTGCCGTTGAGGAATTCCAGGCTGGTCTGGAAATCCATTGAATTCTCAGCAACCCGCGCCTGTTCGATACCGGCTTCGACCGTGTTGCCATCGCGGCTCACCTGCCAGGGCTGCCGATATTTCAGGTTCATCCCGGTCTGGGTCATGCTCATTGCCGGGACAGGCGCGACAATGTCATCAGGGGAGGAACCACGGCCCTCGGGAACCGCGAGACGAAACTCCAGATCCCGCGCCGCGTAGTTAGGGGTATCAGCATTGGCTAGATTACTGGCGAGGACCCTGCTACGCTCAACGCGAAAATTGAGCGCCTCTGGATGAATGCCAAGCGCCTTTTCGAAACTTATTCCCATCCATCCTCCTCCTTACAGTTCAGTAGAGATGAAACGACATACACCACCACTCTTAGCAATTCTCGTGCCAACAAATTTTATCTGTCGCTTCTCCCGGCTAACGACACGGCGGAAGGCGGGTTTGTTGTGCCGCAGTCTCGCAGTGTGGTTATGTCTGTTGGTCTCGCCAGCCGTGGTGGCCGCTGCGACGCCAGCGGCGCAAAATCCGCCGCCGGCGCCCGGCGTTGATACCGGAGCCCTGAAGCAATTTGTCAGCGCCTACTGGCAACAGCGTTTCCTCCAGCACGCCGGGCGCGTCAACTGGCGCGATTACCAGTGGCAGATTGAGGTCGTCATCCCCGATGCGGTCAGTAAGCTTCCTCCCTGCCGTCAGCCCTACCAGGCCGAGGATGCCCAGACGAATCTGCCCATTGGTCGACAACCCCTGCGCGTACGCTGCCCAGACTCCCCCGGCTGGCTGGTAACGACCCGTAGCCAGATCTCGGTTTTAATGCCCGTCGTGGTTACCAGGAACGCGCTCAGCCAGGACCACGTTTTGCAGGCGAGCGACCTCGCGGTCACCCAAATTCTGCTGACGGCCCAACAGGACGATGTCCTGATCGATCCGGCTCAGGCCATCGGTCGGCGTCCGCTGAGGTCATTGCGGGCAGGTCAGCCCGTGCGTAACAGACTGCTCGAAGCGGCCATGCTCGTGCGCAAAGGCGATAAAGTGCACCTGACGCTGGCCGACGGGGATATGTCCATATCCATGGCAGGGATAGCCCTGCAGGATGGGCAGAAGGGGGAAATCATCGGCGTGAAAAATGAAAAAAGCGGAAAAGTTATTTCCGCTGCGGTATCCGCTCCCGGTCAGTTGCTGATTTCCAATGAAGCCCCGGCGGCGGTTGCGTCAAAATAAAAAACGGCATGGTTCTTGCTTAGCTTCCCGATTTTGACGGGGAGCCCACACGATGTCTGATGAACGTCTGACCCAACACCTTGCCATCATTGCCCGCCGCTGGCCGACGCTGGCAACGACGCTCGCGCAGACTCAGCCTCTGTCAGCCGCCAGCATCATGGAGGGGCATTGCGGCACGCTGCTTATCGACGGCATCCAGCTCACCAGCCGCCATGACCGGGCCGCAGAAGCGCGCCAGCAGGCCAATAGCCTGCCGGCAAAATCACACCTGAGTCTCTATGGCGCCGGGCTTGGCGATCTACCCCGCGAGTTGCTGCGCCGCCCCGCGCTGGCGCATCTTGATGTCTTCATCATGAACCGCGAGCTGTTCGTACTCACGCTTTCGCTGTTGGAGAATCAGGACTGGTTACAGGATCCCAGAGTCTGTCTGGCGTTGGCTGCCGACGAAGAGGAAATCCGCCTCCCCTTCTTTGCGTTACCCGCCGAATTGCGTCTGGCGGAAGATAAAGCGAGCCGGATACGCGACCGCCTCATCAGGGAAATGACGCTTCCCCATACCAATCGTCGTTATGAACAGCATCTTCCCCAGCTGCGCCAGCGCCTTGCCGATAATCACTCTTTGTTGCGGCAGGACGGCGATGTCGCCGCGCTCTTCGGCAGCGCCCCGGGTCGTGCGGCATTCGTCATCGGGGCCGGTCCGACGCTGAAAGTGCATTTATCCCGCTTACACGCCTTGCAGCATCATCCCGCACGGCCGCTATTGATCGCTGTCGATACCGCCTGCCGGGCGCTGTTTGCGCACGACATCCGGCCAGACTGGGTCGTTTCCATCGACCACCTTATTGATGAAGAAAAACTTCCGCCCGCCGATTGCGGGCTCGTCTATTTCCCTCTGGTGCCTACCCGAACGTTAAAGGCCTGGCGCGGCCAGCGTCTGGCGGCCTATTCCAGTAGCCCGCTGTACCAAACGTTGTGCAAAACGCAGCCAAAAGCCATGCTTTATTCCGGCGGGAGCGTCATCCATCCCGCCGTTGATCTGGCCGTACAGATGGGGTGCCATGAGGTCACTCTGCTGGGCGCAGATTTCGCTTTTCCTGGAGGGGAAACCCATACCGGCTGGGCGGTGGGGGCGTTGAATACGACGCTTGAGCAAGCCAGGCATTGGGCGATGGATGGACACGAGAGGCGCATCAGCACCAATATCAGCTTCACGGGCTATCGTATCCAGCTTGAGCGCTATATTGCCGCGCATCCCGAGGTCCGTTTTTACAACGGCAGCCGGGAAGGCGCCGCCATCGCGGGCTGCCGCTATCATCCGGAGTTCACCCTATGACCCTTTCCGCTCAGTTCACGACGCTTGCCGAACAATTTCGCCTGGGGTTATCCCTGGATGCGGCACTGGCGCTTCCACCTCTGCTGAAATTGCTGCTACCCTTACTGCCCACGCTCCCGGCGCAGACGCAACGCCAGTTACCGCAGATAATGTCTGCTATCCTCGCCTGTCAGGAGCGGGAAGACTGGCTCGGTCTTGCCGATTGGCTGGAGTATGAGCTGTGCCATGCCCTCGCAGACCCCGGGAGGCAGGACGCTGAACATTTTTCGTAAAAAATACGCTGATGGCTAAAGTCCGGCGCCATAACGGTCGCTTATCTAACCTTAGTCACGTATTACCTTAGCCATCGAAATGGCGGGAAGTATGTCATTTTGTCAGTTTGTTGTGAGTGGTTTGATTATGAATATTACGTCACCAAACGGTAACCTTACCGAGAGTTCTCTGCAGGGCGCGTATGCCCGGCAAACTCAGGCCGCGTCGGAGATCGCCGCGAGCGAAAGCAACAAACCTCAGCAGGTCAATGCATCGGCAGAGGTCGCGCTCGCGCAAAAGGACGGCGCGAAGAAAACGTTTAACGAGCAGTTCACCCTGCCGTCCGCAGAGTTTCCTGTCGAAGTGCCGATTAATGTTCCGGTGTCCTCGGCGCTGACCTGCGCGCTGGCCAATGAGCTTAACCAATACCCTGACATTGACCATGACAAAGTGGCTAACGTCATGACCCTGCTCAACAACGGTAAGCTTGCCGTTAGCAGCGAGGATCTGGCGGCGGACATGATGAATTTCTACCAAAGTGGGAGATAAGCCGTTTTGAGTAAAGCTATCGATCGCGTGCGTCAGTTGATTACAGGCATCAATCAGGATGTGGTCTCCTGGGAGCAAATGGAGCAGTTGCTTACGGAGCAAAACAGCAACCTGATTCGGCGTAATAACCCGGCCATCCACCACAACAATGAACAGCAGGTACAGCTGCTGCACACCCTGCGCGGCCGGGCCGAACTTCGGGTTAAACTGCTTCACTCTTTAGGGTTGAAGGCCAATAGCGACGATCTGAAGCGCCTGGCCAGCAAACTGCCGGACGCCGCCTCCGACGCGCTGCTCGCGCAGTGGCACCGGCTGGAGCGCAGCGTCGTTCGCTGCAAGAAACTCAACGATCACAATGGCCGGTTACTGGCTAACCAACAGCTATTAATACGCAGACTGCTTAATACCCAAGAAGACTTTTACCAACCCGCAACCTGATGTCCTGATACGGTTTTTTCCTCTGGGGAATCAAGGGCAGACGCCCAGGCGAGGTACAAAACTCGCTCATTCTGCAACCGTTATTTGATCCAGAACAATCCTATGTCTTTATTGACACTCCCATGGTCGACGTCTTCTAATTGAGTAATTCGCCTCCAATACTGATAAATCTGATGAAAATACTTCTGGTCGAAGACGACAAGCTGCTTAATCATCATCTGACAACCCTGCTGACCGAGACCCATAATCAGGTCTACAGCACGGGCAGTGCTCAGGTGGCGCTGCACTATGCGGCGGATTACCCTATTGATGTCGCGATCATCGACCTGGGCCTGCCGGATATGGGCGGCTTGCAGCTTATCAGGGCGCTAAGGGCGAAGAAGATCCCCTTCCCTGTCATGGTATTGACGGCGCTCGGCAACTGGCAAAACAAGGTTGAGGGGCTGGAAGCCGGGGCCGATGACTATCTGGTAAAACCCTTTCAGAAGGACGAACTGCTGGCGCGGCTTAATGCGCTGGTCAGGCGCAGCGCCGGTTTCATCTCCCCCAGGGTGGTCGCCGGGGACTATGAACTGGATCTCTCCCGTAAAGAACTGACTATCGCCGGGATACCCACGGTATTGACCAGCTTTGAGTATCAGACGCTCGAATATCTGATGCGCAACGCCCGTCAGGTCGTCTCCAAACAACAGTTGCTTGATCAACTCTACGGCGACGGTGAAGGAGACCCCAATATTGTTGAAGTCATGGTAAGCAGAGTGCGTAAAAAGCTGGATCCAGAAGGCACCATCCAGCCTATCTCTACCATTCGCCGTCAGGGCTATATCTTTAATCTCTCCTGTAGCTAATGACGGCTGCCGGCTCTCTTTCTCTGCGTTAAGAACACCATGAAACGGTTCCTCCGCTCCCTTCACCTTAAGCTGATGTTAAGTTCTATGCTGGTCATCGCGGTCATCATGGCCTTTTCAGTCTACGTCCTCTACCGGGGCCATCTTGAGGAGCAGTCCCAGAAGGCCAGCGCCCGCATACAGGAGGATCTCTCAAGGATACTTTCCTCGCAGCGCCCGGACCCCGATGACAGTGTGGAGTTCAGCGCTATCGCGCCGGAGGCTATCGCCCTCAAACTGGACACGCTTATCTGCCGCGCCGATGGCCAACTGAGCTGGTCCAGCCTGCACATGCCAGCGTTGATCAAGTCCAGGAATACCCTCTGCCAGGACCTGCAGACCTCTCTTGGGGGCGTCGACCAGGACTACTTTTTTGAACGCTATACCACCCGCAGCGGCGAGAGTTATTTCATCTACAGACTGCGTTTTACGCACAACCATGGTGATATCCCCACCACCTATTATGTGGTGATGATCGACTCCACCGAGCGTTATCAGGCGCAGACCCGCGCCTACCTCTACCGGTGCATTCGCCAGGCCCTGCTGGCCTACGCGCTGCTCGGCGCCCTGCTGTTGTTCACCAGTTTCTGGAGCCTCTCGTCACTGCGAACCATCGCCAACCATCTGCATGATATTCGCGAAGGCAAACGACATACGCTCTCCAGCGACTATGAACGGGAACTCCAGCCGTTGACCCGGTCTATCAATCAGTTACTGAACAACGAGCGACAACAGACCCAGCGCTACCAACATGCGCTTAACGATCTGGCTCACAGCCTGAAGACCCGTCTGGCCCTGATTCAGCTCACCGCCGAAGAGCTCAAACTCAAGCACGCGATCGATGACAACATCAACGAGCAGGTCGTCACGATGGATCAAATCATCCAGTATCAGTTACGTCGCGCCGTCACCGGCCACAGACGCCTTGCAGGCAAAGGCACCGAACCTGTGCCGCTCATTGAGAAACTGCTGGCGAGCCTGGCGAGGATCTATCGCCACAAAAAGCTACAGACGCGCTTTCAATTCGATGACGACGTTTTCTTTGCCGGTGAGCAAGGCGACTTAATGGAGCTCATGGGCAACCTGCTCGATAACGCCTTTAAGTTCGCCATCAGCGATATTCGCGTGACGGTGAGCGGTAACCATGGCCTGCTCAGAATTACCGTTGAAGATGATGGCCCCGGTATTCATCCGGACGACTCACAGCAGATCTTTCAGCGCGGAAGACGCGCCAACAACTCGCCCGGCCAGGGCATCGGCCTCGCCATGGTCGCCGAGATTGTGCATAGCTACAACGGTGAGATACGTGTTGATGACTCACCACTGGGAGGGGCGCGATTTACGGTAGTGTTTTCCTGAGTGTGCCGTTGCGGTGGTTGTATTGACGTATTCTAAAATCGGATCAAGCGCCACAACCACCTCGGAGGTGTCAGTTCCGAGGACATCGAACAGGCTATCCTTGACGATAGCCTGTCGCGTCTGAATTGATTAACTACCGCAGGATTGACGGATTACCAGAGTAGGCACGAGGATAACACTCTTGGCTGGTTCATCATTCCCCGCAATACGCTCCAGCAGCAGTTCACCCGCTTTGCGGCCGATTTCGCGTGCCGCAACTGAGACGGTAGTGACACCGGATTCCGCCAGTGCACTCTCTGGGATATCGTCAAAACCCACCAACGCGAAATCACACCCAACGACTTTCCCCTGTTTACGCAAAGCCAGCATAGCGCCGAGCGCTACCACATCCTGGTAACAGACAGCGGCCGTCACCTCAGGATGTTTCTCCAGTATGGTCATCATTGCCTGAGTCCCATCGTTACGGTTGGCGCCACAGGAGATTATCCACTCCTGATTAGGCGCGATACCGTGTTCTATCAACTTGCTCATATACCCCCCAAGACGCCGGGAACGGCTGATAGACACGGTTTGCCCGCCGATGAAGGCAATATGGCGATGGCCGAGCCGGAGCAGGTGTTCAGTCGCCATTTGACAGCCGAGAAAGTTATCGGTCCCCACAAAGTCGATAGCCACATCCGGCACCGGTCGTACCACCAGAATAGTAGGCATACAACGGCGCTGCAGACTCTCGAAGAAGCGGTGCGGAGTAGGCTGGGCGGCACAGATAACCATGCCCGCAGCATTGTTGCGCTGTAATGAATCCATGAATTGCTGCTGCCGATCGGCTGATTCCTCACTATTGGCAAGAAACAGCATCAGGTCGTGATTCTCCATTTCCCGGCTAAGGCCTGCCGTCATCTCGGCATAAAACGGGTTAGTGATATCGTGAAGCAGCAGGCCAACCTGATTGCTGCTTCTGTTGCGCAGATTGGCGGCAGTCTGGTTATAGACATAACCGAGCTCATCAATCGCCTTGAGTACCCGCTGGCGCGTCTGTTCCGAAATTCGCCCCTTATTGCGTAACGTCATCGAGACGGTGGCAGTAGAAATACCGAGGTGGCGGGCAATATCGGCAACGGTGACATTACTCATTGTTTGCGTCCTGTGATTATGATCATTACAAGGTATATCGATTAACTTAATTTGTGTATCTCTTGTTTGGTTAAATGGGATTAATCTCTACATTACTGTAAATAACGACACCATTTTGACCTGTTTGGTGAGATTAATCTCGTTTACCAGTTTGATTCATGAGGTTAATCGATTTATTTTCTCGCCAGAAATTTACAGTGAGAAAGTAAGCCAATGATCAATCCAAACTATGTATCCAACTACGACAAGTTCCCGGAAGTACGGGTTGCTGGCCATGATGGTGCAGCATGTCAAGGGTGGGACGATATTGCCCAGCGCCTGCAAAACGCGCTGGCAAACCTGCAAAAAGAAAAAGTGGTACTGGTTATCGACTGCTACCACGGCGTCGATCAAAACGAATTACGCCAGAGCCTGTTGGAGCAGTTCGGTTCACTGCATCTGATTGATGTAGAGCAGGCGCGCTGGCCAGAAAAACGAGTCCTCGAGATGCTGGATCGCTTTATCACCGACGATCGCGTCTTCGGTGTGCGCGCTCCTCACAAACTGGTGGAGTTTTTCGATCCTGATCATTTAGCTCGCCTGCAAGCTGAGGTTGAGACCATTAACAGTGGTCTGGTTGTCGTAATAGGGACGGGAGCCTCCCTCGTGTGCGAGGGCGATGTGCGAGTGTATGCAGACCTTGCCCGCTGGGAAATCCAGCAACGCCTGCGTCGCAAAGAAATCGGCAACTGGGGTGCTGATAACGAGCATGAAGATATTCTGCGTCAATACAAGCGCGCCTTCTTCATCGAATGGCGAGTATTTGATCGCCATAAACTGACTCAGATACCGACCATCGATTTTCTGCTTGATACCAACCGCAAAGGGGAACCTGCGTTGGTCGAAGGCCATGCTCTACGCGCAGGCCTACATCAGGCGGCGCGCCAGCCATTACGTGTCGTGCCATTCTTCGACCCTGGTGTCTGGGGTGGTCAGTGGATGAAAGAAGTCTGCGATCTTGATCCTACTGCTGATAACTATGCCTGGTGCTTCGATTGTGTACCGGAGGAAAATAGCCTCTATTTGCGTTTTGGTACTGTACGTGTCGAGATTCCATCGCAGAACCTGGTGCTTTGTGAACCTAAAGCACTGCTTGGTGAGCAAGTGCATGCCCGCTTTGGCGCGGAGTTTCCCATTCGCTTCGACTTCCTGGACACCATGGGCGGCCAGCCTCTTAGCCTACAGGTACATCCATTAACCGAGTATATCCAGCAAGAATTCGGCATGGCGTACACGCAGGATGAGAGTTACTACATGCTAGATGCAACACCTGATGCATGCGTCTATCTCGGAACTAAAAGCGGTATTGAGCCAGAAGACATGTTAAGTGATCTGGCTGCCGCCCAGCGTGGCGAGAAGTCCTTTGACGATGAGCGTTTTGTCAATCGCTTCCCGGCACGTAAGCATGATCACTTTCTTATCCCTGCTGGCACAGTGCACTGCTCAGGTGCGGGTTCCATGGTGCTTGAGATAAGCGCCACTCCTTATATCTTCACCTTCAAGTTGTGGGATTGGGACCGTCTGGGTCTTGATGGTCTACCAAGACCTATCCACCTTGAGCACGGCCGCCAGGTAATCCAGTGGGAGCGAGATACTCAGTGGACTAAGCAGAATCTTGTCAATCGCATTGAACTCATCGCTGAAGGAGAAGGATGGCGTGAGGAGCGCACCGGCTTACATGAGCGCGAATTTATCGAAACTCGCCGACATTGGTTTAGCGTACCGGTAGAGCATGATACTCATGGCACTGTTCAGGTACTCAACTTGATAGAAGGACGTGAAGCCACAGTGGAAAGCCTGGATCAGGCGTTTGAACCATTCGTCGTGCACTATGCCGAGACCTTTATTATCCCAGCCTCGGTAGGGCGCTACCGGATTCGCCCAAGCGGTGAGAGCCAAAATCATACCATCGCAACCATCAAGGCATATGTCAGAACATAAACCCTGAAGCATCAAACAAGCAGTGAATAAAAATAATTAACTGCCCCAAGCCACTGGGGCAGAAAACAATATTTTCAATGCAGACTCCCTGCTGGAGCTTAACATGAATAAGGTTTTATTAGGTAAGTTGCAATTTTTCGCAAAATCAATGCTATATGCCGCCACGTTCGTCTTGCCATTTGCGGCAATGATGATCGCAATTGGCTCTGTCGGCATGAACGAATCACTACTCGGCGGCGTTCCAGTAATCGGTTCATTTTTCTCATTTATGGGGAAATACATGAACCTGGCAGGCTGGGTGATATTGGGTAATTTGCCATTCTTCTTTGCACTTTGCGTTGCCGCGGCCCTGACAAAAGAAAAGCAAGCTGGTGTCGTGGTGATTGCTGGTCTGTTTTTCCTGACCTTCAATAAGCTCTTAGGTGAATTGTCCCTCGTCTACTTCAGCCACTTTAAAGACGTCGCGGGTTTAGTCACCGCAACTGACCTGCTGTCACCTGAAAAGAACCCTAATTACCACGTACTCTTTGAGTCAGTATTTGGCGTGGTGACCATGCGTGTCGGCGTGGTCGGCGCCATCATCGTGGGCGCGCTTTCGGCGCATCTGTGGGAAAAATTCAAAAACTTTGAACGGCTGCCGATGTGGCTGGATTTCTTCAACGGTCAACGCTTTACCGTGCTGGTGACGTTCTTCTATGCGTTGGCGCTGGCACTCGTGGTCATGGTTGTTTGGCCTATCATCGGGACTGGTCTGGATCACCTTGCACGTGCAGTAGAAAACTCAGGAGCATTTTATGTTCCATTTGTGAAAACACTGTTGGAAGTCGGTTTACGAACTATCGGCATGCACCACATTACCAACTATGTTTTTGAATACACTCCGGTCGGAGGTACACTCTATTCAACCCTGCAACAGGTTAATTTGATTGGTGTTGCGCAGGTTTGCCCGGCACGCCTGGATGAGATTGTAAACCTGGTCAACCAGGGGCAACCGGCGATGGCACAACGTGTCTTCGATACCCCGAACATGTGCAATATTTACTATGCCCAGGACATCACGGGTCTCTTTGCCCTGCCTGGTGCCGCCATTGGCATGTTCTTCTCCATTCCTAAAGAGAAGCGCACCAAGAAAGTAAAAGCGTTGTACATCAGTACCGCTACCGCCGTTATCTTCACCGGCTTTGCCGAGCCACTGGAATTCATGTTCGTTCTGGTATCACCAATCCTCTACGGCGTGCATGTGTTGATGCTGTCTACATTTGCGATGATCCCAGACCTACTCAGCACCCTCTTTGGCGAGCAGATCTTCACCTGGAAATTGTTTGGTCTGGTAAACGTGGTTGCTTCCGGCATCCTCCAGGTCGGTGGCGTGCTCGGGCGCTGGTGGGAACTGGCTCTGTGGTTTGTCATTGGCCTGGGCATTACCACCGTCTATGCCGCTGTATTCCGCTATTTGATAGTCAAGTTTGACATCACTGTGTTGGGGCGCGAGCCGGATGGCGAAACGGATGAACCAGCGAAAGAGAGTGCGCTGAGCAATCTGGTTAGTAGTGATGAATCCAAGTTTGCAAGGATCGTCGAAGCACTCGGCGGGAAAGAGAACATTATCTCCGTTGGCAACTGCTTCACTCGCCTGCGCATAGAGGTGAAAGATCACCAAATCGTTAATAGCGATAAAAAGCTATGGATGAAGTTGGGTGCTATGGAAGTAGTGGTGCTGGAAGGCGGTGTACAAGCCATTTATGGCGCAAGCGTCGATAGACTGAGAATTAAGCTTGAAGATTACATCGCGACTCAGGGCTAAGCCCCGTCATCAAGTACAACACAATTTAGCGACGTAACGTAATCCAATGAGAAATCCTGGCTCCGGCTCCGTTGAGTATGGGGATAAGTGATAACCCCATTGCACCAGGATTTCTGAGAATTAGCGATGATTGCCCCGATCTGTCGAAAAGGGCTCAATACCATACAAATTATTTGGCGATTATTATGACGAAGAAGCTTGGCCACGTTGTTTATCAAACTCACTGGGATAACGAGTGGTATTTCACGGACCGTGAGTCCCAGGTTCAGCTTGTATACCATATGCGTGAAACGCTTTCGATGCTGGAAAATGGGGCCGTTGATCATTTTCTGCTGGATGGGCAGACTGCCATTGTTGAAGATTATCTTTCTGTCTGTCCGGAGGACAGAAGCCGGATTGAAGCCTTAATCAAGGCAAAGCATCTGTTTATTGGGCCATGGCACACACAGACAGAAACCTTTGCTGTCAGTGGCGAGGCGATGATCAACAACCTTCGTCTGGGGATTGAATACGCCAATAGCCTTGGCGGCTCTTCCATGGTGTCTTACCTGCCAG
This sequence comes from Pluralibacter sp., assembly GCF_019237635.1. GTDB lineage: Bacteria > Pseudomonadota > Gammaproteobacteria > Enterobacterales > Enterobacteriaceae > Enterobacter_B. The sequence continues at coordinate 33,449 of NZ_JAFAGS010000131.1, forward strand.
ACAGCTTTGGTCATCCAGTAGATTTCCCGCAAATTTTTAACGGTGTCGGTATCACCAAATTTTCATTCCGCCGTGGTATGGGCGACAAACATAAATTGCCGACAGAGTTTTTCTGGAATGGGCCGGGCAATAGCCGGGTGATTACCAATGTCCTGATCGATGGCTACGGTTGGTCTTATGATCCATTTTTTAGCGGAAAACTGCTGTCTAAAGATCTGGCATCTGAATGCAAAACAAACGCCATGACTCCGCTCGAGTTGATCGCCAGTAAGTCGCCGTTTGAAGAGTTCCTGCTGACCATGGGGAATGATCAAACACCAATCCGCCCTGATTTCAAAGAGAAGCTGGCTCAATATAATGCCGAATCAGACGAATACCACTTCGTTGAGACGACCTTTGATCAATATTTTGAGCGTCTACAAGCCGTATGCGGAGACACCTTGCCGGTTTATTACGGTGAATTCCTTGATACTCAGTACTCACGTGTACACAAGTCGATTAACTCAGTACGTTACGATATCAAACAGTTGCACGATAAAATCGAACGTCTGATGACCTACAACGTACAACCGTTGATGGCAATTGCCGACAAACTCGGGTTGCCCTGGGAACAGGGTCTTATCGACGAAATCTGGCGTTTGCTTGCTCGTGCTCAGACACACAGTGTATGCACCAACACAGACCGAACCAATGCCCGGATATTTGAACGACTGAAAATGGCGCACGAACTTGCTGAAAGCACGCATGTTTACATGCTGCGCAAGTTGGCGCTGAGCTGTGATATTCCAGCCGGTCGTTCGCCGCTTATTGTACTCAATAGCCTACCAGAACACAGTAATCTGGTTGCCAGATATCGCGTATTCACTAAAGGTGAAGATTTCAGCCTTTGGTATAACAATGAGCAAGTACCGTATTGCGTGATTAATCAAAATCGTGACTATGGTGGCATCTGGCGTAAAGATGAAAGCCTTCATGAGAAAAATAAATACTATTTCTTAACTGAAATAGAAGTTGAGATTCATCTTCCTGCCTTTGGTTACAAGGTATTGGAAGTTGATGACAATATTGCATCTGATTGCCGAACTCTGCCGACGGTCACTCCCGATCAGGTTATCGAGAATGCCTTCTATAAAGTGGCGATGAAAGATGGTGCACTGGCGCTGACAGATTTACGTCTTGGCAAAACATTCACCAATATCCTGTCGTTTGAGAATGACGGTGATGCTGGTGATAACTATGATCACTGTCCACCAGAGCAGGATTGGTGCCTCGCGCTGGCTCTCGACAAAGCTGATGTGGATGTTGTGCTGCATTCCCACTCTCAGGTAATGACGCTGAGCGGGCAATGGCAAATACCTGATAATCTTGAGAGCCGTGCTGAACAAAAAGCCGATCAAACGCTGCCGTTTGTGATTGAAATGGTACTCAAGAAGGGTTCTGAGCTTATCGGTCTGAATATCACGGTTGATAATAAGAGCAAGAACCATCGCCTGCGCATGCGGGTCAATAGCCAGATAGCGAGCCTGTTCTCCCGTGCGGGTACACCTTTCTTCGAGGTATCGCGCGAGACACAACCTGCTGAGTTGAAAGACTGGCGTGAGAAAGGATTCGTTGAAGAGCCTACAACCACGTCGCCGTTGCTGAACTATGTTTCATTGATAGGTGACGACCATTACATCAGCGTACTGACGCACGGTTGCAAAGAATACCAGGTCATTGGAGACGAGTTTGACACACTCGCCATCACGCTATTCCGCAGTTGTGGACATTTTGGTTTACCTGATTTATCTCGCAGGCCAGGTCGTGCCAGCGGTTTGGCAGAAAAGATTATCCCAACGCCGGATAGCCAACTGCTGAAAACTCTGTCGTTTAATCTGGCACTGCATCTTGGTCAGTCATATCAGGCTAATGCAATTCGACATCATTATGTCAACTTCGCCAAGTTAGATGGTTATTACCACGAGCAGTTGCTATCGCGTACGGGTGAATTCAATATTAGTTATTTCCATACTAACCCATTGAATTTCAAAGTCCCGAACCATTTCAGTCTGTGTGAATTAACAGATTCCGAAGCGGCATTCAGCACTTTATTGAAAACTCGCGATGGTAATTATTTATTGAGAATGTACAACAGTACAGAAAGCACCATAAAGGTTGGTGAGCTACAGTCAGATAATGGTATGAGAGTCATATCCTCCGCCAATATGCTTGGACAAGAAGAAGATGGTGATATCTCAGTATTGACACCGGGTCAGATCAACTCTTACTTACTCAAGTAAAAGCCATTAATAGAGGAGGTGTGCCTCCTCTATATCTGAACTATGTTTTATAAGTTTTATTGACGGCAACATGAAAAAACAAAGCAATTTTTATTCAATGTGTATATTGAATGCAACATTTTTTATATGGGGTGTAATCACGGCACTGACAGCAGTTTCCGTCCCTTATATTAAACAACATTACTCCCTGACAAATACAAGCTCTAGCTTTATATCATTGATATTTTTTTGTGTTCCATTATTAGCGTCAATTCCTATTGGCAGAGTAATTACCACATTCGGATATAAAGGCGCACTTAAGAGTGCTTACTGGCTGGCTATCTTAGGCAGTGGCATCATAATACTTGCATATCAGGCCCACAGTTTCCCGATGCTTTGTGCTGGGGTGTCGCTTATTGCATTGGCGGTTGTGGCAATGCAAGTGGTAGCAAACCCTTACCTCGCGGCATTAGGAACCGCATCATCGGTATCTGGTCGGTTGAGTCTGGCATCTTCCATCAATTCATTTGGGACTGTTGTTGCACCGTTATCTGCTGCATTAATTTTGGGGGGATTTTATCAACTCTCTGTGCAAGAACAGAGCATGAAGCTAACCCTCATCTATGGAATGCTGCTGGTATTTGTCACCGGATTGATATTTCTGGTTCATGTGATAAAGCTGCCAGATGTAGAGATTGCTAAAGAGCATAAATCGAATTTTCTTGAAGACATCAAAGAACTCTTCGGCAATAAATTATTTACCTTGAGCGTACTGGGTATATTTTGTTATGTCGGCGCCGAGGTTTCCGTTGCTGTTAACACTGTTATCTATCTGACAGAATCGACATTGGGTAACTTATCAATAAAAAGCGCTTCCTCACTAATATCATTGTATTGGGCTGGGGCCATGATTGGTCGGCTATTGTATGGCTGCGTTGCAAATAAAATAAGACTAACCAAACTGATGACAGTTTGTACCATCATGCCATCAATAATCATTCTTATCGTTATACTGTGGTCAAGTAGGCAGAGTGGTTATTTGCTGTTATTTATTGGGTTGACCAACTCAGTTATTTACCCCGCAATATACGCACTAGTTATCAATAACACTATAGCAAAATTAACACCCATTGCTTCTGCGGTACTGATAATGGCTGGATTTGGCGGTGCCATTATACCTTCCATCCAGGCGTTAGCATCGGATAATTTTGGTGTGGCATATGGATTTTTAATTCCATTATTGAGTTATCTCTATCTATTTTATTACACATTGCGTCAGAGACGCTTTTTTTAGCAACACCGTTCAGCCGTTAATTACCCTACAAGGCAAAAACAAACATCTCATCCGTGAAAGGAATATTTTAATGAATAATAAAAAATTAAAGCTGGCTACAATCGTTGCCACTAGCCTGGCTTCTTTCTCCGTTTTATCTTTAGATTTCCATGGCTATTTACGTTCAGGCATCGGCTCATCTGATAATGGTGATATGCAAACCATGAGCAAACAGCGTGTCGGGCGTCTTGGTAATGAAATGGATACCTATGCGGAAATGAGCCTGGGTGAGGAAGTCTATAACCAGGATGGTAAGACTTTCTCCTTTGATACCATGATGACAATGTCATCTGGCCAGCAGCGTGACTGGGAAGCCGCTTCGACCAATGAAGCCGAATTTGCATTGCGACAGGCGAATGTGAAGGCTAAAAACCTGTTTGGTGCGAATGAAACGTTCTGGGCCGGGAAACGTTATTACCAGATTCACGATGTGCATCTCACCGACTTCGCCTACTGGGATATTTCTGGTGCCGGTGTCGGGGTTGAACAAATCGACGCAGGCCCAGGCAAGCTATCGCTGGCTATTATCCGCAACGATCCAGTCGATGAACTCGATAGCGATGGCGATACCATGGGTGATGAGCACGTTAACGTAAATACCTTTGATATTCGTTATGCAGGCATTCCGGTATGGCAGGATGCAACGTTAGAGCTGGGGTATAACTTTGCCCACGTCAACCCTACTGACACCCAGGAAGCCAACCTTGATGACCTTTCCGATGGTCATATGCTCACGGCACAGGTGGTCTGGAATGTCATGGGCGGGGTGAATAAAACGGCCGTGCAATATTTTCAGGATGGTTTGAGCGGACAGGCTGTCAATTATGGTAATGGCAGTGGTAGTGGCCTGGAAATGACCTCGGGCGGCGGTAATGGTTTTCGCTTACTCAACCATGGCGCCATCACATTAGGCAATGGTTTTGAGATTGGCCACCAGATTGTTTATGCGAAAGCGAACAACTATAGCGAGTTCGATAACGATACTCGGGAGACCACTGATTTTGATGAAAAGCAGTCGTTTTCGGTCGTCGTTCGTCCTTCATATCGCTGGAATCAGCACATGAAGACTTACCTCGAAGTCGGCTACTTCAAAGATAGCTGGACCGAGAAAGGGTCACCCTCCGAATCAGGGGATGGCTCTAAAATTACGCTGGCTCAGGCCTGGTCCCCAAGCAGTGACTGGTGGGCACGCCCGGAGATCCGTATTTTTGCAAGCTATCTGCAACAAGATGACGTATTCCGTGAAAATGCCAATGGCGATCCTCAAGATGATACCTGGACAATTGGTGCCCAGGCCGAAGTCTGGTGGTAATCACAAGCAATTCTGACGTTCTAAATTAACCAATAAACGCAGAGATAATAAGGGGTTGTGGCGTCATTGAAACATGAGCCCCCCCTGCTTTGGCTACACTTGTACAAAACCGCCTTATAACAATAAATCTCAAAGAGAACAGGAGTTCTCATGCCGTTGACAAAGACGCTTCCTCCACATTGCTCGCTCAGCCACGATGTAGCTGGAGTACCCCTGCTTTCTATTGATAATAACTATGCAAGGGCCCAAATAAGCTTGTTTGGCGCCCAGGTGTTGAGCTACCAGCGCCACAATGCCAGCCCCTCTATCTGGCTGAGTGACAAGGCTGTGCTGGATGGCAGTAAACCTATCCGGGGAGGGATTCCGATTTGCTGGCCCTGGTTTGGTCCTTCACCTTCCCGCGTTGGCTTGGGTAAACCTGCACACGGTTTTGCCCGTACCACCCTGTGGACTCTTGAAGATGTTTCAGAACACGAAGATAACACATTGGTGCATCTCTCACTGCGTGATAACGACGCGACTTATGCGCTCTGGCCCCATAGATTCGAACTGGAGCTTGATGTGTTGGTTGGCCAATCACTCTCACTGGTACTGAACACCCGCAACACCGGCAATACTCCTATTATCTACAATGCGGCTCTGCATTCCTATTTACAAATCAGCGCCCCCGAGAACGTCAGCGTGACTGGGCTAGGGGAGCCTTACACCGGTATTTTAATTCCTCAGAAAGGGCAACAACTGGGGGCTTTGGAGTTGAATGGTGCCATAGATCGTATCTATCACCAGCCAGAAGATAGGGTCATCGTCAACGATGGTAAGCGCTGCATTCAGGTGGTAAATGGCAACAATGACAGTGTGGTCGTCTGGACCCCCTGGCTTGAAGGTGCGCGCGCTATGGCTGATATGGCCGACGATGGTTATCACACCATGCTTTGCATCGAGGCCGCGATTACTGATGACGCGGGTGTGACGGTAGTTCCAGGTGATGAGCACATCCTGACCACTTTGATAAGATGACTATGTTGTGTCTTTTAATTGCATAACCATTGATAAAAGAGGCGGCCCAGACTCACCATTTTTAGCCTTCTCCGTTGCGCCGCGACTTTCCATTCGCCGCAGTACATTCAGCAGAACCAGAGGCTTAATTTCGTTGACGGGCTACCGACCAATGTACGGAAAGATATCTTTATTAAACGCCTCCTGAATATTATAGGCATTGAATCGCCACGGATAATCTATACACTTCTGACCAGTTGATTGAAGCGACAGAACCATTATTCGTCTGATCGGACTAACTTGTTAAATGATAATTCCGGATATGTAACATTCAATACTTCCGTTGCAGAGTGATAACCACCACCGACAAGAAAAGCAATAGCTGCTTTAGATAAAGACAGTTTATCATCATTATTTAGTCCGGGATACAGAAGCGTTGCTCCAACCATAATGCAGGCAGCGCTACCCGAAATTGAGGCTATTAATGGATTATCCGCATCAAAGGTACGGTTGATAAACGGGGATTTTACTTTACCACCATTCTTTACTTCATTAATGAAAGTTCGAAACAACGGACGTTTTCTAACTAGCTCATCAATTTTAAGAAAGTGACGTTCTGCATCAGAGAGTGTTTTATACGTATTCTTATCAAGGATACCAATATCCTCCCTAACTTCTTCCGAAATGATGGCACTTCGACCTCTTATGGAAAACAATGCTTCAGGTTTGTATTTCTCGATAGCCGCTGTTATTTTTTCGCTAGTTACACCTTTCAATAATATACTATGCTCCTCAGGTGAGATTGACGCAATATCAATAACATATGCACCAAAAGTTTTGATCAGGAGTACTTTTTGGATAAAGCTTAAAGGTAGAGAGTTCTTATCAGAAAGTATTCTATTTATTTCTTCGATTCCGCCAGATATCTTGCCAAATTGACCGTTTCTACCGGTAACCCTGGTGAGATACTCATTAAATTTAACGCCAATATCACCTGCATTTTTCGAGTTAGCAAGGATACCATGCAAGCTATTGGAAATATGATTAATAACATTAATAATCTCTTTAGGGTTACGAATTATTTTTGCAGCATATAGGCTTTCTGACTTAGCTTTTTCAATATCATTGAAATAAGTATCATGCCGTGCTTTTCCATAAAATTCCGCAGTATGTGCCGAATCAGCAGGGACTTTACCCGCTTTTCTATTTGAGACATCACCATAAAAATCATAAATATATTTTGCGTCAACTGGTGTTTTATTGTTCGCTGTTCCACCGCAAAATTCAACAGTATGAGGAGAAACGATAAAAGCCTCCTTGTAATTATTTAAGAGAACCCTAGAGTGCTTTACATCCACTGGATGTGAAATCAATAATTTCTCAATAGAGTTACTGACAGATTTAAGCTTATTTGTTAAATCATTACTTCTATGTTTATGGACTAAAGTTTCGCCTGAAATCAACATGCCTTTACTTGTATTATTTCCAGAACAACGCAACATACCCTCTCCCTTAATGTGTAATGCGAGTAAATATGATAGAGTAATAAAATAAAAAACAAACTAAAAAAAGATAAATATCAAATTAAACAAAACAAGTAAACGATAGTAATGCATCTAATTAGTTGAATTGAGTTATAATGCCCGCTTTTGAGGTTTACTCATGGCCAGCGTTACCGTTCATTGTCCCCGTTGTCAGTCTACTCAGGTTTATCGTCATGGGAAAAAACCGAAAGGACATGAGCGATTCCGTTACCGGGATTGCCACCGCGTGTTTCTGCTCACCTATACTTATGAAGCTCGCAAGCCCGGTATCAAAGAACAAATTACCGAAATGGCATTCAACGGTGCCGGTGTCCGGGATACCGCAAGGATGCTCAAAATCGGCATTAACACCGTCATTCGCACCTTAAAAAACTCGCGCCGAAGCGAATAACATCCTCTCTTGAAAAACACATGTTCTACTAATTGGAATCATTACCAATGAACGGTAACACTGGCCATGAGTAAACCTCAAAAGCGGGCATTATAACTCAATTCAACTAATTAGATGCATTACCGTTGAGTGATGTAACATCCAGTTTTTCCATGGAGGAGATAAAATATACAACTCAACTTCCATTACCAAGTTAACGGTTTCGTATTAATTATCAGTCTCGCAGTGGCCAGTTTTAGTTGACCACTACAGTTAAATATAGTGGTCACAGATATTTTACTATCTCAACTCTGGGTTACTGTAATTTAAATTAAAATTAACAACTCTTGATAAGTTTTCAAATAACCCTACGCGACAACTCTGAGTATCTTTTCTTCCCGCCTCAATCGCCTTCACAATTTCTTCTGACGAAAAGCCGGAAAAAGACTTATAATACAAATGTCCATTTCTACCACTAACTATCACTTCATCCAAATTCGATGCCAATTCTTCAAACTTTGCCGGGTTAGTTAGGCTCTGATAGGCGTCCTCATGATATGTCGCAGGCGTTCTCCTTGCTCCTCCAGGCGTGTGCTCCCCAGAATTTATATTTTTTAATGCAGATTCATATCTTGAGAGTATCCCTATATTACTGGTAGCCTTATCGACAGCAAGAACAGTTAGCGAAACACGAAAACCGTTTTCTTTGCAGGCCTCAACCAGCTTAAGCATTTCTGCATCACGACTATTTATAGACTCCTGAATTACCATATTGAGTCTATTATTGAGCCCATATTCCCTTAAACCATCGACCAGATAACGCGCCGCTTCCTTACAACCAGGTACAGTGCCTGGATAACCCTTTGATGCTTCTTCTGTATATCTCGGTATGTACTTTTTGAGTTCATCATAGTCGATAATAAGACAATCACCTTCAAGTTTTGCCGAAATATTATGCGTAACCGTCGACTTTCCTGCCCCCATTTGACCGGTTATTATGTGCGTCACCGGATTTTCCTTTGGACTTGCATTTACAGCAAGCTTGTTTATAACCTCTGCAAGCAACAGTTTCTTTTCTTCATTATTTAGCGACTCTATTTCCCTAGGATCCTTTAAAACCGCCACTTGCCGAAGCTCATGAAAGCTATTACTTCGATTAAATACAGACACGACCTTCTCAGACAGTTTATTCACGCGCTGATCCTGCGCTTCATTACTGTTAGAAACCGTTCTTGTTAAATAATTAGAAGTAACGCCACCAGTCGAATAAATCATTTAATAGTTATCCTTAATAACAATTAATGTTTTTTAATTCTATCAGAATTATTTTTTTGGTCTTTTAAAAATTGCTCATTAAAGGTGACCGTAAGGATGGTTATGTCGCATTAAGATGCAGTCAGGCAACATGCTGTTTTTTCTGATGGGTAATAATTCCAATTTACTGGTCCATTTTTGCGGTAACATAAACGTTGCAAGGACACCAACGAACACAAAACAGCTGATGCTAATAATTATACATTCTTTTGCATCGCGCATAATTTTTATAATAGTAATTAGATCCATGAATTTAACAGGAGATAGGCACCCAAAAGCCCCAGAAACAGAATATGACTCATGCTTATCTTTAATTTTGATTATCCTTACTGATGACTGATATTGGTACTAGCCGGTACCCCCGGGTGCCCACCTCCATAATGCAATCGATATTGCTTTCATGGAGGTGGGCCTGAATACTATTTATTGAATTGTAGCAGTGAGCACTGCACTTCCCTGTAACAGGCCTGCGGCAGCGACGTTAGTGGTTTTCAGCGTTGAGGTAACCATTAAATTACTACTACCTGAGGGGATATTGACGATGCCTGATGATGATGTATCAGAAATACCGCTGTTGCTGACAGTCAAAGAGGAATCCCAGCCATGCCCCAAACCCACTCCGACCCCGTCCGTGTATTTGTTAGTGGGTGGTGTCATGGCGGTTAGCGAGAGACTGACAGACGCCGGTTGATCGCAATTTACTGTCACCATAGCAGACTGCACACTATTATTGGCCAACGCTATTGATTGTTGACCATGTGCGATAGTGATATCAGATGACGATATCAGTGAACATTTATTTAGTATGTTAATGTTGTAGGGAATGTCGTCGAGTGTAGCGTAATTAAAGGCAAGGCTATCATTAAACTTCGTTATATCTGAAGCGTTAACACCAAAATATTCAGCAAATGCGAAGCGGATAGGAATAGTTCCTGCCGATAATCCAACGGGAATATCTGATGCAGCAATAGTGATGTCGATATTCGGATATATGTAGTTGATGGGGTATGTCCTACCGACTGTGGAACACCCCCCCCATGTCTGGCCCGCATTGATTCCACCACGTCTGACCAAAATAGTGTACCCATTCATAGTCCCTGCATTGACGTATCCAACAGGTGTCGATACTGTCAGTGGCACTGATTTTCCACCCACGTTGATTGAAGTAGAAATAAATACCCAAGAGTCTGATGAACCGAAATTCACCCAACCGTCGCTAGGTCTGCTGCAGCTTACGTATGCGACAGACATTGTGCCCGTGTTGAGCTGGTCAATTTGACCGCTAATGATGCCAAAAGCGTTCCCTGAATAATTCAGACTTCCCGTTGCGGATGTAGTGGTTTTCCACAGGTATGAATATGTATTTGCACTGTGTGCAGATGAAGAAAAAAAGACAGCAAGTGTGATGGGTCCCAGGTATTTAAACAGGTTACGCATACTGGTTAAAATAGGCACGTAAATTATTCCTTTATTGATAACTGATACTCATACTGGCCGATGCGGAAAAAGCCCCAGCGGCCAGCAAAGTGGAACCCAACTGAAAAGGTACGGCTGTGAAGGTGAACTGCCCGTTGGCCTGATTGACACCAGACAGAGAACCTGACTGTATTGGGTAACCGAGATAACTGCCGTTACTACCGGATTGTCCATCCCCCAGCATCATTGCTGCCGAAGGATCTGCACTGGTTCCCTGATACAAGGCTATCCCGAAACGACTGACGTCAGTTGCCAGAATATTGCTCGCGGCTCCGCTCAACTGCGTTCCTCTTACCCGGACGTATGGTGTGCCCTGGTAATATGTACAGGTCACTGGCACACTCAGGGTTTTTACATTTCGTGCATTCGTCACATCCGTCACAGACACGCTGCCAAAATCGACATCAATATTGCCACCGTTATTCACAATACATGGTGGGATGACAATCTCGCCAGTAATGGTGATATTTACGTCCTCCGCATTTACCGGCCTCATTGATACCAGCATCACGGTAAACAGTAATAAGTATATTTTCATTCCAGAGGGTTCCCCTGCATTATTCATAACGCACCTGCAGGCTCGCAGTGGCCGTAAAACTACCCGCCGTCAGCTTGCTTACACCATTCATCTGACCAATCCCGGCTCCCAGACTCAGCGTTCTGCTTGTGCCGCTGCCGGATATTGAACCACTTATATCCGTTCCGGTGGTTAAATTTAGCTGAACTGGCGTGATGCCATCTTGTTCACGCAAGTACACCACCAAGCCTTCATTGTCTTTGCTGGTTTTGATAGTCCCGTCCCGGGCCTGGCTGCCGGTTGCTAAAACTGCCGTCACTGCCAGCTTCGGAATACCCTGGGTATACGGACATTCCAACGGTACGGAGAACATCTGTAATTCATACAGCGTGTTGGACACTGGCAACGCCTGGATATCCACGTCACCGAAATCCACAGTAATATCGTTATTGCTGTTTACAACACACTCTGGAATAACCAGGTTACCGTGAAAGTTAATCGTCGTATCCGCCAGCGCCGGTAGAGTGCACAATCCCCCTGTCAACACGATGACTGCCGCTGAAATACCAGATCTTACTGCTGTCATTGTCTGTTCCTCACTGGTAGTTCACTTCAAAGGTTGCGGTAGCGCTGTAGTCACCCGGTACCACACTTTTTTTCGAAATGGCATCCGGTGTTGCCTGTACAAATGCTTTGAATTTCAGCGTCAGTGAGCTACCTGTCACTACATCACCGGCACCATTATGGTGGGAGGTTCCCAGTCTTAGTAACGTACTGCCATCTGTGTCAAGAAAACCAATTGCCAGACGCCCTGCATTCGCTCCTGTGGTCGCCAGATAACCCGGTAGCGCCCGCTCTTCCGCGCCACTGAAGGTCAGTTTCACCACTTTTCCGACAGTCGAGGCATAGCAGTTAACCAGTGTCACCTGAAACGTTTTCAGTGCGCTTTTCCCCGGCCAAACCCAGTACAGTGGTGTCGCGGTATCCAGAAATGTTACGTCCTGCATCTGTGATGCCGGATCAACTTTACAGGGCCGGTCCAGCAGATTGCCCTGAAACATCACGTCAGCCCGTACCTCCAGTGGCAAAATCATTATAATCCCCAGCATTACCGTCCGGATAACCCCGAAGGCTCGCGCCCCACGAATCTCCCACATATGCTCTTCTTTACTCATAGTTCAGCCTCAGATGCAGTAGCGTGCCCAGTACAGGGGGGGTAAGAAACTGGCGCTGCGCGTCAGTCAGTCGCCAGGTTAACGTTACCGAACCGCCGCGCCGTACCATTGCTGGCCTCTGCTGGGCTGGTTGCAGCTGTCCTCCTTTGTCCCCTGTCAGCAGGGCGCTGTAGCCCAGAACGGTGACCGAACGTTGAGCCTCTGGCGCATTCATGACCGTCAGGTCATCACCATAACCGCACCCCGTCAGCATCAGGCTCAGCAGAGTTTGCACTCGCTCTCCCGTGACTGAGGCTGCTAACGGCAGTGCTATCTCATTAGTCTGTAGCGTACAGGGTGACGATAACAACGCACCGTGCACCTCAAGTACACCATCATGGCCATTACGCTCATTAATCCACTGTTGGGACCGGGTGTCTGGCACTGACACCTGCTGACGGGTTAGCAGCTCATCGGCAAGCAGGTCTACACTGTTTATTCCTGCCCCCAGAACCACCGCTGCCATTGCCAGCACCGTTGTCATTTTTTTCATCTGTTCTCCCCCGGTACCGACGGTTGCTCTTGAATACGGTATTATTTTTTCAGCGCCGTGCAGCGGCCGCCTTCGCACATGAATTGCAGGGCTGGTCGGCCGCCGTAGTCATCAATCCAGCTTAGCCATGGCGAGTCGTATACCCCGGCCTTCACCGTTTGTGTTGACTTTGGTGCCAGCATGACTGCGTCAAACAGCCCTTCTTTAGCCCCCCTCTCACTTCCCCCTAGACCAATCACCGTCACGTAGTACGGGGTCGGGTTCTCTATACGCCAGCCGCCAGCGTCTTTGTTTAGAACTAGCTTGTCCTGCCACACTTCATTGGGCTTCGCTTTGATCGCCGCCGGGCGATAGAAAAGCTTGATTTTGGTTTGCAGTGCTATCTGCAGCACGTTGGGCTTGTCACTTTTTGGAGGAATTTCACGCAAATTAAAGTAAAATAGGGATTCCCGATCCTGGGGCAAGCTGCTGATATCCTGCGTGGACATCAGACGCACCATGCTTTTGGCTCCAGGCTCCAGACGTTGAACTGGAGGGGTTGCTACCAAAGGACCCGCGGTGATTTTTTCCTGTTGCGCATTTTCAATCCAGGCCTGGGCCAGATATGGCAACTGTTTATTGTCATTCGCAATGTTCAGTGTCATAGACTTGTCACCACCGTTATAAATCACCCGAGTACGATCCAGTGATACGGCACCATGCGCAATCTGCACGGTACTCAGGCACGCTGCCGCTACGAATACCTGTTTCATTAACATATTGTCTTCATCTCCGCGTCTGTACTCTGTATGTCTGTTCTTTTCATTTCGTCATCACCGTCTGGCATGGCAGCAGCAATTGCTGCTGAGTAGCCACCTCCGTTGGGATGTCTACGGCACACTGTGTCTGGCCATCCCAGCTCACATTAAGCCGCTCGCCGGGATTTACCCCACTCAGCCATGCCAGACCACCATCACTCACCATCCCAAGTTCCCGTCCTTTTGCACTGGTGACAACTGCACCAAACGGTGGATTACGGCTATCAGCCAGATTCAGTACCGCAAACACCCGCGCGCCCTTCAGTACCTCAAATTTTCGGTAACCAATCGCACCTTCAGTCAATGCCGATTCAACTACCGAACGGGTCGCCTCCATATCATCCGGCAGGCGATTAAGGTCTACCGAGGTGGTGTTCCGATAGTAGCTACTGATATCCGTCACCACCCCGATCCCCCACTGGTTGGTATAAACGCGCCCTCCATCGACAGGTACCTCTGCAACGCCATCGGTATCAACCAGCAATCGGGTTCCTCCATTCATTCCCCCCGCATGGAGTGCTGCGCCTTTCGCAGTTAGGGTCATCCCACCAGCCACGTTTATTCCAAGTGAGCTGTAACTGTTCTGTACCGTCGATGCATTCACTGACAGATTCGCTATAGGGCTGTTGCGGTTGTAGTAACCGCTGAATTGCCCGCCATCCTCTTGCCCGCTGTTTCCGCCAGTATTTATCCCGGCATTGATGCTGTAGCTGTCCAGTCCATTATTGAGTTTGTCACTGTAACCCACCGTCTGGGTGAACCGGCCGTCACTGAGATTGCCACCGTAACTTGCGTTCCCCGTTCCCCACGGAATCGACAGGCGCATGAAGACTGAATCATTACTCCGCCCCTGGTACTGTGAGCGGGACGCTGTCAATCCGGCCGACACATTGCGAAAACCGAATGCTTCAAAGTAGCGGTTCACTGACAGGGTATAGTAGTTCTCCGATACCTGATTCCAGTAGGTCTGGTAGCTGTACTGCAGATTTACTGAAGTCTGATAATCCTCGATATTCTTGTTCAGCGTAACGGTATAAAATTCCTTCTCACGCCCGCTCCAGTCGTTGCGGTATCGGGCGTCCAGATACTGCTGCATCGTCATGTAGTTCTGTTCAGAGAAGCGATAACCTGCAAAGGTTATGTCTGCATTTTGTGCATCAAAGCGCTTGGAATAGCTCAGACGCCAGGACTTACCCTGCATTCGCTCATGGGGGGCTCCGGCTACACCGTAAAATTTAGCTAATGACTGTGTGACGTCCGCCGACAGCGTGCCGAACTGGTTCAAATCATGTCCCACCCCTGCCGCGAGCGCGTTATAGTCCCCGGCAATTGTCGTCCCGCCGTACAAAGACCAACTGTTGCTTATTCCCCAGGAGGCCTCTCCTCCAGCAAATACCGGCCCTTCCGTATCGTGGGCATCCAGACCGCGTGAACGGCCGCTGACCAGCTTGTAGCGTATCTGACCCGGACGCGTCAGGTATGGGACATAGGCGGTAGTCACCTGAAAGGTTTTAGTCTGACCATTTTGCTCAATCACCTTCACATCGAGAGTCCCTCGCACAGAGCTATCGAGATCCTGGATGGAGAAGGGTCCGGCGGGAACAGTGGAGTCATAAAGAATACGGCCCTGCTGGGAAATCACTACCCGAGCATTGGTATCAGCAACTCCGGAAACCTGAGGGGCATAGCCCCTCAGTTTCGGTGGAATCATCCGTTCATCGCTCTCCAGGCTTGCTCCGGTATAGCGCCAGGTGCTGAAGATGTCTGAATTGATGTAGTTTTCCCCCAGCGAGAGATTTGCCTGCCATCGAGGTATTGCCCGGTACATGTAGAACCTGCTCCAGTCGAACTGGCTCTGCGTTCCCATGTTGCTTCCTGTCGTATGGTTCAGGTAACCCTGATAGTCAGCACGCAGACGCCAGGCTCCGAGGTTTGCGCCGGTGGTACCGTTATAGCTCAGGGACTGGGACTGCTGTCCTTGGGACGGTTTTGTGACGTTACCATTCAGATTGTAATCCAGTAGCAGACCAGAAATACCGCTGTCCCAACGGGATGGTGGCAGCCAGGTCGCGTCGGAGTATTCCAGCCACGCCTGGGGCATATTGATATTCAGATTGCCAGTGGAGACATCCGCTCGGATGGTCACACCCGGCAGGGAGCTAAAATCCGCACACTGCCCATCCTGCCACCAGGCAACTTTTTTCAGGGAATCAGCCGTTAATCCCATCTTGTCTATCATCTCTGGAGTCAGGCAGGGTTGCGGCAAAGACGAGTCTTCCTGTGAGACAACCGTGTCACCCCGCTCAGAAAAACTGACCATGAAGGGAGTTGGCGCAATGGCTTGCCCATTCACCATCATCTGCAACTGGTACTGACCGGGCATGACGTAACCCGCCTGGGAAAAGCGAGAGAAATCGATATTTCTTCGGTCTGCTGCATCCAATACGTCAGTATTAAAATCCACGGCGAAAACGTCTCCGACAGACAGAGCTATCAATACTGCTGTCGTTATTTTTCCAGTCATAAAAGAAGCACTGTTTATTATTTTCATTCGTCCGCCATCTGTCGCAAGGTAAGAAAATCCCCTGGCGGTATAGCCAGTCATTCACAAACTGCTGAATATTTTATTTACCCAGCACTAACACTATTTTTTTATTTTGGTTACTACATAAAAATCAATAATGTTATTCATATTCCACTCGAAAGCGCAGAGCAGCATAATAATTACCAGCGTTCAACGGTTGGCCGTTACGGACCACCCGCAGCCGGTATTCAAGCCCCTGGCCATCGCCATATAGCGGCTGTGCGGGCAAAGGTTCTCCGGATCGGGCTGAGTATCCTTGATTATCTATAACCTGAAGATCGATCCCTGTAGCCTGCCCAACTACCCGGAAATGGTCAGGTTCTGAGCCCTGGACTCCATCAAACGTGACGCGGACACGGCTACCTGCCAGCACTGACTTACCGGTTCCAGCCAACTCACAATCCATCAGCCGGAGTTGAAAATGCTTCTCAGGTCCAGCTGACGCCACCTGCAAATCCCGAACCGGTGTTTCCCCTAAATCCACGGACTGCCAAGCATCTTCCATTGCAAGGGTACAAGCCGGTACCACCACCTGCCCAGAAAAAGTAGCTCTCCCATCCCACCACACATTTGGTTCCCCCCAATAGTCCGGTATTGACATACCCGGAGTGGGGAAAGATGGCGTGGCTGCCTGAGCGGCTAGTGCGGTACAAAATACCAGCCCGAGAGAAGCCCCCCACATAACACGACTCAGGCATCCTCTGTATCCCCTCATAGCCAGGCCCTCTGATTCCCGTCTTACGTTGAGAAGTCTTATTGGTAGGTTAGGTTGAAGTTAGCCACAGCACTGAAGTCACCTTCCGCTACAGCCATACCAGTGGCTTGTTTGGTCCATGACGTAAAATGCAGTGTGTTATTACCATCGTTCAACTTAATATTGTCGGTCGGGGATCCGTAGATAATATCTGCGCCATAGCCGTTAATCACCACCGCTGTATTTGTGGTTCCGGCAGTAAGCAGCTCAGTGGCCGTTCCTGTCACCGTATTACCGCTAAACGTGACGGCAACTCCTTTCGTTGCAAGGGCGCTGACGTCACAGTTTACCAGTTTGATATCCAGACTTTTCTGCAGAGAGGTGCCGCCAGCTGCCAGATGAGATTTAGAAATCTGACCAAAGTCAATCGACTGGTCGACAGATGTTGGATCAATACCGCAAGGTGCGTTGATAACGGTCCCCTGAAAATTGACAACACCAGATCCCTGATTTGCAAATGCACCAATCGAAGTCAAAATAACTACAACAGATGTCGCTAAGTGAGCTTTCATATTGAATTACCCTTTTAGAAAAAATATGTTCCCAACAAATCACCATAGACATTCAGCATCCATTCACTACCGGATCATAAAGCCTTGCTGCATTTGGGGAATATAACGCCCCACTTCCACACAATCCTGATGAAAAAACGATGAAATGTTGGTTACAACGTAAAAAACACAACAAAAAGATGGGGTATATTATTTAAATATTTTTATAGCCAAGGATACATACAGCACAAAGCGAACTTCATATAAAAATAAATCACAAACACTGATTTTTTCTCAGGAGTATTTTTATCTGACACTAAACCCTAGCAAAAAAAATATCCCCGCATGTACTACCCCACAATAAAATTGAACTCAATATGTACCAAAAAATCATCCGGATGAGTGGTGGATT
>NZ_JAFAGS010000147.1 GCF_019237635.1 Pluralibacter sp.
CAAGCTCAAGCACAGGGAGGGCAGCGAAATCTTAATGTTTGGCAGCCCCTCAGCGACTCACGCGCTAATGGCGGAAAACCTTATCGATGAGTATTGGCTATTCGTCAATCCGATTCTGCTGGGGCAAGGCATTCCCTTGTTCAAAAACATAAAAGACAGAACCTCGCTCATGCTGGTGAATAGTAAAATTTTCCCGTCGGGCGTAGTGTGCCTGCGATACGAGGTGAAACGAAATCATTAAGGTAAGGTTCTGATAGTTCTGCAAGAGGAAAAAAACTCCGAACGGCTGCATTTCTGCGAATGTGTAGCCAATCGATGTTTTGCGGTATGCGATCTTCTTTGATTCACTATTTCACCTACGGATCAGCAACGTCTGCTCTTGGCACGAAGCGGAACAGGTAACTGAGCTGAAGGTCCGCTGTGAGCGAGAAGCGGACGTTAACAATTATCAAAGAACTCAAACGTGCATATCGGCGTCGTAGCGATTCAACTCTCTTAGTTCTCAGGACTATGAGAAATCCCAATTAAGAACGATAGCGCTACAGTGTTTACACGAGAATTTATAAAGCCCCTGATCTCCTCCGGGTTGATACCCGCTCATGAAGGTATCCCAGTCACTCCGGCTTTGGTCGTATCTTTCCATCCAGATTTGGATAGTTTTTTCATCTGCTTCGATTATATCCTGAGCGGTAGCATCACCATGAAATTCACAAGCATCATTACAATGCGTAGCCCACTCCTGATCTTGCCAGGTAAAGATGCCCGGTGTGCGGCACGAAATTTCACTCACCACGTCATCATCGACACATTCAGGATCTATTTCATTAAAAAAATCGACTAAGCCGGATTTAACAGCCTCGCCAGTTTGAATGCAATCCTGGCACAGCATGGCATCATTATCCGCAGGGGAATATTGGGGGCCGATATATTTAACATTGTTAATTTTTTTACAGCAATCACAAGCAAATGACTCATCGGCAAATACTGTCGGTAGGTATTTGTCGCTCATGTAATTAAATCGGGACATTTATCATCCTTAATTTACTAACGCACTTATTAACACAATAACACAGGTAAAGCGTTATACCTACGAACACGAAGGTGTTGTCAAAGCCTCTCAGATTGAATAGCCACGGGTTTAACAGACAATTCAGTAGCCAACTTACAGGTCGGCAAAAATTCCAATGTCCGCTCCTGGCACGAAGCGGACCGCTCCAGGAGTATTGATGTCCGCTGTGAGCGAAAAGCTGGCACCACTCACTAGGCAGAAGTGCAAGAAATATCACAGGGTCTCAAACTCAATTAATTAATGGCTTGACTTGAATTGCCTGCGCCAGACTTGCGGACTGATAGTAAATCGTCTCTGAAAGTGATGTCGTAGTGTGCTTGCGCTACCAAATCCGTTTTGTTCTGCAATTTGTTCAATGCTTAGACTGCTACTTCTTAATGCTAACTGCACACGTTTAAGCCTCTCTTCAAGCAACCACTGAGTAGGGGTTAGCCCCGTAGCTTCCAGAAAACGGCGCTGTAAGGTGCGTGGACTCATACTTACACGATTAGCTATGGTTTCTAAGGTATGAGGCTCGGCGATATGTGTTTGCAGCCAGTCAAATAATAAACCCAGACGCCGGCTTTCCTGAGCACGAGCGACAGGATGCACTATCTGCTGAGACTGATCACCATCACGATGAAGTTGGATCACCAACCGGCGCGCCACATTATTGGCAATTTCAAGGCCGTAGTCGCTACGCACTACGTGAAGACAAAGGTCGATACCAGCAGCGCTGCCAGCTGATGTCATCAAATTGTCATCACCGATGTACAGCACATCATTCACCACTTCGATTTCCGGATACCGCCGCTGTAACTCGTCAGTATATCGCCAGTGTGTTGTCGCTTTTCGTCCGTTCAACAGACCCGCAGCGGCAAGGACAAACACGCCTGAACAGATAGACATGATGCGGCAACCGCGCTGGTGAGCCTGACAAAGAGCAATACAAAGCGCTTCAGGTACCGGAGTTTGAACTCCACGCCAACCAGGAACTACCAGCATATCCGCTTGTTCCAGCAACTCATACCCACCATCCACCATCACCCGTATTCCACCAGTTGCTCGCAATTCGCCATCATCAATGGAAGCGACAGCAAAGCGATACCAGTTTTCCTTCAGTTCAGGACGTGGCAGACCAAAGATCTCTACGGCAACGCCAAATTCAAAAGTACATAGCCCGTCGTAAGCCAGAACGACGACCTGCGGGCGGAAATCTGTTGTCATAATCCTGGCGATTTCTGTCATGGTTGGAAGCGGTGGAGTTAGCTGATATCTGGTGAGATAAGAGGTAACACAGTACACCACACTACAACAAGAGAGAAATACCATGAGTTCAGTAACAGCGATTCCCGCCGCCAGTGCCCCTGAAGTTATTAGCCATTTTTCCCGTCGCCTTAGCGTGGAAACAGACTGTTCGGATGTCTACGCAGCCATGAATGCAGGAGAAGTGGACTTCGTACTTTTGCATGTCGTTGGCAGTCAGGAATCGTTTGCTCGTCGCCATCTTCCCAACGCCATTCATCTACCACACAAAATGATCACCGCAGAGATGATGAATAAATGGCCTGATGATACGCTGTTTGTCGTCTATTGTGCCGGGCCACACTGCAACGGAGCCGATAAGGCTGCACTGAAACTGGCTCAGCTTGGACTAGCAGTCAAGATAATGATTGGTGGACTCACTGGCTGGGAAGATGAAGGATTGGCCTTCGCAGGAATCACGGTTGACAGTACACGGAGGTGTTGAGTCTTTCGGCTTATTCACACAATTTATTAATGCAACGGGATATAAACGACGTCCGCTCCTGGCACGGAGCGGACAGCTGAGCTGTCAGGTCGGCTATGAGTAAAGAGCAGCCATGGGGCATTCATAGCATTTTGACTACATCATCTAACCAGTCTGGAAGATGTTCTCTATACCAGTTGAGATATAAAGGAAATGCTGACTTTTTCCGCTCATCAAGTAGCACAATGACTTCGGTGACAATCCATGCTTTGGCAAGGGCAATTTCTCTCGCTAACGCTTTATGGTCATCATGGAATGATGGCTGACAATAGCGTTCAGCAATATCAATAAACATTTGCTTCGTACCCATACCTTTTATCAAAGGGGCAAGGTCGATAGCCGGACTCCCTTTTCCAAATCTCTCCCAATCGAAGAGTACTAAATCACCATTTTCCCTTCTTCCCCAATTGCCAACATTGCTATCGCCAGAAATCAGGCTTTGGTAACCGAACAAGACATCACTGCATCTATGAAACAGCCGAAGCTGCTGAGCACTTTTATCAGGTAATGCCAAATGTATCAGGGATTTTTCGAGCGCTAATTCTGACCAGAAGTGAGTGTGGTAACGCCATTCAGAATTCGCAGGAAAACAATGCAAGCGTCCCAGCATAACGATCGCGTCATCATCTGCGACATTATTCTGTTCAACCTGTTGAGGAATATATTCCATTCTTAACTTACGCAAGGTAGCGTCAGCGAGCAGGAGCTTTGGGGTAGCAACGCCTGCCAGATTAAGCTCCGGTGCGGCATAGTGATAAAAACTGTACTCCACCTCACCAACAGGACATTTTTCAATGACTGTATGACCGCAGTCACTCATTTTCAGCACTACTTTCGCGGTGCCCATTTTGGATAAATCCGTGGCAGACATGCACTGTCTCTTCAGCAGGAGTAGATTGATTGTTCCGGTTTTGAGTGTAATGCAAATTAATCGTTTCGCGGGCAATGTTCATAACATCATCAACATGTTGTCAGGTTTGCTGCGTCCCCACCTGGCACGAACCTGTCGCACGAAATTAGGATCGTAAAGCGAATATTGTAAATAGCATTGCGACTCCAGATGAGGATGAAGTCGATATCCATCACAACCTCAAAATGGGTGCCGACGGGCAACGGCATGGTCAATAAATACGCGTTGTTACTGCGCCTAACGTTTAACATCCACAGTATGCGTAGAGTGTCGGCTACATACTGTTGTCAGGCGCAATACCTGGTCTTATACCGGTTTGATGTTCTGATTCATCCGGAAGAGGTTCGTTGGGTCGTACTTATTCTTGAGCTCCACGAGTCGATGGTAGGTCGCACCGTAAGCGAAGGCAATACGGTCAGCCTCCTCCTGGGTGAGGAAGTTGATGTATGCACCGCTGCTGGCAAAGGGTTGTGATTTAGCAAAGAACTCACGCGCCCAGGCAATGCAGTGTTCATCTTCGGCGGCAGACTCCCAGCGACCGTGCACATTCATCACATAATTGGCATCCCGGCTTGAGTAGGCCATTGCCTCAGGCGCGACGCTGGCCGTCTGGCCTCCAATTGTCCCGATGAATATCTCACACTGAGGTGACGGCAATCTGGCGGCGTACTCAATGATGGCATCAATAACACCCTCACTGAGTTGCGAGAAGTTGTGCGACTTCCAGTAGTTACGCGCCCCTTTTGACAATAGGGGATCGAATGCCTGCTGCCAGGCGGTATAGGGCTGCACTCCGATGTGCTCGCCGAGCACCGTGCCGAACCCACGCAGTGGTTCGATAAGTTTCTCGCCCTCTTTAGGGTCGCCCACATAGCACAGAGCGAGCGCGACCATCTCTTTCCCGTGAACGTCCTCGGGCAGGAAAGGTAGCGGAGGTGCCTTGCGCGTGACCATCCAAACATTCAGCTCTTCCGGCATCGTCTCGGTAAATCGGGCGAACTGCGTGATCACGAGCTTTGCCTGATCGAACGGAAAAACAATGAGCCCACTCAGTACGTTCGGCCCGACGGGATGGAGTTGGAATTCGAAGCGAGTAACAACACCAAAGTTGCCGCCCCCTCCCCGCAGCCCCCAAAACAGATCCGAGTATTCTGATTCGCTGGTGTGCAGTTGACTGCCATCTGCCGTGACGACCTCCGCGGAGAGCAGATTATCGATAGTCATACCGTACTTGCGACTCAGCCAGCCAAACCCGCCGCCGAGTGTCAGGCCTGCCACGCCTGTGGTCGAGTTGATGCCCAAAGGCGTGGCAAGGCCATGTGCCTGCACCACTTCATCAAAATCGCCAAGGGTGCAGCCAGGCTCAACGCTGGCCCTACAGGTTGCCAGGTCCACTTCTACTCTCTTCATCAGCGAGAGGTCGATCATCAAACCGCCGTCGCACACGGCATTACCTGCGATGTTGTGCCCACCCCCGCGGATCGAAATGAGGAGATTTTGCGTTCGCCCAAATGCGATGGCCTGGACGACATCCTCAGGCGACGTGCAGCGGGCGATCAGCGCGGGCTTGCGGTCGATCATGGCGTTCCAGATCTGGCGTACCTCGTCGTAGCCTGCCTCGCCAGGAAGAATCACCGCCCCCTGGAAGTGCGTTTTGAACTCGTCGATATTTACCTTGAGTAACTCCTTCATGATTGTCTCCTACCGTTGAATACCCCTACTAATTATGATGGGTTTCACAAATTCTGATGGTCTGGAGGGCATTTAATGGAAAGTGGGTTCGAATTACAGGAACACTTAGATTTCAAGTGCAGCACGAATTACGGCTTCCATTTTCTCTGGGGTGGTGAACGGTGCAAAACGCTTGAGCGGCTTGCCGTCGCGTCCGATCAGGAACTTAGTGAAGTTCCACTTGATCCGTCCACCCAGCACGCCGGGTAATTCGTCTTTTAAGTAACGAAATACCGAAAGGGGGTCATGTCGGAATCCTCAGAGCGGAATCAGTTTGACGTCGACATTGCCACTCATTGAGATGCTTTACCAGATTGCAGAAGTGAACAGTGCTTTTTATCTCAGTGGCTTGCAGGCAGGCAACGTCCGCTGGCACAGAGCGACCTGTCCGATCGATTCGGTAGCCCTGTGCCGTCACAGTGTGAGGGGGTCTCCCTTCACACCTCTGGCAGCAGTCCGACAAAAGTCCGTTTTTTCCGCGGCTCCGACATCAGGTCTTCGAGTTTCTCCACACAGGCCAGATAATGCGGTGTTTGCTTATGCGCCAGCACCGCATCGTCGTCTTTGTAGGCCTCATAGATAAAAAAGCGGGTTTTCACGCGCGGGTCCTGCAGGACGTCAAAACGCAGGTTGCCAGGCTCGCGGATAGCGCCCTCGTGGTTGGCGCGAAACACCGCCAGAAACTCATCGACCCTGTCCGGTTTGATGTTGATCTCCACCAGCGTCACGTTCATTTCAGCTCTCCCTGTTTTTCTTCCTGCCAGAACTGAAACGCCTCGCGGGCGCTCATGTTCTCATGCACCACTTTCTTCACCGCTTTGAGCATGGCGCGCGGCGCGCTGGACTGGAAGATATTGCGCCCCATGTCCACGCCGGAGGCTCCCTGGTCGATGGCGCGCCAGCACATCTCCAGCGCTTCGTGTTCCGGCAGCTTTTTGCCGCCCGCAATCACAATCGGCACCGGGCAGCTGGCGGTGACTTTTTCGAACCCCTCGTCGACAAAGTAGGTTTTCACAAACTGCGCCCCCATTTCGGCGGCGATACGGCTGGCCAGCGAGAAATAGCGGGCGTCGCGGGTCATCTCTTTACCGACGCCGGTCACCGCCAGCACCGGCATACCGTAACGATTGCCCGCATCCACCAGTTTGATGATGTTGTTGATCGACTGATGTTCGTGCGGGCTGCCGATATACACCTGCGCCGCCACCGCGCAGACGTTGAGGCGTAGCGCATCCTCCATCGCTACCGCCACGCACTCGTTGGAGAGCTCGCTTAAAATCGAGTTGCCGCCGGAGGCGCGCAGCACCACCGGCTTATTGGTGGCCGCAGGCACCTGGCTGCGCAACACGCCGCGCGTGCACATCAGCACGTCGGTGTCGTTAAACAGCGGCGCAATCGACAGGTCGATACGCTCAAGACCGGTGGTCGGCCCCTGAAAATAGCCGTGATCAAACGCCAGCATCACCGTACGGTCGCTCTGCGGGTTAAAGATCCGCGCAAGCCGGGACTGCATGCCCCAGTCCAGCGAGCCGCAGCCTTTGAGCGTGTAGAGCGCATTCTTCTGCGGCGTATCCAACCCAAAATCCTTACCGTCTTTGATGTCGTCTAAATCTGCCATCTTACCCCCCGTCAGAAAACGTCGTTGCTGATGTTCTCTTTGGTGAACATCATGCCCGTTTGAACAAATGATTTTTTAAATTAATAATGTTCAAAAGCGTAGACGGTGAACTATATTTACAACCGTGCAAGGATCACAGTTTTATGCTTTAGATTGCCAGAACAGCTCGACAGAAAAAGAAAGATCGGTTTTGCCAGTCGGCTCACACTTTCCTGCCGCGCAACAGCGAACATATGATCTAAATTTTTATAAGAGTTCATTTTATGAGCGAAAAACGCATTACGGAAGAAGGCCGCTACGCCGGGCTTGCGCTGGCGGAAGAGGAGCTGGTGGCCCGCGTCGCCTGGTGCTACTACCACGACGGTCTGACCCAGAACGATATCGGCGAACGCCTGGGGCTGCCGCGCCTGAAGATCTCCAGGCTGCTGGAGAAAGGCCGTCAGTCCGGGGTGATCCGCGTGCAGATCAACTCCCGTTACGAGGGGTGTCTGGCGCTGGAAACCGAGCTACAGCAGCGTTTCGGCCTGAAAATAGCTCGCGTTCTCCCTGCGCTCAATGCGCCGCCGATGAGCGTACGTTTAGGCATTGGCGCGGCGCAATCGCTGATGGGCGTGCTGGCGCCAGGGCAGCTGCTGGCGGTGGGCTTTGGCGAAACCACCATGAGCTGTCTGCAACATTTAAGCGGCTTTATCAGTTCGCAACAGGTGCGGTTGGTGACGCTCTCCGGCGGCGTCGGCCCCTACATGACCGGCATCGGCCAGCTGGACGCGGCCTGTAGCGTCAGCATGATCCCGGCGCCGCTGCGGGTATCGTCGGCCAATGTGGCGGAGATCCTGCGCCACGAGTCGAGCGTGCGCGACGTCATTCTGGCGGCCACCGCGGCGGATGCGGCGGTGGTGGGCATTGGCGCTATCGATCAGCGCCGCGGCGCGACGATCCTGCGCTCGGGGTATATCAGCGAGGGCGAACAGCTGATGTACGCCCGTAAAGGCGCCGTGGGCGACATTCTCGGTTATTTCCTGCAGGCCGACGGCAGGATCGTTGAGGGGCTGGAGATCCACCGGGAGCTGCTCGGCGTCACGCTGGACGAGCTGGCGCAGCTGCCGACCATCGTCGGCGTGGCTGGCGGCACGGAAAAAGCGCAGGCCATTTATGCCGCCCTGGCAGGTAAGCGGATCAACGGCCTGGTAACGGAAGAGACAACAGCACGCGCGGTGCTGGCGCTGGCCTCATAACGGCCCGGCGCCGCGCAACAACAGCGAGGCGCACGTCATGGGTTACCTTTTAGCGTTAGATGCCGGAACTGGCAGCATCCGGGCGGTGATTTTCGATCTCAATGGCCGCCAGATAGCCGTCGGCCAGGCCGAATGGAAGCACCTGAGCGTGGACAACGTGCCAGGCTCCATGGAGTTCAGTCTCACCACCAACTGGCAGCTCGCCTGCCAGTGTATCCGCCAGGCGCTGGCGACCGCACAGCTCTCCCCGGGCGATATTCAGTCCGTCGCCTGCTGCTCGATGCGCGAAGGCATCGTGCTGTATGACCGCAACGGCGAGGCCATCTGGGCCTGCGCCAACGTCGACGCCCGCGCCAGCCGCGAAGTGGCGGAACTCAAAGAGATCCACGACTATCATTTTGAATCCGAAGTGTACGGCGTTTCCGGCCAGACGCTGGCCCTGAGCGCCATGCCGCGCCTGCTGTGGCTGGCTCACCATCGCCCCGACATCTACCGCAAAGCGGCCACCATCACCATGATAAGCGACTGGCTGGCGGCAAAACTCTCGGGCGAGCTGGCGGTTGACCCTTCCAACGCAGGCACCACCGGGATGCTCGACCTGTTCAGCCGCGACTGGCGCCCTGCGCTGCTCGATATGGCCGGGCTGCGCGCCGATATCCTCTCTCCGGTGAAAGAAACCGGCAGCCTGCTCGGCGCAGTCACCAAAGCCGCAGCGCAGCAAAGCGGGCTGCGGGCGGGCACGCCGGTCGTGATGGGCGGCGGCGACGTCCAGTTGGGCTGTCTGGGCCTGGGCGTGGTGCGCGCCGGGCAGACCGCCGTGCTAGGCGGCACTTTCTGGCAGCAGGTGGTTAACCTGCCGGAAGTGCGCACCGACCCGGAGATGAACATCCGCGTCAACCCGCACGTGATCCCAGGCATGGTGCAGGCGGAATCGATCAGCTTCTTTACCGGCCTGACCATGCGCTGGTTCCGCGACGCATTTTGCGCTGAGGAAAAGCTGATTGCCGAACGCCTCGGCGTCGACGCTTACAGCCTGCTGGAAGAGATGGCGAACCGCGTCCCGGCGGGC
Source organism: Pluralibacter sp. (assembly GCF_019237635.1). Taxonomy (GTDB): domain Bacteria; phylum Pseudomonadota; class Gammaproteobacteria; order Enterobacterales; family Enterobacteriaceae; genus Enterobacter_B. The sequence goes on from NZ_JAFAGS010000147.1 coordinate 9,401, forward strand.
TCCCACGGCGTCATGCCGATCTTTTCCGACGCGATGCATTTTAAGCAGTGGTACCACGCGGCGCCGTCGTTTATTAACCTTTCCATCGACCCGGAAAAATGCAACAAAGCCACGCTGTTTCGCGCGCTGGAGGAGAACGCGGCGATCGTCTCCGCCTGTAATCTGGCGCAAATTTCCCGCTTCTCCGGCGTCACCTTTGAGAGCCTGGTGTTCGCGGGCGGCGGGTCGAAAGGCGCGCTCTGGAGCCAGATCCTCAGCGACGTCACCGGCCTGCCGGTACGCGTGCCGGAGGTCAGAGAAGCGACGGCGCTGGGCTGCGCCATCGCGGCTGGCACGGGCGCGGGGCTGTATGGCGACATGGCGGCGGCGGGTGAAAAACTGGTGAGCTGGCATCGGGTTTTTACGCCGAACCCGGCACACCGCGAGCTGTATCAGGGCATGATGGCGAAATGGCAGGCGGTATACGCTGACCAGCTTGGTCTGGTGGACAGCGGGCTGACCACGTCAATGTGGCAGGCGCCGGGGCTGGTACGCTCCCCTTCCTCCTGAGGGAGGGGCGACAATTTTTGAATCCCATCACAATCGCTACATTCCCTTTTTCCCTTTTGGAGTATGACGGCTAAATTAGTAACTCATCCGACCACATAACAATAATTTTACATACTGGAACCGATTATGAGCTACTACCCGTCGTTATTCGCCCCGCTCGACCTGGGTTTCACCAGGCTTAAAAACCGCGTGCTGATGGGCTCTATGCACACCGGGCTGGAAGAACGCCCGGACGGCGCAGAGCGGCTGGCCGCGTTTTACGCCGAACGCGCCCGCCACGGCGTTGCGCTGATCGTCACCGGCGGCGTGGCGCCCGCGCCGTCCGGCGTGGGGATGGAAGGCGGCGCAGTGCTTAACGACGCCAGCCAGCTGGCGCCTCATCGCCTCATCACCGACGCGGTGCATAAGGAAGGGGGGAAAATCGCCCTGCAAATTCTGCATACCGGGCGCTACAGCTACCAGCCGCGCCCGGTCGCGCCGTCGGCGATTCAGGCGCCGATCAACCGCTTTATGCCCCACGCCCTGACCCATGACGAGATCCTGGTGCTTATTGATGACTTCGCCCAGTGCGCGCTGCTGGCGCGGGAGGCAGGCTACGACGGCGTGGAAATTATGGGCTCCGAAGGGTATCTGATTAACGAGTTTCTCGCCGCTCGCACCAACCACCGCGACGATCGCTGGGGCGGCGACTACGCCCGCCGTATGCGTTTTGCCGTTGAGGTGGTGAAGGCTGTACGCCAGCGCGTCGGCGAAGACTTCATTATTATCTACCGTCTGTCGATGCTCGACCTGGTTGAGGGCGGCGGCAATTTTGACGAAACCGTCCAGCTGGCGCAGTCCATTGAAACCGCCGGGGCGACCATCATTAACACCGGGATCGGCTGGCATGAAGCGCGGATCCCGACCATCGCCACGCCGGTGCCGCGCGGCGCGTTCACCTGGGTGACGCGCAAACTGAAAGGCCGCGTATCGGTGCCGCTGGTGACGACCAACCGCATTAACGACCCCGCCGTCGCCGACGAAATCCTCAATCGCGGCGATGCCGATATGGTCTCGATGGCGCGCCCGTTCCTTGCCGACGCGGAGCTGCTGTCCAAAGCGCAAAGCGGCCGTCCCGATGAGATCAACACCTGTATCGGCTGCAATCAAGCCTGTCTCGACCAGATTTTCGTCGGCAAAGTGACCTCGTGCCTGGTGAACCCTCGCGCCTGCCACGAAACGCGCATGCCGGTACTCCCCGCTGCCGTGCGTAAAACGCTGGCGGTGGTCGGCGCAGGCCCGGCAGGGATGGCGTTCGCCGTGAACGCCGCCGCGCGCGGCCATCAGGTAACGCTGTTTGACGCCGCCGCGGAGCCTGGCGGGCAGTTCAATATCGCCAAACAGATCCCCGGTAAAGAGGAGTTTTATGAAACCCTGCGCTACTACCGGCGGATGCTGGAGCTTAACGGCGTGGCGCTGCGCCTGAACACCTGGGCTACCGCCGACATGCTGCACGATTTCGACGAAGTGATCCTCGCGACCGGCATTACGCCCCGCACGCCGACCCTCGACGGCATCGACCATCCGAAAGTGCTGAGTTATCTCGACGTGCTGCGCGACAAAGCGCCGGTCGGACAGAAAGTGGCGATCGTCGGCTGCGGCGGCATTGGTTTTGATACCGCGATGTACCTGAGTCAGCCGGGTGAAGCCACCAGCCAGAACATCGCTGAGTTTTGCCTTGAATGGGGGATAGACACCAGCCTGCAACAACAAGGCGGTCTGCGTCCGGAAGGCCCGCATCTGCCGAAAAGCCCGCGTCAGATTGTGATGCTGCAACGCAAAGCCAGCAAACCGGGCGAAGGATTGGGCAAAACCACCGGCTGGATCCACCGCGCCACCCTGCTCGCCCGCGGCGTGAAGATGATCCCGGCGGTCAGCTACCAGAAGATAGACGATGAAGGTCTGCATGTGCTGATCGACGGCGTGGCGCAGGTGCTGGCCGTCGATCACATCATTTTGTGCGCCGGACAGGAGCCAAAGCGCGATCTGCTCGATCCGCTGCGCGCCGCTGGTAAGACGGTGCATGTGATCGGCGGTTGCGACGTGGCGATGGAGCTGGACGCCCGGCGGGCAATAGCGCAGGGGACAACGCTGGCGCTGGCGATTTAACGGTATTGCCCGGCAAGCACAGTGCCGCCGGGCAAACGCGAATTACCGCTTCGTACGCGTTTTTACCGCTTTTAGCACCACAAATTTATTGTTGGTGGCGACAGTGGTGCAATTGCCAAACGCGCGCTTGAGCTTGCGGAAGTAATCGAGGTGGCGGTTGCCGACGATATACAGGGCGCCGCCGTACTTCAGGCTGCGGCGAGCGTCGTTAAACATCTGCCAGGCGATGTGATCGGTAATCGCGTGCTGCTGATGGAACGGCGGGTTGCACAACACGGCGTCAAAGCGGTCCGGCTCGATGTCGGACAGCGAGTTGTTGACCATAAACACGCTGCGCTCCAGCGCCTGCGGCATATTGGTTTCAACATTCAGCTCGCTCGACGCCACCGCCATGTAGGATTCATCGATAAACACCACCCGCCCCGGGTTTTGCGCCAGCAGCTGCATACCAATAACGCCGTTGCCGCAGCCAAGGTCGACCATCTCGCCTTCGATCCCTTCCGGCAGGTGCGCCATCAAAAAGCGCGCGCCGATATCAAGACCGCTGCGGGAGAAGACATTCGCGTGGTTATGAATATTCCAGTCGGTGCCGTCCAGCGTCCAGCAGAGGGTCTCTGGCGCATCAGCCAGCGCCGGAGCGCTAAAGGCGCAGTGGATCAGCCGCGCTTTTTTCCAGGCCAGCGACGTGGTGGTCGGGCCGAGGATTTTCTCGAACAGCGCCATGGTGGAGTTATGAATATCGCGCGCTTTGCCGCCCGCAATAATGCGGGTCTGCGGCGTAACGACGTTACGCAACGCGCGCAACTGCTGCTCCAGCAGCGCCAGCTGTTTCGGCACCTTGATAAGCACCAGCGCCGGAGCGTCCGGCAGCGGGCTCAGGCTATCCTGAAACGTGACGCAGGTTTCTTCGATGCCGTTCATGCGCAGGTTGTGCTGCATGGCGAGCTCGGAGATGTAGGAGTCACCGATGCTGACCGGGCGATGCGCCGCCAGCGCGCAGGCCAGCGCGCCAAAGCTGTCGTTGACGATGAGTACAGGCCCCTCAACCTCACCCACCTGCTGCAGCAGGTATTCATCCGCCGCGTCCCACGCCTGTAAGGACGCGTCTTCTATATTTGGCGGGAATCTGTCTAAGGTGTAAAACTCGCCGTTTAACTCTGCCTGGCTCATCGCCCCTCCGGGATGCTAAAATTCGCGCGTTTTATCGCTTAAATAACCCCATAAGTAAACCTTTTTATGCTGACATATCTCCAGGGTTACCCCGAAACATTGCTGGCGCAGGTACAGACGCTGATCGACCAGAACCGGCTCGGCGAGGTGCTGCAAAAGCGCTATCCCGATACGCATAGCATCGGCAATGACAACGCGCTGTGGGACTACACCCAGGCGCTGAAAAACCGCTATATGCGCAGCGCGCCGCTGGTCAACAAGGTGATGTACGACAACAAAATTCACGTACTGAAAAATGCCTTAGGTCTGCACACCGCCGTTTCGCGCGTGCAGGGCGGCAAGCTGAAGGCGAAAGCGGAAATCCGCGTCGCCAGCGTGTTTCGCAACGCGCCAGAGGCCTTTCTGAAGATGATTGTGGTGCATGAACTGGCGCATCTGAAAGAAAAAGATCACAACAAAGCCTTTTACCAGCTCTGCTGTCATATGGAGCCGCAGTACCACCAACTGGAGTTCGATACCCGCCTGTGGCTGACGCACCTTTCGTTAAAAGGTTCTGCGTAACAGCGCACTGGTTTTGTCATGATGGCATGCTACAGTGGCGGCAGTTTCCCTTTTACGGAGTACGACAACGTCCATGATACGTTTCGCAGTCGTAGGTACCAACTGGATCACCCGCCAGTTTGTTGATGCCGCCCATGAGACAGGTAAATTCAAATTAACCGCCGTTTATTCCCGCCGTCTCGAACAGGCGCAGAGTTTCGCCAGCGATTACCCCGTCGGGCATCTGTTTACCTCTCTTGATGAGATGGCGCAGAGCGATGCCATTGACGCGGTGTATATCGCCAGCCCGAACTCGCTGCACTATCCGCAAACCCGACTGTTCCTCAGCCACAAAAAGCACGTGATCTGCGAGAAGCCGCTGGCCTCCAACCTGCGTGAAGTGGAAGCCGCTATCGCCTGCGCCCGGGAAAACCAGGTGGTGCTGTTCGAGGCGTTCAAAACCGCCAGCCTGCCTAACTTCCTGCAGTTGCAGCAGTCGCTGGATAAAGTGGGCAAACTTCGCAAGGCGTTCATCAACTACTGCCAGTACTCCTCGCGCTACCAGCGCTACCTGGACGGCGAAAACCCCAACACCTTTAACCCGGCGTTTTCCAACGGCTCGATTATGGATATCGGCTTCTACTGCCTCGCTACCGCCGTCGCGCTGTGGGGCGAGCCGCTGCGCGTGCAGGCCACAGCAAGCCTGCTGGACAGCGGCGTTGACGCGCACGGCGTCGCGGTGCTGGAGTACGGCGATTTCAGCGTGACGCTGCAGCACTCCAAGGTCAGCGATTCGGTGCTGCCAAGCGAGATCCAGGGCGAGGCCGGCTCGCTGGTTATTGAGAAAATTTCCGAGTGCCAGAAGGTGTCGTTTGTGCCGCGCGGCAGCAAAGCGCAGGAACTCACCCAGCCGCAGCATATCAATACTATGCTGTATGAAGCGGACACCTTCGCCCGGCTGGTGGAAACAGGCGACGTTAACCACCCGGGGCTTGAAGTAAGCCGCATTACGGCAAAACTCGCGACCGAAATCCGTCGTCAGACCGGCGTCACCTTCCCGGCCGACGCCTGAAAACGGGGTACTCCCGCGTAAAAGAATGTAAAACAGAGATTACGGCCCCTTGAGGCATTGACGGCATCAATGGTCTGTAATATTTTGTCACACGCAAAGGGGAGTAACTTCCTTGCCGGTAGATCGTCATTACGATGCGTGCAAAACCGCATCCGGTCGCCGGGCAACCAGAAAGGAATACGTTAGCGTATTCCTTTTACGTTGTAAGTGAGACCTTGCCGGAAGGCGAGGTCTATGCATAAAACGCTGCGGCTGTCGTCTTCTGACGTCAGCCGTTTTTGTTTTATGTGTAAGGAAAAACTATGAATACAGTCGGCACACCGCTTCTGTGGGGCGGATTCGCTGTGGTGGTGGTCATCATGTTGGCTATCGATCTGCTGCTACAGGGACGCCGCGGCGCCCACACGATGACCATGAAGCAGGCTGCGGGCTGGTCCATCGTCTGGGTCACCCTTTCTCTGCTGTTTAACCTGGTCTTCTGGTGGTATCTGGCGACGACCCAGGGTCGCGCGGTGGCAGACACTCAGGCCATGGCGTTTCTCACCGGCTACCTGATTGAAAAATCGCTGGCGGTAGATAACGTCTTCGTCTGGCTGATGTTGTTCAGTTATTTTGCTGTTCCGGCGGCGCTGCAGCGTCGGGTGCTGGTCTACGGTGTGCTCGGGGCAATTGTCCTGCGTACCATCATGATCTTCACCGGCAGTTGGCTTATCTCTCAGTTTGAATGGCTGCTGTACCTCTTCGGCGCATTCCTGCTGTTTACCGGCGTGAAAATGGCGCTGGCGAAAGAAGATGGCGGCGCCATTGGCGATAAACCACTGGTACGCTGGCTGCGCGGCCACCTGCGGATGACCGATAAAATTGAGAACGAGCGCTTCTTTATTCGTAAGGACGGTCTGCTGTTCGCCACGCCGCTGCTGCTGGTGCTGATTCTGGTGGAACTGAGCGACGTGATTTTCGCGGTCGACAGCATTCCGGCGATTTTCGCGGTCACCACTGACCCGTTCATCGTCCTGACCTCGAACCTGTTTGCGATTCTTGGGTTGCGTGCGATGTACTTCCTGCTGGCGGGCGTCGCGGAGCGCTTCTCCATGCTGAAGTACGGGTTGTCGGTTATCCTGGTGTTTATCGGGATTAAGATGCTGATCGTCGATTTCTACCATATCCCGATTGCCATTTCGCTGGGCGTTGTGTTCGGTATTCTGGTCCTGACGCTGGTGATTAATGCGTGGGTAAACCACCAGAACGATAAGAAGCAAAAGCACCTTCCTGAGTAATACGCCTCCCCCGGCGGTTCGCGCCGCCGGGTTGTGCGCTCGCGCACAATGTCAAAACAATGTTACTAATTGGTTATAAAATTAGACGCCATCGAAAAAAACAACATTTTGTCCTTTCCCGATGCCACATCTTCTTTATACTCGTCCAGGCAAACAATTGTTACATCCTGTCAACGTGACCAAAGAGCCACAGGGATGGAACCACATCACACTTGAAGGAAAAATTTATGACTACGCAACACCCGACGGGGCTGCTACAGCGTTTAGCGCAAGGCAGCCTGGTTAAGCAAATTCTTGTTGGCCTGATTCTGGGCATTTTACTGGCATGGATATCCAAACCCGCCGCAGAAGCCGTCGGCCTGCTTGGCACCCTGTTTGTCGGCGCGCTGAAGGCCGTCGCCCCGGTGCTGGTGTTGATGCTGGTCATGGCGTCTATCGCCAACCATCAGCATGGTCAGAAAACCAGTATCCGTCCGATTCTGTTCTTATACCTGCTGGGAACGTTCTCCGCAGCGCTGACGGCGGTCGTATTCAGCTTTCTGTTTCCGTCGACGCTGCACCTGACCACTGGCGCTACCGACATCACTCCGCCGTCGGGAATCGTTGAGGTACTGCGCGGTCTGCTGATGAGCATGGTGTCCAACCCGATTACTGCGCTCGCCAATGCTAACTATATCGGTATTCTGGTCTGGGCCGTGGGCCTTGGCTTTGCGCTGCGCCACGGCAGTGAATCCACCAAAAACCTGGTGAACGATGTCTCTAACGCCGTGACCTTCATGGTGAAGCTGGTGATCCGCTTCGCGCCCATCGGTATTTTCGGCCTGGTCTCCTCCACGCTTGCCACCACCGGTTTTGAAACCCTGTGGAGCTACGCGCAGCTGCTGGTCGTGCTGGTCGGCTGTATGCTGCTGGTCGCGCTGGTGATTAACCCGCTGCTGGTGTTCTGGAAAATCCGCCGTAACCCGTACCCGCTGGTGCTGACCTGCCTGCGCGAAAGCGGTGTGTATGCCTTCTTTACCCGCAGCTCAGCGGCTAACATTCCGGTCAACATGGCGCTGGCGGAAAAGCTGAATCTGGATCGCGATACCTATTCCGTTTCCATTCCGCTGGGCGCGACGATCAATATGGCGGGTGCGGCGATCACTATCACCGTGCTGACCCTGGCGGCGGTATATACCCTGGGCGTTCCGGTCGATCTGCCGACCGCGCTGCTGCTGAGCATCGTGGCGTCGCTGTGCGCCTGCGGCGCTTCCGGGGTGGCGGGCGGTTCGCTGCTGCTGATCCCGCTGGCGTGCAATATGTTCGGTATACCTAACGATATCGCCATGCAGGTGGTGGCCGTTGGCTTTATCATCGGCGTACTGCAGGACTCCTGCGAAACCGCGCTGAACTCCTCCACCGATGTGCTGTTTACCGCCGCGGCATGCCAGGCGGAAGACGAGCGTCTGGCGAGAAACGCGCTGCATAGCTAAGAAAAAGCCCGGTAGCGCTTTCGCTTACCGGGCTTACATCCCTTCGACGTTACCGCAGGTTTACAACGTCACACCGCTTTTGAATATCGCCAGCTCGCGGAAATCGTTGCGCTCGTTGCAGGTCTGCTTGCCGTTGGCGAACTCAACGAGGGTATCGATAAAGTCGTTGAGCACCTGCGGCATGGTGCTGCCGTGAATCAGCTGTCCGGCATCGAAATCGATCCAGTGCTTTTTCTTCGCCGCCAGCTCGCTATTGGTGGCGATTTTGACCGTCGGCACAAAACCACCATACGGCGTACCGCGTCCGGTGCTGAACAGCACCATATGGCACCCGGCCCCTGCCAGCGCGCTGGTGGCGACCGCATCGTTGCCCGGAGCGCTCAGCAGGTTCAGACCGTGGGTTTTCAGCCGCTCGCCGTAGCGCAGGACGTCCACCACCTGGCTTGAGCCCGCTTTCTGCGTGCAACCCAGCGATTTTTCCTCAAGCGTGGTAATACCGCCCGCTTTGTTGCCCGGCGACGGATTCTCGTAAATCGGCTGCTTATGCTCGATAAAGTACTGTTTGAAGTCGTTCACCATGGTGACCGTTTTTTCAAACGTCGCTTCGTCGCGGCAGTGGCTCATCAGGATCTGCTCGGCGCCGAACATCTCCGGCACTTCGGTCAGGACCGTCGTACCACCGTGGCCAATCAGGTAATCCGAGAAACGCCCAAGCATCGGGTTCGCGGTGATCCCCGACAAGCCGTCGGAGCCGCCGCACTCAAGACCAAACTTCAGCTCGCTCAGTTTGCCCGGCTCGCGCGTGTCGTGACGCATCACCTCATAGAGCTGATGCAGATGCTCAAGCCCGGCTTCGACTTCGTCGTCCTGCTTCTGGCAGATCATAAAGTGGACGCGCTCAGGGTCGAACTCGCCCAGCGTTTCACGAAAAGCGTCGACCTGGTTGTTCTCACAGCCCAGACCAATCACCAGCACCGCTCCGGCGTTCGGGTGACGCACCATGTTTTGCAACATGGTGCGGGTGTTGAGGTGATCGTCGCCAAGCTGGGAGCAGCCATAGGTATGGCTGAACAGGAACACGCCGTCGGTGCCTTCGGCATCATGGGTTTCCTTCAGGAAACGGGTCTGGATCTGACGGGCGATGCCGTTGACGCAGCCGACAGTCGGCAGGATCCACAGCTCGTTGCGAACCCCGACCTCGCCGTTGGCGCGGCGGTAAATCTGCACGTCGCGATCCGTCCCCTGCTCCGTTTGCGCATGGATTTCCGGCTGATAGCTGTATTCGTCGAGATCGCTCAGGTTGGTACGCGTATTGTGGGAATGAATATATTCCCCAGGCGCAATGTCCGCTAACGCATGCCCAATGGGCAGACCATATTTAACGACGTTTTCCCCTTTCGCAATCGCATGCAGTGCGAACTTATGCCCGCGTGCCACGTCGGACCGTAACGTCACCGTCTGACCGTCAACCGTCACCTCAGTACCCGAGGCGATCTCGGCCAGCGCGACGACAATGTTGTCCAGCGAATGGATCTTGATGTATTGCATATCAACCAACCTCAGGCTTTAGTTCAGTTCAATGGCGAAGTAATCACGCGCATTGTTAAAGCAGATATTTCTCACCATCTCGCCCAGCAGCTGAATATCCGCAGGCGCTTCGCCTGCCGCCACCCAGCGGCCAATCATCTGGCACAGAATGCGACGGAAATATTCGTGACGGGTATAGGAGAGGAAACTGCGGCTGTCGGTCAACATGCCGACGAAGCGGCTCAGTAGGCCCAACTGCGCCAGCTGGGTCATCTGACGCTCCATACCGTCTTTCTGATCGTTAAACCACCAGCCGGAACCGAACTGCATCTTGCCCGGCATCCCTTCACCCTGGAAGTTGCCGGTCATGGTGCCAAGCACTTCGTTGTCGCGCGGATTCAGGCAGTAGAGAATGGTTTTCGGCAGCAGGTTCTCTTCGTTCTGCTTGCTCAGTAATTTAGACAGTTCTTCCGCCATTGGACGGTCGTTGATCGAGTCAAAACCGACGTCCGGCCCCAGCAGCTTGAACTGACGCTGGTTGTTGTTGCGCAGCGCGCCGATATGGTACTGCTGCACCCAGCCGCGACGGGCATATTCCGCCCCCAGCCAGACCAGCACGGCGGTTTTAAACTGCGCCACCTCGTGTTCGCTGAGCGTTCCGCCAGACAGACGACGGGCCAGAATCGCGTCAAGCTCGGTATCGCTCGCTTCGGCAAACAGCACCACGTCCAGCGCATGGTCGGAAACTTTACAGCCGTGAGCGGCAAAGTGATCCAGGCGACGCGAGAGCGCGGTTTGCAGGTCGCTGAAGCGACGGATATCGGTATCGGAGACCGCGCCAAGCTTCGCCATATAGTCGTTAAAGGTGGCCTGTTCGATGTTGAACGCTTTATCCGGGCGCCAGCTCGGCAGCACCTTAATGCTGAAGCTGCTGTCTTTGGCGACGGCGGCGTGGTGTTCCAGCGAATCAATCGGATCGTCGGTGGTGCCGACCATCTTCACGTTCATCTGCTGCATAATGCCGCGCGCGGAGAAGGCGTCCTGCGCCAGCAGGTCATTGCACTGGTTCCAGATTTCATCCGCCGTCGACGGAGAAAGCAGCTTGCCGGTAATACCAAATGGGCGGCGCAGTTCGAGGTGCGTCCAGTGGTACAGCGGGTTGCCGATGGTGTGCGGAACGGTTGCCGCCCAGGCGTCGAATTTCTCACGGTCAGACGCATCGCCGGTACACAGGCGCTCAGCCACGCCGTTGGTGCGCATCGCGCGCCATTTGTAGTGGTCGCCTTTCAGCCAGATGTCATACAGGTTTTTGAAGCGATAATTTTCGGCAATCTGCTGCGGCGGCAGGTGGCAGTGATAGTCGAAAATCGGCTGGTCTTTGGCATAGTCGTGGTACAGACGGTGGGCAAATTCAGTATCAAGCAGAAAATCTTCGGTCATAAACGGTGTCATTATCGTCTTCCTCTCAACGAGTGATGAGATGCTTAACTGTCATGCTGACAAAGTTATCACACCAATTTCCAGAGGCCGATGAATTTTTCGTGCGTCAGATCAACAAATGCAAATAAAAAGCGTACGGCAAAAGAAGTCAACAGACTGCAAACCCGCACCACAACTGGCTTAGCTCACTGGAAATAAAATCCCTACAAAGATTCGGTTTTTTGTGACGGTTCTCACCTTTTAAAGCTGTATGACAAGTTATCGTTTTCTCCGTCACACTTATAAACCGACGGAATGCATTACCGATGACAAATCATCGGAATTTACCGGTACGGATACCGAATTATGCACCAAAACTAATGGCAAGGTTCGGGCCGTTCCGGGTATATCACCCCGGTTACGCCCCTCCGTTACAAAATATCCTCCTTCTGCTTCGGAAGATGACCGCTAAAGCGGATATAACAAAACGATGAGGTTTCACATGCGTAAAATTAAAGGGTTACGTTGGTATATGATCGCGCTGGTGACGCTTGGCACCGTGCTGGGTTACCTGACGCGTAACACCGTGGCGGTCGCTGCACCGACGCTGATGCAGGAATTACACATTTCTACGCAGCAATATTCCTATATTATCGCGGCTTATTCTGCGGCCTATACCGTCATGCAGCCAGTCGCAGGCTATATACTCGACCTGCTCGGCACTAAAATTGGCTATGCCATGTTTGCCGTGCTTTGGGCCATATTCTGCGGCGCAACGGCGCTGGCAGGCAGTTGGGGCGGTCTGGCGTTCGCTCGCGGCGCCGTGGGCGCTGCCGAAGCCGCGATGATTCCGGCGGGTCTGAAAGCCAGTTCGGAGTGGTTCCCGGCCAAAGAGCGTTCTGTTGCCGTCGGGTACTTCAACGTCGGCTCCTCCATTGGCGCGATGATTGCGCCGCCATTGGTTGTCTGGGCCATTGTCGTTCACAGCTGGGAAATGGCGTTTATCATCACCGGTGTTCTGAGCTTTATCTGGTCGATGCTGTGGCTGTGGCTGTACAAACACCCGAAAAATCAGAAACACCTGACCGATGAAGAACGCGAGTACATCATCAACGGCCAGGAAGCCCAGCACCAGACCAACAACGCGAAGAAAATGTCTGCCTGGCAGATCCTGCGCAACCGCCAGTTCTGGGGCATCGCGCTGCCGCGCTTCCTGGCGGAACCGGCCTGGGGTACCTTCAACGCGTGGATCCCACTGTTCATGTTTAAAGTCTACGGCTTTGACCTGAAGCACATTGCCATGTTCGCCTGGATGCCGATGCTGTTCGCCGACCTCGGTTGTATCGTCGGGGGCTACCTGCCGCCGCTGTTCCAGCGCTGGTTCGGCGTCAACCTTATCGTTTCCCGTAAGATGGTGGTCACCATGGGCGCGCTGCTGATGATTGGCCCTGGCACCATCGGTCTGTTCACTAACCCATATATCGCCATCGGCCTGCTGTGCATCGGCGGCTTTGCCCACCAGTCGCTCTCCGGCGCGCTGATTACGCTCTCTTCTGACGTCTTCGGCCGCAACGAAGTGGCGACCGCTAACGGCCTGACCGGTATGGCGGCATGGACTGCGAGCACCCTGTTCGCTCTGGTCGTCGGCGCGCTGGCCGATACGCTGGGCTTTAGCCCGTTGTTCGCCGTGCTGGCCGTCTTCGACCTGCTGGGCGCGCTGGTTATCTGGACCGTACTGCAGAACAAATCCGCCAGCGAGGCTTCCTCCCCGGTCGGCAACCCGGCAACGCAGAATTAAGCGACTGCGACGCCGATCGGAAAAGCCGCATACCAGTGCGGCTTTTTCATGTCACGCGCTGGAGAGTCCCTCGTAAAAGTGGTATAACAAATCTAATGTGACGACCCCTGTCTGGAGCGTATATGGAAATCACGGAACCCCGTAGATTGTATCAACAGCTTGCTGCCGAGCTGAAAGATCGCATTGAGCAAGGCGTTTACCTTGTGGGCGATAAACTGCCTGCAGAACGTTTTATTGCTGACGAAAAAAACGTCAGCCGTACCGTCGTGCGCGAAGCGATCATCATGCTGGAAGTGGAAGGCTATGTTGAGGTGCGCAAAGGGTCCGGGATCCACGTCATTTCCAACCAGCCGAAGCACTACCATGCCCCGGATGAGTCTCTGGAATTCGCCAGCTATGGTCCGTTTGAACTGCTGCAGGCGCGTCAGCTGATTGAGAGCAACATCGCCGAATTCGCCGCCACCCAGGTCACCAAGCAGGACATCATGAAGCTGATGGAGATCCAGGAGAAAGCGCGCCACGAAAAATGCTTCCGCGACTCCGAGTGGGATTTACAGTTTCATGTGCAGGTCGCGCTGGCGACGCAAAACACCGCGCTCGCCGCCATCGTCGAGAAAATGTGGACTCAGCGCGTACATAACCCGTACTGGAAAAAACTCCACGACCATATCGACTTACGTACCGTCGATAACTGGTGCGACGATCATGACGAAATCTTAAAAGCGCTGATCCGTAAAGACCCGCACGCGGCGAAGTTGGCCATGTGGCAGCACCTGGAAAACACCAAACAGATGCTGTTTAACGAGACCAGTGATGATTTCGAGTTCAACGCCGACCGTTACCTGTTTGCGGAAAATCCGGTGGTTCACCTCGATACCGTCGCCAATGGCGTGAAATAACACATTTTCTTACCCGCCAGTGCGCCTGGTGGGTAAGAAAAGCATTAATTGTGTCAGCATGTGTAAAATCCCTCGCCACACTCCCCGACAATCCGCAAAATCGTTCCGTATGAGATAACATTTTCTCTGACGTAAGCGTAGGGCCTTTGTTACACTTAGTCGCACTTTGCGGTGAGCCTGCCCGCCACAGACTCATATCAGACAGGGAAAAGTTCAGCACGCGCTGCGAGCGACCATAATAAAAAGAGGATAACTGTCGCATGTTGTGTTTTGCGTTCAGGCGTGACGTTAATCGATGTACCAGGAATCGTGAATGGAACTGTTAACCCAATTGCTGAGTGCCTTATGGAGCCAGGATTTTGAAACCCTGGCCAACCCCTCCATGATCGGCATGCTCTATTTCGTGTTGTTTATGATCCTGTTCCTTGAGAACGGGTTGTTACCTGCTGCTTTCCTGCCAGGCGACAGCCTGCTGGTGCTGGTTGGCGTACTGATAGCCAAAGGCGCAATGGGATATCCGGAAACGTTACTGTTGCTGACCACCGCGGCAAGCCTTGGCTGCTGGGTGAGTTACATCCAGGGGCGCTGGCTCGGCAATACCCGAATTGTGCAAAACTGGCTCTCCCATCTGCCCGCTCATTACCACCAGCGCGCCCATCATCTGTTTCACAAACACGGGCTCTCGGCGCTGTTGATCGGCCGCTTTATCGCCTTCGTACGTACCCTGCTGCCGACGATTGCCGGACTATCGGGCCTGAGTAGCACCCGCTTCCAGTTCTTCAACTGGATGAGCGGCCTGCTGTGGGTGCTTATCCTCACCAGCCTCGGCTACCTGCTGGGGAAAACGCCTGTTTTCCTGAAATATGAAGACCAACTGATGTCGTGCCTGATGCTGCTGCCAGTCGTCCTGCTGGTTTTTGGTCTGATAGGCTCGCTGGTCGTCCTGTGGAAGAAAAAATACGGTCAACGGGGCTGAACATGGGGTTTCAGAACATGACCTTACGCCGCTTCACCCTCAGCATGAGCGCCCTGTTGCTGCTGTGCGCGCTGCTGTGGCTGTGGGCGGTGCTGGAGCACCAGGAGTCGAGCCTGGCGATCCGTCCGGTCACGCCGAACACCAGCATGCCGGACGGGTTTTCCGTCTGGCATCACCTGGACGCTAACGGCATCCGTTTTAAAAGCATCACGCCGCAGGACGATGCGCTGGTCATTAAATTTGAATCCAGCGAGCAGAGCGCCGCGGCGAAAGAGGTGCTCGACCGCTCGCTGCCTCACGGCTATGTCATTGCGCTGCAAGAAGATGATACGCTGGCGCCACAGTGGCTTTCACGCCTGCGCGACACACCGCACCGGCTGGGTTAATACGTCCTTCCTGGATTCTGAATCTTTTCACCGACTTTGGTGATTTCGCGTTTACTCACTATCCTTGAGTAATTGGAAGCAACCAGTACTATGATAATGACTGGTCTGGGCAACGCGGCAGCAACGCCCTTGCACAATGGAAGGTTTCAGCTATGACATACCGCACTGTTCTGGCACTGGCTCTGGTTTCCCTGAGCGCGGGTGCTTACGCCTCGTCACCGTGCCTGGAAAAGCAGCAGGATATCCAGCGCGAGATCCACTATGCCGAAAAGCATCACAACCAGAGTCGTATTGATGGCCTGAACAAAGCGTTACGTGAAGTCAAAGCGAAGTGCAACGACAGCCAACTGCGCGCCGATCATCAAAAGAAAATCGACAAGCAAAAAGACGAAATCGCCGAGCGTCGCCGCGAGCTTGATGAAGCCAAAGCAAAAGGCGATGCGGACAAAATCAGCAAACGTGAACATAAGCTCAATGAAGCGCAAGAAGAGTTAAAAGCGCTTGAGTCCCGTGATTACTAAGCAACGGAAAGAGAGGAAGAGGATCATGTCAAAAGACACCACATCTGAAAATTTACGCGCTGAACTGAAATCCCTGGCAGACACCCTGGAAGAGGTGCTGAACAGCTCCTCGGACAAATCGAAAGAAGAAGTCAGCAAGCTGCGCAGTAAAGCCGAACGCGCGCTGAAAGAGAGCCGTAACCGCCTGGGTGAAACCGGCGACGCCATTGCCAAACAGACCCGTGAAGCCGCGGCTCGCGCCGATGAATACGTGCATGACAACCCGTGGACCGGCGTTGGCATCGGCGCGGCCGTCGGCCTGGTGCTGGGTGTACTGCTGACGCGTCGTTAATTATGCCTGATTCACACCACGCGCAAGGACCCGGCAAGAACCTTTTCGGCATCGGGCAACGTATTGTGACGCTGGTCGTCGGGATGGTGGAAACCCGCCTGCGGCTGGCCGTCGTTGAGCTTGAAGAGGAAAAGGCCAACCTTATCGGGCTGCTGTTACTGCTGGGCCTGACCCTGCTGTTCGCCGCCTTCGGACTGATGAGCCTGCTGGTGCTGGTCATCTGGGGCATCGACCCGCAATATCGCCTTCATGCGCTTATCGCCACCACGGTGGTGCTGCTGGTGCTGGCGCTGATCGGCGGGCTCCTGACACTACGCCGCGCGCGACGTTCCACCCTGCTGCGTCTGACGCGCCGGGAACTGGCGAACGACCGCGAGCTGCTGGAGAATCCCCGTGAGTAGCGCTAAGGAACGCCAGCGTCGCAAAACGATGCTGCTGCGGCAGATAGAGCAGCAGCGCCTCGATCTCGCCGCCAGCCGCCGCGACTGGCTTGAGGCGTCGCAGCCGCTGGACCGCGGCTGGAACACGCTGCTGACTCTGCGCTCATGGGCGCTGGTCGGCAGTAGCGTGCTAGCGGTATGGTCCGTGCGCCATCCCCGCCGAATGGTTCGCTGGGCGAAACGCGGCGTCGGCGTCTGGAGCACCTGGCGGCTGGTCAGAAACCTGCTGCGCTAGCCGCGCGGATAACCGGCGCATTTCCCCCCAATGCCTGCAATCACTCAATATCTTTGAAGGAGAACGACAGTTTTCCTTGCTAACAATCAGTACACACCCCGATTACACTCCTCTCCATCGACAGCAACCATGCGGTATCCCCGCAGAATTGCAGACTAAATCAATACAGCCGCCCATGGGGTTACCTGGAGAGTAAAATGAAAAAATTAGAAGATGTTGGTGTACTGGTAGCACGCATTCTGATGCCAATCCTGTTTATCACCGCAGGTTGGGGAAAAATCACTGGCTATGCAGGTACCCAGCAGTATATGGAAGCAATGGGCGTCCCGGGTGCGCTGCTGCCGCTGACCATCCTGCTTGAGTTTGGCGGCGGTTTGGCTATCCTGTTCGGCCTGCTGACGCGTACCACCGCTGTCATCACCGCTGGCTTTACGCTGCTGACCGCGTTCATCTTCCACAGCAACTTTGCTGAAGGTGTTAACTCGCTGATGTTCATGAAAAACCTGACCATCGCAGGCGGCTTCCTGCTGCTGGCGCTGACCGGACCGGGCGCATTCAGCCTCGACCGTGTACTGAACAAGAAATGGTAAACTGTCTACACTGATGAGTAAAAGCGAGGAGATATCTCCTCGCTTTTGCCCTCTGCAGGAGGAGAGCAATATGGGACAACTGATTGACGGCGTATGGCATGATGTCTGGTATGACACCCAATCCACCGGAGGGCAGTTCAAGCGCTCTGTTTCGGCATTTCGCCACTGGCTGACGGCCGACGGCGAGGCCGGTCCGACCGGCGAAAGCGGTTTTGCCGCAGAAAAAGACAGATACCACCTGTACGTTTCGCTGGCCTGTCCGTGGGCCCACCGCACCTTAATCATGCGTAAACTGAAAGGACTGGAGCCGTTTATTGACGTTTCCGTGGTGCATCCTCTGATGCTGGAAAACGGCTGGACCTTCGATGACGACTTCCCCGCAGCGACTGGCGACAGCCTCTATCAGCATGAATTTCTTTACCAGCTATACCTGCATGCCGACCCGCACTACAGCGGCCGTGTGACGGTGCCGGTGCTGTGGGATAAGAAAAACCACACGATCGTCAGCAACGAATCGGCGGAAATCATTCGCATGTTCAATACCGCTTTCGACGCCCTGGGCGCGCGGGCGGGCGATTACTACCCCCCAGCGCTGCGCGGCCAGATTGATGAGCTGAATAGCTGGATCTACGACAACGTCAATAACGGCGTCTATAAAGCCGGGTTCGCCACCCGCCAGCAGGCTTATGACGAGGCGGTAGCCAATGTCTTTACCGCCCTCGCCCGGCTTGAGCAGATCCTCGGCCAGCACCGCTATCTGACCAGCAATCAGTTGACCGAAGCAGATATTCGTCTGTGGACCACGCTGGTGCGCTTCGACCCGGTGTATGTCACCCATTTCAAATGCGACAAGCACCGCATTAGCGACTACCCGAACCTGTATGGCTTCCTGCGTGATATTTACCAGCAGCCGGGCATTGCGGAGACCGTCAATTTCGACCACATCCGCAACCACTACTACCGCAGCCATAAGACGATCAACCCGACCGGCATTATCTCTGTCGGCCCGTGGCAGGATCTCGACGATCCTCATGGCCGCGACGTCCGCTTCGCTTAAATCATTCAGGGTATCGATAGATGCCCTGTTTTATTTCGCCATCACCGTCTATCCTTACTTCGATTACTTAAAAAACAAGTGATTAACCGTTGAGTGAGGCAAGGAACATGGACTGGTATCTGAAAGTACTGAAAAATTACGTCGGTTTTGGCGGGCGGGCGCGCCGGAAGGAATACTGGATGTTCTTACTGGTGAGCTTCATTCTTGCCGGCGTACTGAGCATTCTGGATAAAATGCTCGGCTGGGAACGTGCGGCTGGCGAAGGCGTGATGACGTCGGTATACGGGCTGTTGGTGCTGCTCCCGGCATGGGCGGTGCAGTTTCGCCGTCTGCACGACACCGACCGCTCGGCGTGGTGGCTCCTGCTGCTGCTGATCCCGATCGTCGGCTGGATCGTTATCCTTATCTTCAACTGCCAGAGCGGAACGCCTGGCGATAACCGTTTTGGCCCGGACCCGAAACTCAACGCCTGACGCGATGGCTCTCCGGACGGCGCGCGTCCGCCCGGTCTGTCTTGCCGGAGACGCTATTTCCCGGCGAACAATTTAGGAATTTCGCGCAGACACCAGGCTTTGGCTTCGCCCATGCTGTCGCGGCGCCAGGCCATGATGATATCCACCTCGCTGGTGTACTCCGGACTAACGACCCGCAGCCGTCCGTCGGCGATATCCTGCTCGACCAGCGGATAGGGTATGGTTGCAACCCCCAGCCCCGCCAGCAACGCCTGGCGCTTATCCTCAATGGTGCTGACCGTCAGGCGCGGCTGCTTATCCAGCAGCTGTACCGTGAGCACCGGACGCTCCCGGGCGGTATCCGCGACCGCCACGCCGCGATACTTCACGCGCGTCACTTCGGATAACGGTTCCGGCTCCTGATGGATGGGGTGGTCAGGAGCGGCCACGTAGACATTCATCACGGAAAAGAGCTTGCGGGAGTTTATCTCCGACGAGGAACGAAAATGCATATCGGGGGCGATCACAATATCCGCCCGCCCCTGCTCCAGGCGCTCCCATGAGCCAGCCAGCACTTCGGTAATAAACGACAGCTGGGTGTTGGCCTTTGCCGCCAGCTTTTCGACCAGCGGGAACAGCGCGGTTGTCGGCACCAGCGCTTCGCTGACGATGGTCAGGTGGGTTTCCCACCCGCGCGCCAACGCTTCGGCATCAGTGGTCAGTTTATCGGCCGCCTCCAGCAGAACGCGGCCGCGCTCCAGCAACATGCGCCCGACGTTGGTAAATTTTGTGCGATGGCCGGAGCGGTCAAACAGCACCACATCCAGCTCCTCTTCCAGCTTCTGCATGGTGTAGCTGAGGGCGGAAGGCACGCGTCCCAGCTCATCCGCGGCAGCAGCGAAACTGCCGCGACGGTCGATAGCATCCATCACCCGCAGCGCTTCCAGCGTTAATGCTCTTTCTTTAGCCATAGCGTTCTCGTTCAGGAAATTTGAACATACCCGGCAGAATATCTGGCTAACAATGCAGCGTCCAGCCCCTTAACATAAAAGGAGGTAAAGAGAGGTCAAGAACCATGATTACGACACGAACAGCCAGACAATGCGGAAAAGCAGACTTCGGCTGGCTACAGGCCCGATACACCTTTTCCTTTGGACACTACTTCGACCCGAAACTGCTCGGTTATGCCTCCCTGCGCGTCCTCAACCAGGAAGTCCTCGCACCCGGCGCGTCCTTTCAACCGCGCACCTATCCGAAGGTCGATATTCTCAATCTGATCCTGGAAGGTGAAGCGGAATACCGCGACAGCGAAGGCCGCCACGTTCAGGCGAGCGCGGGTGAAGCGCTGCTTATCGCCACCCAGCCTGGGGTGAGCTACAGCGAACACAACCTGAGTAAAGAACACCCGCTGACCCGAATGCAGCTGTGGCTGGATGCCTGCCCGGAGCGTGAAAACGCGCGGGTGCAGAAGCTGACGCTGACCGACGCCGCCCGACAGCTGCTGGCCTCGCCGGACGGCAGTCAGGACAGCCTGCAGTTGCGCCAGCAGGTCTGGCTCCATCAGATCCAACTGGAGAAAGGGCAGCAGTTGAGCTTTCAGCTTCACGGCCCGCGCGCCTACCTGCAGTCCATTCACGGTACGGTGCATGCGTTAACCCCGCAGGAAGAGAAAGCGGCGCTGACCTGTGGCGATGGCGCTTTTATTCGTGACGAGGCTAACATTACGCTGGTTGCCGATACGCCGCTGCGCGCTTTGCTGATAGATTTACCGGTGTAACATTTCACACGGAGCCGGAAAATCAGTGAGTAAGAGACCCCCTAAGAAAACGGCGCAACCGAAGGCCGTTGCGGCACAGAAAACCTCCGACGCCGCCGTCACAGCGGCGTTTGGGTTTGAAGAGATGCTCGGCGAACTGGAA
>NZ_JAFAGS010000104.1 GCF_019237635.1 Pluralibacter sp.
GATCGTTGATATTAACGGTCACGGCATCAGCACCTCCGGCAGCTATCGCAACTATTATGAGCTGGACGGTAAGCGTATTTCTCACGTTATCGATCCGCAAACCGGCCGCCCGATTGAGCATAAACTGGTCTCGGTGACGGTGATCGCCCCGACCGCGCTGGAGGCTGACGGCTGGGATACCGGCCTGATGGTGCTGGGGACGGAAAAAGCGAAGCAGGTTGTGCATGAACAAGGGCTGGCGGTGTATATGATTTTCAAAGAGGGCGATGGCTTTAAAACCTGGATGTCGCCGCAGTTTGAGACTTTCCTCGTCAGCGGGAAAAATTAAAAAGCAAGATTGTCAGTTTTTTCCTCCGGCGGTTGCATCAGACTCAGGCTAACCTGAACAGAGAGCGGAGGCTGTATGAAACAGACTAACCTGAACGACGAGCGCCGCTGGCAGGCGGTGCTCGATCGCGATCCCCAAGCAGACGGTCAGTTCGTGTTTGCGGTGCTGACTACCGGTATTTTTTGCCGACCCTCCTGCAGGGCGCGTCACGCCCTGCGCCAGAACGTCCGTTTTTATACGGATGCCGCCGCCGCGCGCGATGCGGGGTTTCGCCCCTGCAAGCGCTGCCAGCCGGAAAATGAGGATCCGCAGCAGCAGCGGGTTGCGAAAGTCGCCAGAGCTTGCCGTTTACTGGAGCAGGACACGACTATCCGTCTTGAGACGCTGGCCCAGGAAGTAGGCGTCAGTCCGTATCATTTTCATCGTCTGTTTAAGTCCGTCACCGGAATGACGCCAAAGGCCTGGCAGCAGGCGTGGCGCACGAAGCGTCTGCGCGAAGCGCTGGAAAAAGGCGAGCCGGTCACGCAAGCCGTGCTGGCGGCGGGGTTTCCGGCCAGCAGCAGCTATTACCGGGAGGCGGATAACACGCTGGGGATGACGGCGAAGCAGTATCGCCGGGGTGGTAGCGACGTCACGGTACATTACGCGCTGGCGGCGTGCGACCTCGGGCGCTGCCTGGTAGCGCAGAGCGCCAGGGGGATCTGCGCCGTGCTGCTCGGGGATGAGGATGCAGGTTTGATTGCCGAGCTGCAGCACATTTTCCCACAGGCGCAGCGGGAGGAGGGCGACGCGGGCTTTTATGCGCGCGTTGAGGCGGTACTGGCGACGGTTAACGGTCGGGGTACGGCGATACAGCTGCCGCTGGATATTCGCGGCACCGCTTTCCAGCAGCAGGTCTGGCACGCGCTGCAGCAGATCCCGGCAGGAGAAACGCGCAGTTACCAGCAGGTGGCGCAAAGCATAGGCAAACCCCGTGCGGTGCGTGCCGTCGCCAGCGCCTGCGCGGCAAACACGTTGGCGATCGTTATCCCATGTCACCGGGTGGTGCGCCAGAGCGGGGCGTTATCCGGCTACCGCTGGGGCGAGGCGCGAAAAGCGCAGCTGTTGTGCCGGGAAGCGCAAGAGGAGAAGGCATGAGTCTGGATCTTTTTGCCGATGCCGCCCCCTGGCAGGAACCGCTGGCGCCCGGGGCGGTGATTTTACGGCGTTACGCTACGGGGCGTGCGGAACACCTGCTGGAGAGTATCAGGCAGATTGCGCAGCTATCGCCTTTCCGGCAGATGGTAACTCCCGGCGGGTACACGATGTCGGTGGCGATGACTAACTGCGGCGAGCTGGGTTGGACCACCGATGCCAACGGCTACCTTTATGCCCCCGACGATCCGCTGACCGGCAGCGCGTGGCCGCCGATGCCCGAACTCTTTCGCCGTTTCGCGCGAGAAGCCGCCGGGGAGGCGGGTTATGCGGACTTTTCGCCTGATGCCTGCCTGATTAACCGCTACGAGGCGGGGGCAAAGCTCTCGCTCCATCAGGATAAAGACGAGAAAGACCTGCGGGCGCCGATTGTTTCTGTCTCGCTGGGGCTACCCGCAGTGTTCCAGTTCGGCGGCCTTAAACGCAACGCTCCCCTGCTGCGGGTGCTGCTTGAACATGGCGATGTCGTTGTCTGGGGCGGTGCATCGCGCCTGTTTTATCACGGCATTCAACCGCTAAAGGCAGGACATCATCCTGCCACCGGCGCGTATCGCTACAACCTGACGTTTCGCCTGACAGGAAATGGCAATAAAAATAAGAATTATTCTTGATATGAGTGGCGAGCTGTTTAAACTGCTGGCTGTTTATGTTGACCTGAAAGGGCGTTATGGAACTTCTTCTGTTGGTCTGGCGTCAGTATCGCTGGCCATTCATCGCGGTAATGGTGCTGAGCCTGCTGAGCGCCGCGCTCGGCATCGGGCTGATTGCCTTTATCAACCAGCGGCTTATCGAAAGCGTTGATCTCTCCCTCACGGTATTACCGGAGTTCCTCGGCCTGCTGCTGCTGTTGATGGCGGTCACACTGGGTTCGCAGTTGGCGCTCACCATGTTGGGCCACCATTTTGTCTATCGCCTTCGCAGTGAATTTATCAAGCGGATCCTCGATACCCACGTCGAGCGCATCGAAAAGTTGGGCAGCGCCGCGTTGCTGGCGGGCCTGACCAGCGATATACGCAATATTACTATTGCCTTCGTACGCCTGCCGGAGCTGCTGCAGGGCGTTATTCTGACGCTCGGCTCCGCCGCCTACCTGGGCTGGCTGTCGGGCAAGATGCTGATGGTGACCGCCGTGTGGCTGGCGCTGACTATCTGGGGCGGTTTTGTGCTGGTGGCCCGGGTATACCAGCATATGGCGTCGCTGCGGGAAACCGAAGACCAGCTTCACAACGACTATCAGGCGGTGCTGGAAGGGCGCAAGGAACTGACGCTCAACCGCGAGCGTGCGGAATATCTCTTTAATCAGCAGTATGTACCGCATGCCAGCGCGTATCGTCACCATATTATTCGTGCCGATACCTTCCACCTGAGCGCGGTAAACTGGTCAAACATCATGATGCTGGGGGCGATAGGTCTGGTGTTCTGGATGGCTAATAGCCTCGGATGGGCAGACACCAACGTGGCGGCGACCTGGTCGCTGACGCTGCTGTTCCTGCGCACACCGCTGCTTTCCGCCATCGGCGCGCTGCCGACGCTGCTCAGCGCTCAGGTGGCGTTTAATAAGCTCAGGCAGTTTTCACTGGCGCCGTTTCAGGCGGAGTTCGCGCGCGGCAGCGCCCGACCAGACTGGCAAACGCTGGAGCTGCGTGACGTAACCTTCCACTATCAGGACAATACCTTTGCCATCGAGCCGATAAACCTGACGCTTACACGTGGCGAACTGGTGTTCCTGATTGGCGGCAACGGTAGCGGCAAGTCCACGCTGGCAATGTTGTTGACCGGCCTCTATCAGCCAGTCTCCGGGCAGATTCTGCTGGATGGTCAGCCGCTGGCGGCGGAACGTCCGGAGGATTACCGCAGGCTGTTTTCCGCGGTGTTTACGGATGTCTGGCTGTTTGACAAACTGCTCGGCCCGGCAGGGCAGGCCGCGGAGCCGGCGCTGGTGGATAAGTGGCTGTCGCATCTTAAGATGATGCATAAGGTAACGCTTGAGAACGGTACGATCCTTGATTTACGGCTGTCGAAGGGGCAAAAAAAGCGCGTCGCGCTGCTGCTGGCGCTGGCGGAGGAGCGTGACATCATTCTGCTGGATGAATGGGCCGCCGATCAGGACCCGCATTTCCGCCGCGAATTTTACCAGGTGTTGCTGCCGCTGATGCAGCAGATGGGGAAAACCATTTTTGCCATCAGCCACGACGATCACTACTTTATTCACGCCGATCGCCTGCTTGAAATGCGCAACGGTCAACTTAACGAGCTGACGGGCGAGGAACGTGACGCCGCAACACGCGACGCGGTTTCCCGCACCGCCTGAACCTCACAGCCCCCTCCCGTGGGGGGGCATTCGGTGGATTTTTCAGCGTTCGCGCGGCCTGTTTATTATTTTTTACATCACCCCGCGCTATGCTTAGGGGCAGAATTTCCGCTTACCCTCTCAAGGACCGCCCGGTTATGCCCGTTTTCAACAAAAACAGCGCCAGACTGCGTGACGAAGAACGCGCACGCCTTATCTGGCTACTGACTACCGATAAAGCCATCACCTCTGCGTTATCCGGAAAGCTGACCCTGGCGGAGCAGTACGATGAAGGGCGTCTGGCGGACGATATTGCTGAAGTGGGCGCGCTGGTGGCGCACCTTCCGGCGCCGGACCTTGCCGACACCCTGGAGGCGCTGCCTTCCGACGAACGCCACGCGCTGTGGAATCTGGTGGAGGACAATAAACGCGGCAACGTGTTGCTGGAGGCCTCGGAAAACGTCTGGGATGACTTGATTGACGGGATGAGCGATAAAGCGCTGCTGGATGCGCTGCAGGCGCTGGACATCGATGAACAAATCTATCTGGTGCAGCACCTGCCGCGCGACCTGACCGGACGTCTGTTGGCCAGTCTGCCAGCAGAAGAGCGCGCCCGTGTGCGTCAGGTGATGAATTATGCCCATGACAGTGTTGGCGCCATCATGGAGTTTGAAGTCATTACCATTCGCCCGGATGTCACGCTTGGCACCGTACAGCGCTATCTCCGGCGTCTGGGGAAAATGCCGGAAAACACCGACAAACTCTTCGTGACCGCCCGTGATAAGACCTTGCTGGGTGAGCTGGAACTACAGACCATTTTGCTTAACGCCGCGCATCGTCACGTTAAGGACGTGATGGAGTCTGAACCGGTGACCTTTCACCCGCAGGAAGAGGCGGAAAAGGTGGCCCGCACCTTTGAGCGTGATGACCTGCTCAGCGCCGCCGTCGTGGATGATGGCGGAAAGTTGTTAGGCCGTCTGACCATCGATGAGATTGTCGATGTGGTCTATGAAGAAACCGACAACGATATCCGCCAGATGAGCGGTCTTAGCAGCGAAGAAGATGTGTTTGCGCCGGTGACGAAAGCGGTGAAAAACCGCTGGGCCTGGCTGGCTATCAACCTGTGTACCGCGTTTATCGCCTCCAGGGTTATCGACGGGTTTGAGCACACCATTTCGCAGCTGGTGGCGCTGGCGTCGCTGATGCCGATTGTCGCCGGGATAGGCGGCAATACTGGCAACCAGACCATTACGATGATTGTACGCGCGCTGGCGCTACAGCAAATCCAGCCGGGGAACTTCTCGTTTCTTATTCTGCGCGAAATGGGCGTGGCGTTGATCAACGGCATCGTCTGGGGCGGCATTATGGGCGCCGTCACGTGGTGGCTGTATGATGACCCGCAACTGGGCGGCGTGATGATGCTGGCGATGGTGCTGAACCTGCTGGTGGCCTCGCTGATGGGGGTGCTGATCCCGATGATTATGACGCGTCTGGGACGAGACCCTGCGGTGGGTTCAAGCGTCATGATTACCGCGCTTACCGACACTGGCGGCTTCTTTATTTTTCTGGGGCTGGCGACGTTGTTTCTGCTGTAGCGGAAAAGGTCGAGGTAACGGTTATGGATAACCGGATTTCGATAAGTTACTGACTGTGATGATTGTCACGGAATCGTAGATATTAGCGCTAAGCGTCACACTTTTCTAGTCTTAACCTTATTTTACCACCACATTTATTAAACATTTTTATAACAGATCTCAAAACTGAACTTAAACTTTAAACAATATTTAAATTTTTAATCGTCAGTGATAACGTGACCTTCCCGAATCGTTTCACCTGCGCAAAATAAGAACGCGAGTACAGTAAGGCTCATTGACGATGAAAAAAAAGATGGCCGTACGCAGCTCAACGGCGCCTGGGGTTGAGTCAGACCCTGTCAACGCCCATCATGAGCATGAGACGGATGTATTGTTGATTGGCGGGGGCATCATGAGTGCCACGCTGGGAACCTGGCTTCAGGAACTGGAGCCAGACTGGTCTATTACCATGGTCGAACGTATGGAAAGCGTCGCCGAGGAGAGCTCCAACGGCTGGAACAACGCCGGGACTGGCCATGCCGCCCTGATGGAACTGAACTATACCCCGCAACAAGCGGATGGTTCCGTCAGTATCGACAAAGCTATCGAAATTAACGACGCCTTTCAGATATCGCGCCAGTTCTGGGCGCATCAGGTAACCCGTGGCGTGCTGAAGCAGCCAAAAACGTTTATTAATACCGTGCCGCATATGAGTTTTGTCTGGGGTGAGGAAAATGTGAATTTCCTCCGCGCCCGTTATGCGGCGCTGCAATGCAGCGCGCAGTTTCGTGGGATGCGCTATTCAGAAGATGCGGAGCAGATTAAAACGTGGGCGCCGCTGGTGATGGAAGGGCGCGATCCGCAGCAGAAAGTGGCGGCGACGCGCACTGAAGTCGGTACTGACGTCAATTATGGCGAGATAACCCGCCAGCTTATCGGCGCGCTGAAAAAACGCAACAATTTTTCCCTCCAGCTCAACACGGTAGTTCGCCGTTTCAAACGCAATGCCGACAACAGCTGGACGGTGACGGTCGCAGAGGCCGGTAACCGTCATGTTCGGCGGACCATCCGCGCGAAATTCATCTTTATCGGCGCGGGGGGCGCGGCGCTGAAGCTTCTGCAGCAAACCGGCATTCCGCAGGCGAAAGCCTATGCGGGTTTCCCCGTCGGCGGGCAGTTTCTGGTGTGCGAAAATCCGGCGGTGGTTAACCATCATCTGGCGAAGGTCTATGGGCAGGCATCGGTTGGCGCGCCGCCGATGTCGGTGCCGCACATCGACACCCGCATCATTGACGGCAAACGCGTGGTGCTGTTTGGACCGTTCGCCACCTTCTCGACCCGTTTTCTCAAAAATGGATCGCTGTGGGATCTGCTGAGCTCCACCAATACTGCCAACATCAGGCCGATGCTCAGCGTAGGTCTTGATAATTTCGATCTGGTGAAGTATCTGGTCGGCCAGGTGATGCAAAAAGATAAGGATCGGCTGGCGGCGCTACAGGCGTATTATCCGCAGGCGAAGAAAAGCGACTGGCGGCTGTGGCAGGCGGGCCAGCGTGTGCAAATCATTAAGCGTGATGCGCAAAAGGGCGGTGTTCTGCGTCTGGGGACGGAAGTGGTCAGTGACGACGAGGGGACTGTCGCCGCTCTGCTGGGCGCATCGCCAGGCGCCTCTACCGCCGCGCCTATCATGTTACAGCTGATGGAAAAGGTGTTTAAAGCGAAGTTCGCGTCACCGGCATGGCAGGCGAAACTGCGTCAGGTAGTGCCGACTTATGGTCGTCATATGAACTACGACCCGCAGATCATTCAGCGAACGCTGGCGTACACCAGCGAAGTGTTGGGGCTGCGCTATGAGCCGCCGATGCAGGCGGATATCGCGCCAAAGGCCCAGTTCACGGCACCTGAGGTGGAGCTCAAACCGGTTGCGGATATCGCGCTATAACAAAAGCCCCATCGTGGGGCTTTTTGTCTTAACGGACTTGCGCGTTGTGGATGTCGTCTTCTGCTTTCCAGATACGATATTTCACTTCGACATTTTCTGGCGTGTAGACCACGACAGGTAACTTGCTGTTGTAACGCAGGAACCCGGCATCACCCAGCCCGGCCATCACAAATTTCTTGGTTTTCTTGCCATCAGGGCACGCCATCATCGTGGAGACCGGGGAGGTGACTTTGTCAAAGACGTAGTAGTTATAGCCCCAGCCTTCGAGGGTTTTGCTTTCCAGTTGACCGCCCAGGCGGTGCTGATTGCAATCGACTTCCAGGTTCTGACCAATCAGCAGCTCGACTTTATACGCGCCTTCGTCTTTCTGCTCCGGCAGCGTAATCACCTGACGCTTCATCCCTTTCTCCGCTTGCGGGTAGGGGGCGATTTTTTCCAGCGGCTGAGTATTGGCAAACGCCGCGCCGGACATGCAGGCGAGGGTCAGTGCAGCGGCAGCAAATGTAACGGTGTTTTTCACTGTGAGTCCTTTTGGTCAGTCAGTCATTCATTGATAGTATCACTATCATGATGAATGATAAGCGTCATTTACTTATATTTTCATAATTCACAGTGATATATTCTGAGTTGTTGGCGATTTTTCAGATAATTTAACTGTGGCTATTTTCGTTGCGACGACGGGCGTTTGCCTGATGCAGAATTTTTTGGGGAAAAAGAGGGCGAGTTTATTTCAGGCATAAAAAAACCAGCCATAAAAGGCTGGTTTTTCAGGGGATTTTGGTCGGCACGAGAGGATTTGAACCTCCGACCCCCGACACCCCATGACGGTGCGCTACCAGGCTGCGCTACGTGCCGACGTGTGGAGGGTAATACTACCGTTTTCAGCGCTGATTGCAAGACGCCGCATCACTGACTGATTCATAAATAATCAATCAGTTAGCAATAAAGCGTTTTTCGTCCGTCAGCACCTGCAGCAGTAGGCTTAGCTGCGGTTTCTGATCTTTCACTTTTTTACCGTCGCTGTCCCAGGTTCGGTAGCTGCCGTTATGATCAAG
>NZ_JAFAGS010000097.1 GCF_019237635.1 Pluralibacter sp.
CGGGTTGCCTTTACGCACCAGGAAAACAATGGTTGAGGTATAGGGCGCGGCGTTGTCCGGCAGGCGTGTAATCCAGTGTTTGTCGATACGGCCGCGTTCAGCGATGGCGTCAACATCATAGGCCAGCGCCAGCGTCACCACGTCAGCATCAATACCGTTGATGACCGAGGTCGCCTGCTTGCCGGAGCCGCCGTGCGATTGGCGAATCACCACGTTGTCGCCGGTCTGCTGTTTCCAGTGCGCGCTAAACGCTGTGTTGTACTGCTCGTACAGCTCGCGCGTCGGATCGTACGACACGTTTAATAACTGGATGTCCTTTGCCAGAACGCTGGCGGAAGCCA
Organism: Pluralibacter sp.; assembly: GCF_019237635.1. Classification (GTDB taxonomy): domain Bacteria; phylum Pseudomonadota; class Gammaproteobacteria; order Enterobacterales; family Enterobacteriaceae; genus Enterobacter_B. The sequence goes on from NZ_JAFAGS010000097.1 coordinate 342, forward strand.
GCAACAGAGTTAACCCCACGCCCCACTTGTTCATCGACCGCTCTCTTCATGTTGTGATGTGATGAAGGTAGCCTGCCAGAAAGGAAACAGATGATTAAAGAATAAAAAAAGATTGGCTATAACGTGAAGGTATAAAGAGTGGAAAGCAAAAGCCCTCTCACAGGTGAGAGGGCTTCGGGAATCAGACTTCTTCCATGCGGCCCAGCAGCGCCTGCAGGCGTTCCTGCCAGCCGTGCTGCTGCTCGCGCAACTGGCTGTTTTCGTGCTCCAGCGCCTCACGGCCCTGCTGCGCGTTCTGTACTTCCTGCGACAGCGAGTTGTTCTTCTCTTTCAGCTCTTCGATTTCCATCTGCAGCAATGTGATGGTATCAATCGCCTGCTGTACTTTTGCTTCCAGTTTCTCAAACACTTCTAATGACATCGTCATACCTCTCCTGAATATGCAAGGCGTTGATAGCAAACCTCAATCGGTTTATCGACTCTCGTCCCGAACCTTCGGCGACGCCTTAACGAAAATAAGCGCACTACAATGTTCCCGATTGTATGAAGCCACGCCGCGCCTGTCCAGCGCCGGGGCGCGCAGATTGCGGTTTGCAACACTTTTCAGTCAAGACCTGGCGTTTTCGTTCCCGTTATCGATAATTTGTTAATGGTTCGGTTAATGAAATGATTCAGCTCTCATTTTCGCGAGACGGCAAAACGCGCTTCTCCGCGCGAAAACGCGCATTTTATTGACGAGACCCACAGATTTTAATTTCGATATTTCTCGTTTTTGCTCGTTAACGATAAATTAACACTATGCCTACACGGCAACATGGTCGTCTTCGACCTCCATGCACACAAGGCTGTTTTCCGGCCTAATAACTACTATGTCTTCAGGATCCGATCATGAGTCAAACATCAACCTTAAAAGGCCAGTGTATTGCCGAGTTTCTTGGTACCGGGTTGTTGATCTTTTTTGGCGTTGGATGCGTTGCGGCGCTCAAAGTAGCGGGCGCCACTTTCGGTCAGTGGGAAATCAGCATTATCTGGGGTCTGGGCGTGGCGATGGCCATTTACCTGACCGCAGGGGTTTCCGGCGCGCATCTTAACCCAGCGGTGACCATTGCTCTGTGGCTGTTTGCCTGTTTCGACGGGCGTAAAGTTGTCCCCTACATCATTTCTCAATTTGCCGGCGCTTTTTGCGCGGCAGCGTTAGTTTACGGGCTTTATTACAATCTTTTTATCGACTTCGAGCATACCCATAATATCGTGCGCGGCAGCGCCGACAGCCTGTCATTAGCCGGTACATTCTCAACCTATCCGAATCCGCATATCAATTTTGTGCAGGCTTTCGCGGTAGAAATGGTGATAACCGCTATCCTGATGGGCGTTATCCTGGCGCTGACCGACGACGGCAACGGCATTCCGCGCGGCCCGCTGGCGCCGCTGCTGATCGGCCTGCTGATCGCGGTCATCGGCGCGTCCATGGGCCCGCTGACCGGCTTTGCGATGAACCCGGCACGTGACATCGGTCCAAAAGCCTTCGCATGGCTGGCAGGCTGGGGCAACATTGCCTTCACGGGCGGTAGAGATATCCCTTACTTCCTGGTACCGCTGTTGGCACCGGTGGTGGGCGCCGCGCTTGGCGCGTTCTGCTACCGCAAACTGATTGGCCGTCATCTGCCGTGCGATGTCTGCGTGGTGGAAGAGAAGGACGCCACCAACTCTACGCAACACAACGCTTCGCTGTAATCTGACTACGGGACTTCACATTATGACCGAGAAAAAATATATCGTTGCGCTGGATCAGGGTACAACCAGCTCCCGCGCCGTCGTTATGGACCATGACGCCAATATCGTCAGCGTTTCACAGCGTGAATTCGAACAAATTTATCCTAAGCCAGGCTGGGTTGAGCACGACCCGATGGAAATCTGGGCCTCACAAAGCTCGACGCTTATTGAAGCCCTGGCGAAAGCTGACATCAGTTCCGATCAGGTGGCGGCTATCGGCATTACCAACCAGCGTGAAACCGCCATCGTCTGGGACAAAGAAACCGGCAAACCGATTTACAACGCTATCGTCTGGCAGTGCCGTCGTACGGCGGATATCTGCGAACAACTCAAGCGCGACGGCATGGAAGAGTACATCCGCTCCGCAACCGGCCTGGTGGTTGATCCTTACTTCTCCGGCACCAAGGTGAAATGGATTCTGGACCACGTGGAAGGTTCCCGCGAGCGCGCTAAGCGCGGCGAGCTGCTGTTCGGCACCGTAGACACCTGGCTTATCTGGCGTATGACCCAGGGCCGCGTGCACGTGACCGACTACACCAACGCCTCCCGTACCATGCTGTTCAACATCCACGACCTCGACTGGGACGACAAAATGCTCCAGGCGCTGGATATCCCGCGTGCGATGCTGCCGGAAGTGCGCAAGTCGTCCGAAGTGTACGGCCAGACCAACATCGGCGGTAAAGGCGGCACCCGTATTCCTATCTCCGGCATCGCGGGCGACCAGCAGGCAGCGCTGTTCGGCCAGCTGTGCGTGAAGGAAGGGATGGCGAAGAACACCTACGGCACCGGCTGTTTCATGCTGATGAACACCGGCGAGAAGGCGGTGAAGTCCGAAAACGGTCTTTTAACCACCATCGCCTGCGGCCCGAAAGGCGAAGTGAACTACGCGCTGGAAGGAGCGGTGTTCATGGCGGGCGCATCCATCCAGTGGCTGCGTGACGAGATGAAGCTCATCAACGACGCGTTCGATTCCGAGTACTTCGCGACCAAGGTTAAGGACACCAACGGCGTATACGTCGTTCCGGCCTTTACCGGCCTCGGCGCGCCGTACTGGGACCCGTATGCTCGCGGCGCCATTTTCGGCCTCACCCGCGGCGTGAATGCCAACCACATTATTCGCGCAACGCTTGAATCCATCGCCTACCAGACCCGCGACGTGCTGGAAGCAATGCAGGCCGACTCCGGCATTCGTCTGCACGCCCTGCGCGTGGACGGCGGCGCGGTGGCGAACAACTTCCTGATGCAGTTCCAGGCCGATATCCTCGGCACGCGCGTAGAGCGTCCGGAAGTGCGTGAAGTCACGGCGCTGGGCGCAGCCTACCTGGCCGGTCTGGCTGTCGGCTTCTGGCAGAACCTGGACGAACTGCAGGAAAAAGCGGTGATTGAGCGTGAGTTCCGCCCGGGTATCGAAACCACCGAGCGCAACGTTCGCTACAGCGGCTGGAAAAAAGCGGTAAACCGCGCGCTGGCGTGGGAAGATCGCGACCAGTAAGTCTGTAAAAAAGCCCGGTGGCGCTTTGCTTACCGGGCCTACAGCATTCCGTAGGCCGGGCAAGCGTCAGCGCCGCCCGGCACTATCAACCGAAATCAACCAAACATCGGCAGCATCAGGTAGAGCTTGATCACCAGCGCGTTGACGATATCAATAAAGAACGCGCCGACCATCGGCACCACCAGGAACGCCATGTGCGACGGGCCGAAACGTTCGGTGATGGCCTGCATGTTGGCGATAGCCGTCGGCGTCGCCCCCAGACCAAACCCGCAGTGCCCCGCCGCCAGTACCGCCGCATCGTAGTTTTTACCCATCATGCGCCAGGTGACGAAAACCGCGTAAAGCGCCATCGCCACCGTTTGTACCGCCAGAATCGCCAACATGGGCAGCGCCAGCGACGCCAGCTCCCACAGCTTCAGGCTCATCAGCGCCATCGCGAGGAACAGCGACAGCGACACGTTGCCCAGCACCGACACCGCGCGTTCAAACACCCGGTAGAAACCGAGCATCGCCAGACCGTTGCTCAGAATCACGCCGATAAACAGCACGCAGACGAACGTCGGCAGCTCAAGGGCGGTCCCCACCAGCAGTTGCGCAACCACCTTACCGGCGGTCAGACAGATGGCGATAAGCGCAATGGTTTCAATCAGCACCAGCGAGGTGATCATGCGCCCGACATCCGGCTTTTCAAACGCCGTCGGCACCGCCTGGTCTTCCGGCGCGCCGTTTGGCGTTGAGGAGTGCTTGACCAGATAGCGCGCCACCGGCCCGCCAATCAGACCGCCGAGCACCAGACCGAAGGTCGCGCAGGCCATCGCCACTTCCGTGGCATTAGCAAAACCGTAGCGCTCGACGAAGAGTTTACTCCAGGCCGCGCCGGTGCCGTGGCCGCCGGACAGGGTAATTGACCCGGCAATCAGCCCCATCAGCGGGTCAAGTCCCAGCATTTTCGCCATGCCGATACCGATGGCATTCTGCACCACCAGCAGCCCGACCACCACGATCAGAAACGTGCCCACCACTTTGCCGCCGCTGCGCAGGCTGGCGAGGTTGGCGTTGAGGCCGATGGTGGCGAAAAAGGCCAGCATCAGCGGGTCTTTCAGGCTCATATCAAAATCAATTTCCCAGCCCATGCTCTTTTTCAGCACCAGCAACGCCAGCGCCACCAGCAGACCGCCAGCGACCGGTTCAGGGATAGTGTATTTTTTCAAAAAGGGAACGGAATGGACCAGTTTGCGCCCCAGCAGCAACACCAGTGTTGCCGCAACAAGCGTCGATAACGTATCGAGATGAAACATGAATAGCTCCTTGTTAACGCATAGTCCAGTAGCAGGTGCCATGCTTTCCTGTAGTGGGAAGTTCTTATGTTTAAGAATCAGGAGCCCGTTTTTTAACAAAATGCGTCAAAAAACGATAGAAAAAGTTGCTGACTTCGCTCATTTCTGCGACAAAACGTGCAGAATCGCTATAAGCACACTTTTCTTTATTCATTATTAAACTATTTAAAGCAATCGTTTGCTTTTGCCTGGCAGTCCGTTAAAATCCCCCCTTTTCCAGCTCGGGATTGCCTCTGAAAATGTCAGTGAACACCATCGAATCTGAAAATGCGCAACCGATTGCGCAGACGCAGAACAGCGAACTCATCTACCGCCTTGAAGACCGCCCGCCGCTGCCGCAGACCCTGTTTGCCGCCTTCCAGCACCTGCTGGCTATGTTTGTCGCGGTCATCACTCCTGCGCTGCTGATTTGCCAGGCGCTGGGCTTACCGGCGGAAGATACCCAGCACATCATCAGCATGTCGCTGTTCGCTTCCGGGGTGGCGTCGATTATTCAGATCAAAGCGTGGGGGCCGGTGGGTTCCGGGCTGCTGTCGATTCAGGGCACCAGCTTTAACTTCGTGGCGCCGCTGATTATGGGCGGCACGGCGCTGAAAACCGGCGGGGCGGACGTTCCGACGATGATGGCGGCGCTGTTCGGTACGCTGATGCTGGCAAGCTGCACCGAGATGGTTATCTCCCGCGTTCTGCACCTGGCTCGTCGCGTGATCACCCCGCTGGTCTCCGGCGTGGTGGTGATGATTATCGGCCTGTCGCTGATTCAGGTGGGCCTGACGTCCATCGGCGGCGGCTACGCGGCGATGAACGATCACACCTTCGGCGCGCCGAAAAACCTGCTGCTGGCCGGTGTGGTGCTGGCGCTGATCATTCTCCTTAACCGCCAGCGCAACCCGTACCTGCGCATCGCCTCGCTGGTGATCGCCATGGCGGCGGGCTACCTGCTGGCGTGGTTTATGGGCATGCTGCCGGAAAGCAACGCGCCGACGAACCAGAGCCTGATCACCGTACCGACGCCGCTGTACTATGGTCTGGGCATCGACTGGAGCCTGCTGCTGCCGCTGATGCTGGTGTTTATGATCACCTCGCTGGAAACCATCGGCGACATCACCGCCACCTCTGACGTCTCCGAGCAACCGGTCTCCGGCCCGCTGTACATGAAACGCCTGAAAGGCGGCGTGCTGGCCAACGGGCTCAACTCATTTGTCTCCGCCGTGTTTAACACCTTCCCGAACTCCTGCTTTGGTCAGAACAACGGCGTTATCCAGTTGACCGGCGTCGCCAGCCGCTACGTGGGCTTCGTGGTGGCGCTGATGCTGATCCTGCTTGGCCTGTTCCCGGCAGTGAGCGGCTTTGTGCAGCACATTCCCGAGCCTGTGCTCGGCGGCGCGACGCTGGTGATGTTCGGCACCATCGCCGCCTCCGGCGTGCGTATTGTCTCCCGCGAACCGCTGAACCGCCGCGCTATCCTTATCATCGCGCTGTCACTGGCCGTGGGTCTTGGCGTCTCCCAGCAGCCGCTGATCCTGCAGTTTGCCCCGGACTGGCTGAAAAACCTGCTCTCCTCCGGTATCGCCGCAGGCGGTATCACGGCGATTGTTCTGAATCTGGTCTTCCCGCCAGAGAAGAGCTGATCCCCGACACGACAGGGGTTGCCACCCCTGTCGTGTAATCTAATTACATCATTCCTTCCTTGAGCATTGCGCATAAATCGTGCATAACTCCCTTATGTGCACTTCACGGGACGGAAGACGATGAAATTTCTCGGAAAGCTGATGCTTTGGTTGCTGGTAGCGCTGCTGCTGGTGATTCTCGCTTTCTATTTCCTGCTGCAGACGCGCTGGGGCGCGCGCCAGGTCAGCCAGTGGGTATCCGGCAATACCGGCTACCATCTCGTCTTTGAGGCGATGGATCACAGCCTCTCGTCGCCGTCGCATATCCTGTTGAAAAACGTGACCTTTGGCCGTAACGGCAAACCGGCGACGCTGGTCGCCAAAAGTGTGGATATCGGCCTTAGCAGCCGCCAGTTGAGCGACCTGCGGCACGTCGACACCATCCTGCTGCGCGACGGCACGCTGAACCTGTCGCCGTCGACCGCGCCGTTCCCGTTCGAAGCCGATACGCTCCACCTCAGCAACATGGCCTTTAACAGCCCGGAGACCGGCTGGGACCTGAGCGCCCAACGCGTCACTGGCGGCGTGGCACCGTGGCAACCTAAAGCGGGCAATGTGCTCGGCGACCAGGCGCAGATCCAGATGAGCGCCGGTTCAATGACCCTCAACGGCATCCCTGCCACCAATGTGCTGATTCAGGGCAGTATTGATAAAGGCGAGGTGACGCTCGGCACCATTGGCGCGGATATCGCGCTGGGCTCGCTGTCCGGCGTGGCGCGGCGTAACGCCGACGGCAGCTGGCTTATCGACAGCCTGCAACTGACCGACATCCGGATGCAGAGCGACAAAACCCTGGTGGACTTTTTCGCCCCCTTAACCACCGTACCGTCGCTACAGATTAACCGTCTGGAAGTGACCGATGCCCGCCTGCAAGGGCCGGACTGGGCCGTGACCGACCTCGACCTCAGCTTGCGCAACCTGACGCTCGGCAACGGCGGCTGGCAAAGCGATGACGGCAAGCTGTCGATGAACGCCAGCGACTTTATCTATGGCTCACTGCACTTCCTCGACCCGATTATCAATGCGGAGTTCTCGCCGCAGGGCATCGCGCTGCGTCAGTTCACCTCCCGCTGGGAAGGCGGCATGATACGGACCTCCGGCAACTGGCTGCGCAGCGGCGAGGCCCTCGTTCTCGACGATGCCGCTATCGCCGGGCTGGAATACACCCTGCCGGGCAACTGGAGACAGTTGTGGATGGACCCGCTGCCGGCCTGGCTGCAAAACGTGACGCTCCAGCGCTTTACCGCCAGCCGTAACCTGGTTATCGATATCGACCCGGCGTTCCCGTGGCAAATCACCTCCCTTGACGGCTACGGCGATAACCTGCAGCTGGCCAAAGACGGCCATTGGGGCGTGTGGGCTGGCAATGCCGTGCTGAACGGCGCGGCAGCCACCTTTAACCGCGTGGACGTCCGCCGCCCGTCATTGAAACTGACGGCGAACCCCAACACCGTCAGCATCAGCGAGCTGAGCGCCTTTACCGAAAAGGGCATTCTGGAAGCCGCAGCGGCGGTGTCCCA
>NZ_JAFAGS010000040.1 GCF_019237635.1 Pluralibacter sp.
AGAATGTGGTCCGAAGGCAAATCGCAGGAGTTGGTCAATGTATCAATTTCCCTGGCAAAGGCAATGCGCTGGCTTATCGTATCGAGAGCTATTTTCGGTGAGAGCGATTCAATATCTATCCCGACCCGGCCATGATGCATTTTGATAACGGCGGCAGAAGCAAAATCGCTATCGTGTGAAATTGCCCCATGATAGGAGGAAGGCCAGGAGGGAGCGCGATTATTTGCCATCAGCGGCGCCCGTAGCGAGATATCGAAATGCTGTAGTAATTTTTGAGCGCCAATCCGTCCAGCAAGATATTCAGCCCGGCGTTGATCTGACGTGTTCGCCAACCGGCGCGGGAGCGGTACATCATAAATTCGGAAAGCATCATCCAGCACGCCATCCCAGGCGAAACGCAATACGGTGAAATGGATGTAATCGGGTAAGACTTTCATTAGTCGTTGTGTTTGATACCAGCAAATTTTCATGGTTACTCCGTAGGTTTACGCATCAGACAGCGACGGAATGGTAAACCATAGAAGCAGCGAAGCTCGCCATCGCCAGCGACAGCCCGCGATAAAAAAACACCGGCCATAATCGTGATTGCTGCAGGCCTTGCCTGGCAATCCCCTTCCCACAGGCAACCCATATAAAAGAAAGAGGCAATAGCGCGACAAAAACACTCAGCATGGCAGCAGTGAAAGCCTGAAGCTCTCTGAAAGCAATTGAAGGAATGATATATGTCGCAAAGACGAATGATTTAGGGTTAAACAAAGTGGTAATAAATATGGTTTTCATTTCAATGTTTGCCGGTCGAGTCTGTAATGAGAACCTCCAGACTTTAACAGCCAGCCAGGCGACATAGAATGCTGATAATAATTTAATAATACCGAATAAAAACGTGCCATGTTGAGCTAAAACACTCACAATAACGCCCCAAAAGGTGATTGCGCAAAAGTATCCACCCCATTCGGCAATGATCATTTTTATACTTGGCCTGATACCACTGGCGTACCCTGAGAAAAGGAGAAGAGTATTGGTTGGGCCGGGCATTACAAGCAACAACATGCCAGAAACCATAATTTTAATGCAGTCATTCAGTAACATTTCAACCTCTGATACATTAACAAATGAGAAAAATCAGACTGATAGCCCGCGTTTAAATTCATGTGTCACTTTTAATGCTATTTTCTTCCTTAAATGTTAATATGCTACTAATTTTATCCCGACAGTGAAGATTAAAAGATGAGTAATGCACAACAGAGCGATCGCTTAAAAAAAACGTACACCAACATTGGTAATAACGTAAAACAGTTACGAATAGCTCGAAATCTTTCACTTAATGAACTGGCAAAACTTTCCGGCGTCTCCAAAGCTACGTTGTCCACGCTAGAATCGGGCGGTTCTAATCCTCGCGTAGATACACTGGATTCCATCGCCAGCGCACTAAGACTTACATTAGGCGATCTGCTCGGTAATAATAATGAGCGCTATCCCTATATTGAAAAAAATGCTGACTACAAAGGTGATTATTCCCAAGTAATGAAGTTTCGCATCGGTCAGGGGAATATCACCGAAATATGGCATTTACAAATGAAACCAGGTGTGGTAATAAATAGCCCGGCTCATGTATCAGGGACGCATGAACATATCATCGTCCACCTTGGCACATTACTTCTGAAAATATCTGACAGTGAAAGCATTATTCTTCAACCTGGAGATTTTTATGCCTTCTCAGGTGATGTTAAACATGCCTATATTTGTGCAGATGATGCGGTAAGTGCGACGGTTATAATGTCTTACAGTACACAAGGTTAATTCAGCAGGTTAGCGGCATTACTGTGTTACCCCTCTCCTGCCCACGCCATTTAAATATTAAAGACCTTGTTCTCCCGTATAAAATACATTGTTAGCTCGCTAATCTCATGAGCCTGTGCCTCTGAAATAAAATGCCCCCCAGAGATCCCCTCCAGCCTGAATGGCTGGAGGGTGCATTCTTGCCATCGTTGCGGTGGAGAAGGAAATAATGGGTCCTCTTTTCCGTAAAAGGCTAATACTGGAATATCATCAAGCACGGCGCTATCTTCTTCACTGATAGAATTAGCAACCTGCAAATCAGCAGATAGCACCTGCAAAAATTGCTCCAGCAAAACGGGCTCTCGCTGCAGCCAGTCAGGTAATTGCCCGAGATGATTAGCAAAATTAAGTAATGAATCTTTTGCTATTTCACTGGATTCAGTAAAGTCAAAAAATTTACGGCAATGGATTGGCTCGTTCCCAATCACCACGAGCATGCTTTTCTGTCGAGCATCATAGTAACGGTATTTTTTTGCCATCACATATGCGATATAGGCGCCGAGACTATGGCCCATAAAAATTATCGGACAATGGCGCGGCAATTGTGGACAAAAATCCTTAATCACCTTATTGATATCCGTTAGTAACGCCTCCTGACGGCGGCGTCCGCGGCCAGGCATTTCAAACTTACTCACATTGAAGTTTGAAAAGTGCTTTTCCAGTACATTCAGAGCGGCAGCGTTCCCTCCTGCATGATGAAACATAGCGATATGTGGCTGCTCATTCATAGCGCTTCCCTTCAGCAATACGCCCCAACAAGGCCGCACATATAATGATCCCGCCCCCTATTGCTTGCAGCAAACCAAGGGTTTCCCCCATGATGGTGATGGCAAACATAGCTGCAAAGGCCGGTTCGAGAGACAAGATCAACCCGACGCGCGTCGGACTGGTTATTTTAGCGGCATATAATTGCATCAGGAATGCAAATGCCGTCGCCAGCAGACTCAGAAAGAGAATCAAGCCCCATGTCGAAATAGATATTTCAGGAATATATTGCAGCGCTGTGGGTTCGGTCAGCACAATAGTAACCAGACCGAGGGCAGCGACAACCAGTAATTCAATCAATGTGATATTGATTAGCGAGTAATCCTTACCAGCGGTCTGCCGACCAAACATAAATATCTGAAAACCGCGAATCAATGCAGCCGATAAGATAAGAATATCGCCTTGATTGAACTCAATATTACCATTGGCCGTAAAGCTCAACATGCAGCCACCTGCAAGAGACATAAAACAGGTGAAGTAGATGAATTTGCTTTGTTTTCTCTTGCCGATAAAACGTTCAAAAAAGGGAACTAACACCACCGATAATGCAATCAAGAAACCTGCATTTGCAGCAGAGGTGTGTTTAACGCCAAACGTTTCGAATGTCAGGATCGCATAAAGAAGCACACCAAATACGATCCCATTAATCACTTCACCACGAGTGAAGTTGTTTAATCTGACACGAGTGCCAACAAACATGAAGGGAACAGCCAGTGCGAACCTCAGCATTAAAAACAAGGGGACAGTGACCCCTGCGTGGATAATAAGCTGCATCAAGGAATAACTTGCCCCCCATGAGAGGGCAACGGTCAATAATCCCAGATCAATTATCCAAAGTCGGCTGCGTGGCGCCAGAATAGAATAATTAGACATGACATTCCTTTAGCGGGGCATGCCCGGCATCATAGCTTATCCGTAGCGTGCCCTTTTTAAACTTTATCGCCTTAATGCTAAATGAGCTAATTTTTGCCAAATCATCCGTGTGCGTCCCGGCACAAGGCATAGCCTCTGATTGGTTAATCTGGCATAGCCGGGTAGAACCCTCGAACCAACTGCGGATTTCCGCGCCCTTCTGTAGACGCTGGCAAATAATGCGCTCAATTTCAGCCGCATCCAGGCGATCGGCTGGAATAGCTGAAGCATCAATGGCGCTAAATTCCACCCGCGACTCACCGGGGAAATGATGCCCCCGGACAGCCATCCACCCGAACTGACGCATTTCCCAATTCAGTAAATGCCCGGCAGTATGCAGTGCCGCATGGTAAGCGCGGGCATCTGCTGATACAACTGATGAAACTTTTGTTTCTACCGGCGGCGAAAAAGGAGACTGCGGATAAAGAACCACTAAACCTGATTCCTGTTTTTTTACCACCACGGGGATGTCATTAACCCACCCGAGATCTGCAGGCTGCCCGCCTCCCTGCGGATGAAAAATATTATCCTGCAGGGCAATCCATTGCCCTCCTTCATCAGCACCGGTAGCAATGACATCGCTTAATATATTAAAGCGATAGGTGTCCTCCAGATAACACTGGTTTTGTTGCATAGCGATAATCCTTATTTTATACAGAAAGAGGAGTAAATGGATTTCCGAGCAAGTTATGGGTTGCTATACGATTATTAGCATTACGACTTTGGCCAGCAACAATCACGCAGCAAAATTTATCCAATGGGATATTACCACCATACTCATGCACATGATCGGTATTGGGGTAAATATCAACAAAGCTGGGTGCGTAGCGGGTAGCAAAGCCCATCCGATATACCTTATCAGATATATTAGGATAGGAAGCATGCATTAATGTTGACCAAAAGATGACGCATTGACCGGCTTTCATCTCCAATGGGACGGCCTGTTTTTCATCCGGATGCCAGTCAGGATCTATTTGTAGGTCGCGATAATCATAACCAAAGAATCCACGGCTCTTACCTTCCTTTTCAATATTATTAATAATATCACTTTGATATTGCATTGATTTTTTTTCATCATAATTCATTTTATGATGAGTGCCAGGCATAATTTCCAGACAACCATTCTCAATGGTTGAATCGGTAAAGGCTGTCCAGACCGTTAAGGTCCCTTTTCCAAACTGATCTTCAGTTTCTCCGGGCCAAAGAATTTGCGGTTTTCCACTGGCGTTAGCAAATGTATCAGCCTGATGCCAGTCAGTACCTTCATCACCAGGGTATTTAGGAAAGAACTCTGTACGCCAGCACAAAACATCATCGCCAAGGATATCTGATACCGGCGCCACAATTTTGGGATTAGTGACATGCTGGCTAAGTTTATTGATATCAAGATGGCGATCGTAATTTGATATATTTGTTGCCGCACCGTAGGAGTCTGAAGGGTAAGCAGCATTAGAACGATCTGGTAATTGCCGACGAACGGCACTCCAAATTTCCGCCATTTCTTCCGGAGAATAAATAGTAATTGGGCCGATATAACCATTTTTATGGAAACTGGCAATTTGCTCTTCAGACAAATTAATATTATTTGACATAGTAATCTCCAGTGAGTGATTGGTTTTATTTAATGCTGTAAAATGTTTCGCTAAGCGTGCCGTTATATAGACGCTCCATGGACAATGTTAAATTGAATTCATTTCGCACACGTTCATTAAGTGCAATGGCAATCATGGAATGCCCACCAATATCAAGGAAGTTATCTTCCGCGCTGACTGGTTTTTCTAAGACATTTTGCAGCCATGCAATATACTGTTGTAATGCAAGTACTTTTACCTGTTCTTTATTGACATCATCTAAATCAACAGCGTTCATAATTTACTCCACTGAAAGTTTCAGGTGTTGTTTATCGATTTTTCCATTAATGGTTTTTGGTATAGCATCAAAACCGCGATAGCGAATAGGTCGCATATAAAATGGCAATAACTCTTTCGCCAATTTATGTAGCTGTTCAATAACATCTGCTTTATTGTCAGTTGATGCAAAACAACAAACCAGATGATGGCCAAGTGTTTCTGAATGAGACGTTATGACTGAAATATCGATAATCGATTCAAGCCTTGCAAGCACAGACTCAATCTCGCCAATTTCGATACGATAACCGTTTATTTTTACCTGTTGATCGCAACGCCCCATATAAACTAACTTACCTGCGAAATTATATTGAACAAGATCCCCTGTACAATAATACCGCTTGGCAATATTATTTTTTTCAGCCAAAATAAATTTACCATCGGTTCCATTATTCTGGTTCAGGTAACCCGGAGTGACTTGCTCGCCACAGAGAAGCAATTCGCCATAGCCTGATTGCTGATTACTCTCATCAAGAGGCCGAATGATGTAATCGAATCCTGGTAATAATTCACCGATAATTGACTCTGTGCGCTCCAGATCATCATCACTGATAATATGCCAACTTGAATGAACAGTCGTTTCGGTAATGCCGTACATATTGACCAGTAAAGGAGACGTCAGCCCAAAATGCTGCTGCCATTGTTTGAGCATCTGAAAATTAAGCCTTTCGCCACCAAAAACAACAAACCGTAAAGCCAATGACCCCTTCGGGAATTGACAGAGCCAAGGGGCATTAACGGAAAAAGCACCAGGCGTCTGGTTAAGTAAAGTAATTTTTTGATCGTGAACGAGTTGTGCCAGTTTACCAGGGGTCAAACGAGTTTCATTATCTGGAATGACAAGCTTCCCACCATAAGCTAAAACTGACCACATTTCCCATACTGAAAAATCAAAAGCATAGGAATGAAAAAGCACAGTGGAATCATCTTCGTTGAACTTAAACACAGGTTCCGTTGCAAGAAAGAGAGCACGCAAATTAGCATGGGTGATCGGAACACCTTTCGGGTTACCCGTCGTGCCCGAAGTATAGATAATATATGCCAATCCTTCCGGAACGGCCGCATTCAGTAATGAATCCGCAATAACAGATACCGACAGCATCTGGCATATGCTTTTTGCCTGAAAGCTGGCAAAGTTTGAATGACCGCTCTCATTGATAATCATGCGAGGCTGAGAATCATTCAGTATCAGACTATTGCGCGCTACTGGCGCATTACGGTCTAGCGGTACATAAGCAGCACCAATGGACTGAATCGCCAGAATAGAGGCGATTAACTCGGCACCTGGTGGCAGTTCTATTGCAACCCGGTCACCAGCGTGAACACCTTCATCCTTCAGGGCCTGAATAATCCTGAGCATCCAGTCTCTAAGCTCGCCATAGCTGATCTCATGATTGAGATCTTTAACCGCAACCCTCTGTGGAAATTTCCAGGATACTGCCCAAAAAAGCTCAATCTGAGTTAGCGCATCATGTGCCTGTGAATCAATGATTCTCATACAACACCCTCACGTTCGGAATAAAAGTACAACAACACCAAGAAACGAACAAATGTTTTTTTATTGTTAATTTTAATTTTTCATGTAACACGTTATAAAATAAGAATAAATAAATTATAATCCTGTAATTGTATCGAAATGATGCGAAAGTGGTGTTCGTTTTAATTTCTAATTTCTAGTCTCAGCCGATTGACTCAGTGTTCGCTCGCTCACAGCTATCTGCATGTAAATCATGGATAAACAAACGTCATGGCGACATGAATGCGGGTGGATGTACTTAGTTTGAGAGGAAAAGGGCTGGTGATAGCCCAAGCATGATCCTAACGGTTGGAGACGGTGTGATTGCTGGGGGAATTGGTTGAGTTTGTTGGGAATTTTTATTTTTTTGCGATTGAACTCTAACTATCACATCATCAATGACTATTGAAATAATAGAAGGTCAAGTTCTGGGGAGGGGATATACTGTATAGCGCGAAGATTACTGGCATCAGTAGCGGGTATTCTATGAGGAATTATTCGAGCCAACGTTTGTTAAAATCAGGCCCTTTTGATGTATTTACTCGCCATGTCCGTACACCTGCTCAATATACCTCCCCCGTCCATCTCCATGTCCCAGATCCGTTGAGGTTACGGCCAGAGCCTCTTTGTGGCTTAACCCCTGATCCTCGTAATACCGGATCGCGTCTGCGCCCAGGCATAGCGCAGAGAGTGGGGTGAGTATTCGCCCGTCAGTCCGGCATCGCGGAGATGGTTGTGCCAGTAGTCCATCGCAGATTTCAGATCCGGTTTGTCAATGAGATGCCCGTCACGCTCCCCGGCAATCTCAAGCGCCTCTTTCACAGCCTGGCGAACCGCTTCCCGATTAATCACCTGCGTCATACGCGGTCGTCCGCCTTTGGTGCCAAAGATCACCGACAGACGTTCAGCGACTTTTTCCAGCTGTTTATCCCAGGTTTTCAGCGACTGGCAGCATTGTACCGCTTCCTGACCACGCAGGCCCATCACTCGCGCCAGTTGCAGGCTGGCCGCGAGGCCTGCGTCTGCTTGCTGTATCCGCTCCAGTACCTGCTGGTAAAGCGCATCCGGAATGGCCCGGTGCGTCCCATCACGGCTGGCACCACTGATACCGAGTGATTTGTTGCTGATTAATTCGGACTGGCTGAGCTGTGTACGACCGGCTTCAGCCAGAATGGAACGCACCATCGCCATTTCGTTCTGTAGCGTTCGCAGAGAAAAACTCTGCGCCAGCCGTTCATGGATATATCCCGCGATGTGTCTGGCTTTGAGCTGGCTGGTGCTGGTGGGAACAACATCCACTTTACCAGCACCTTCAACACGACGATTTCACCCGTGTTTGATTACTCTTCGAAGAACCAGTAGCCCTGGTTCATCAGCCCGGTCAGTTCGGCGATAAACGCCGGGTTGTTCAGGGCATCGCCCAGCTCATCCCGACCGAGCTCGGTGTAGCGGCACAGCGCGTCCGCAGCGGTGGGTTCAACCGCATCCATACACTCACTGTTGACGAAGTAGCGACCACCGACGTTCAGCACCCGCAGTCCGCTCAGACGGGCCAGGCGTTCGCCGCTTTGCAGCGCGTCCAGCACCTCTTCCGCCGTGTAAGGCGGTTCTGCGGCGGCAATATCCAGCTCGTGGCGCGGCGTGGTGACGAAGCTGCCGAACCACTGGGTGAAATCTTCCGGCTTGCTAATCATCGCGATCATCATGTCGCGCAGACGATCCAGCTCGTACGCCTCCACCCGGCCCGGGTGTTCGCGGCAGGTCAGATCCGGATCGTTGTAGTGCTCGCCGCCGAGATCGTTTTCCAGCGCGTAGTCAGCAAAGCTGCTGATCAAATCACGCCCGTTCGGCCCGCGAAAGCCCACCGAGTAGTTCAGCGCGGTCTCGTGCGTGAAGCCATCGTGCGGGAATCCCGGCGGGATATAGAGAATATCGCCAGGCGCCAGATCTTCATCGATGATCGGCTCGAACGGATCGACATGCAGCAGCGCCGGATGCGGACAGAACTGACGCATCGGCAGCTTGTCGCCCACGCGCCAGCGGCGGCTGCCCATCCCCTGAATGATAAATACATCGTACTGATCGATATGCGGGCCAACGCCGCCGCCCGGTACGGAGAAGGAGATCATCAGATCATCCAGACGCCAGTCCGGCAGGACGCGAAACGGGCGCACCAGTTCGGCAGAAGGCATATGCCAGTGATTAACCGCCTGCGCCAGCAGCGACCAGCCGGTTTCGCCAAGGCCATCAAAATGCTCGAACGGGCCGTTGCTCGCCTGCCATTTGCCATTGAAATGGCTGACCAGGCGACTGTCGACCTCCGGCTCCATCGCCAGCCCCGCCAGCTCGTCCGGGGTGATAGGATCGACAAAGTTCGGGAAAGCATTCTTTAAAACAACAGGTTTTTTTTGCCAGTATTTCTCCAGAAATTCCGGCCAGTTCAGGTTCAGTTGATACGCCATAGGTCACACCAGTGAGAAGACAAACGGGCCTGATTATAGGAAGGCTTGCGGCGGATTTGCCTTGTCAGCGGTCAACCTTTCGGCGGGTGTGTGGTGGGAGACAGGAATCTAAAACGCCCATTTAATGTATTGTTTTATGACGTTCTACGCAGTACCCGCAGG
The DNA here is from genome assembly GCF_019237635.1 of Pluralibacter sp. GTDB lineage: Bacteria > Pseudomonadota > Gammaproteobacteria > Enterobacterales > Enterobacteriaceae > Enterobacter_B. Next base: position 9,564 of record NZ_JAFAGS010000040.1, read on the forward strand.
TCAGGGATCAGCGTCGCAAAACCGACAATAGCCATGAAGAAACCCACCCATAACGGCGCTTGCAAACCGTAGCCGAAGCTGATGCCCAGCCCTCCCAACAAGGCGCCGACCATGATGCCGAGCGTAATGACAGAGGTATGTACCGTATTGACTAAAGAGCGCCCGTTCGCCGTACGAATCACCCGTGTGGCCATGGCAGGATTCATGGTTACCCCCACGAGGCCGATGCCCACCAGCGACAGGGCTGAGATCAATTTATTGGTGGCAAAAAGGCCAAACAGGGCGAGGAAGAATGCCAGGATTGCGAGACCGACGGCGAGAACGGCAATGGTGTGACGGTCCGCCAGTTTACCCACGACGGTGTTGCCTATTACCGTCGCTACCCCGTATACGATCAAAAGGATAGCGACTGCCGTATCGCCGTAGCCCGTAAGGCCCTTCAGAATCGGAGTGAAGTAGGTGAATGCGGCAAAGGTAGCGCCGATGATTAACAGGCTGGTCGAGAAAACGCCCCATAATTTGAGATTATTAAGCGCCCCCAGTTCCCCCTTCAGGCTCACAGCTTGTTGCCGGGCAATCGAAGGGATGCCGCAGAGGCTGGCAATGCCAGCCAGCGCGGCCAGGGCGCTGACGGTCCAGAAGCTCTCGCGCCAGCCTGCGTGGGTGCCGA
>NZ_JAFAGS010000042.1 GCF_019237635.1 Pluralibacter sp.
CGGTCAAAACCATGCTTATTCACCATGCTGTCGATAAACTGCTCGGCTGCCGGGTTATTGGCAAAATCGCCGCCGGTCATCGTGACATTATGCTGCGGCTCCAGCAGGAATCCCCCGGACGAGGTGGCCTGAGGCGCGGCCTGCGTTTTGGGTTTGCTGCTACAGGCAGCGAGCAGGACACACAAAGGGAGTAAAGCCAGGTAACGACGCTTCAACATGGGACATCCGTTTAACAATTTCAGCAAGGGGGGCGAGTATGGTAAAGCATACCGCGAATGACAAGAAGCGGTAGTCCCCTTTCAGCGCCAAATTCTCTGTCCTGACGCGTAACACTCCCCTCTGACGTCTTTTTCATCCCACACACATCACACCAACAAACTTTCAATTTAAAAGATTTATCTTTCATTTTGCGATCACAATAACACTTTAAAACCTTTCAAAATGATTAAAATGCGTCGCAGGTAGAACAGGTACCCTTTGAGGAGAGAAAAAAGAATGATTGAAACCATCACCCACGGCGCTGAGTGGTTCATCGGGCTGTTTCAGAAAGGCGGAGAGGTGTTTACCGGCATGGTAACCGGGATCCTTCCGCTGCTGATAAGCCTGCTGGTTATCATGAATGCGCTGATCAACTTTATCGGCCAGGCGCGAATCGAGAAGCTGGCGCAAAAATGTGCGGGAAATCCGTTAACCCGCTACATGCTGCTGCCGTGCATCGGCACCTTCGTGTTCTGCAACCCGATGACCCTGAGTCTCGGGCGCTTTATGCCGGAAAAATACAAACCCAGCTACTATGCGGCGGCCTCCTACAGCTGTCACTCCATGAACGGTTTATTTCCACACATCAATCCCGGCGAGCTTTTCGTTTATCTCGGCATCGCCAGCGGTCTTACCACGCTCGGCTTACCGCTCGGCCCGCTGGCGGTCAGCTACCTGCTGGTGGGCCTGGTAACCAACTTTTTCCGCGGCTGGGTCACCGACCTGACGACCACGATTTTCGAAAGAAAGATGGCGATTCAGCTTGAACAGAAAGTGCATTTAACAGGAGCGGCATCATGACGCGCATTCGTATAGAAAAAGGCGCTGGCGGCTGGGGCGGCCCGCTTGAGTTAGACGCTACACAGGACAAAAAAATCGTTTACATCACCGCAGGCACCCGCCCGGCTATCGTCGACCGGCTCGCGCAGCTCACCGGCTGGCAGGCCGTGGACGGCTTCAAAGAGGGCGAACCGCCGGAAGGGGAAATCGGCGTAGCGATCATTGATTGCGGCGGCACGCTGCGCTGCGGGATCTACCCCAAGCGGCGGATCCCGACCATCAATATCCACGCCACGGGGAAATCCGGCCCGTTGGCCCAGTACATCATGGAAGACATCTATGTCTCCGGGGTGAAGGAAGACAACATTCAGCCCGTCGGACAAACGTCGCAAACGGCCCCCACGACGGCGCACCGCGACTACGACGCCAGCAAAAAAATCACCGAGCAGAGCGACGGCCTGTTGGCCAAAGTCGGGATGGGGATGGGATCGGCCGTTGCCGTGCTGTTTCAGGCCGGGCGCGAAACGATAGACACCGTGCTGAAAACTATCCTGCCGTTTATGGCGTTCGTCTCGGCGCTGATCGGCATCATCATGGCTTCCGGTCTGGGCGACTGGATTGCCCACGGTCTCGCGCCGCTCGCCAGCCACCCGCTGGGCCTGGTGACGCTGGCGCTGATCTGCTCGTTCCCTCTACTCTCGCCCTTCCTCGGCCCGGGCGCCGTGATTGCACAGGTTATCGGCGTGCTGATCGGCGTGCAGATTGGTCAGGGGCATATTCCGCCGCATCTGGCGCTTCCGGCGCTGTTCGCCATCAACGCCCAGGCCGCCTGCGACTTTATCCCGGTCGGGTTGTCACTCGCCGAAGCGCGCCAGGAAACCGTCCGCGTCGGCGTACCGTCGGTGCTGGTCAGCCGCTTCCTGACTGGCGCGCCGACGGTGCTTATCGCCTGGTTTGTTTCCGGATTTATTTATCAATAAGGGGTTCCGCCATGACCGTGATTTATCAGACCACCATTACCCACATTGGCGCCAGCGCGCGTCAGGCGCTGGATGATCAGATGCTTATCACCTTTCGCGAAGGGGCTCCGGCCGATATCGAAGAGTTTTGCTTTCTCCACTGCCATGGGGATCTCGTCGGTTCTCTGCGCGTCGCCAGCGCGCTGAAGCTCGGCGGACAATGCTATCCGGTCACCGCCGTAGGCGACGTGGCGGAACAGAATTTGCGCGAACTGGGGCATATCACGGTGCGTTTTGACGGCCAGAGCACACCAGAGTTTCCAGGTACCGTCCACGTCCGCGGACCGGTGCCGGAAGATATCGCGCCAGGTTGTGAACTGAAGTTTGTTGCTTAAGTCGTAAGGAGAAATGTATGAGTCAGGTTGCCGTTGTCATTGGCGGAGGACAAACCCTGGGGGCGTTCCTTTGCCGTGGGCTTGCCGCCGAGGGGTACCGCATTGCGGTCGTGGATATACAAAGCGATAAAGCCACCCGCATCGCGCAGGAGATAAACGCCGAATTTGGCGAAGGCTCCGCATGGGGATTTGGGTCGGACGCCACCAGCGAGGCCAGCGTCGAGGCGCTGGCGCGCGGCGTCGATGAGATTTTCGGTCGCGTGGACCTGCTGATTTACAGCGCGGGCATCGCTAAAGCCGCGTTTATCAGCGATTTTACCCTCGGGGATTTCGACCGCTCGCTGCAGGTGAACCTGGTCGGTTATTTCCTCTGCGCCCGGGAGTTTTCGCGCCTGATGATCCGCGATGGCATTAAAGGCCGCATTATTCAGATCAACTCGAAGTCCGGCAAGGTGGGCAGTAAGCACAATTCCGGTTACAGCGCGGCCAAATTCGGCGGCGTGGGTCTGACCCAGTCTCTGGCGCTGGATCTCGCCGAATATGGCATTACCGTTCATGCGCTGATGCTCGGCAACCTGCTGAAGTCGCCAATGTTCCAGTCGCTCCTGCCGCAATACGCCGCCAAGCTCGGCCTGCGCGAGGATGAGGTTGAGCAATACTACGTCGACAAAGTGCCGCTGAAACGCGGCTGCGACTACCAGGACGTGCTGGACGTGCTGTTGTTCTACGCCAGTCCTAAAGCCTCCTACTGTACCGGACAATCGATCAATATCACCGGCGGTCAGGTCATGTTCTGATAACACCGGCCCCGTATGGGGCCGTTATTCTGGAGAGAAAGTATGGTTTCGACCCTTATTACCGTCGCGGTTATCGCCTGGCTGGCTCAACTGGCGCTCGGCGGCTGGCAGATACGCCAGTTTAATCGCGCATTCGATACACTCTGTCAGCAGGGGCGCGTCGGCGTTGGTCGCTCCGGTGGGCGCTTTAAACCACGCGTAGTGGTGGCTATCGCACTGGATAACGAGGATAACGTCGCCGATACGCTGCTAATGCGAGGGGTAACGGTCTTCGCCAGGCCGCAAAAAATTGCCGCCTTACAGGGGAGGTCTTTGCAGGATTTGCAACCTGATGTGATCTTTCCCCATGATCCTCTCTGTCAGAATGCACTATCATTGGCGCTTAAACTGAAACATGGGTAATTTCGTTTTGAACGTAAATATCTTGCGAAATTATCATTTCGAAATCTGACCGCAGGATACCGACGCCTATGAAACCTCGCCAGCGCCAGGCAGCCATCATCGAATATTTACAAACACAGGGGAAGTGTTCGGTCGAAGAGCTGGCGCATCACTTTGCGACCACTGGCACCACCATCCGTAAAGACTTAGTCGCCCTGGAAAACGCCGGCACGGTCATTCGCACCTACGGCGGCGTTGTGCTGAACAAAGATGAAGCCGATCCGCCCATCGACCATAAGACGTTGATCAACACCCACAGAAAAGCGCTGATTGCCCAGGCCGCCGTACAGTTTATTCATGACGGCGACTCCATTATCCTCGACGCGGGCAGCACGGTGCTGCAGATGGTGCCGCTGTTAAGCCGCTTCAACAACATCACGGTAATGACCAACAGTCTGCACATCGTCAATGCCCTGTCCGAGTTCGATAACGAGCAGACCATCCTGATGCCGGGCGGCACCTTTCGTAAAAAATCCGCGTCCTTTCACGGGCAACTTGCCGAAAACGCATTTGAACATTTCAGCTTCGACCGCCTGTTTATGGGCACCGACGGTATTGATTTAAACGCGGGCGTTACCACTTTCAACGAGGTGTATACCGTCAGCAAAGCCATGTGCAACGCGGCGCGAGAGGTCATTCTGATGGCGGACTCCTCTAAATTCGGCCGCAAAAGCCCCAACGTCGTCTGCGGGCTGGAAAGCGTCGACAAGCTCATTACCGACGCCGATATCGACCCGGCGTTTCGCCAGGCGCTGGAAGACAAAGGCATTGACGTGATTATTACCGGAGAAACTCATGAATGATTTTTTACTGAACGCGGGCCGTCAGACGCTGCTGCTTGAACTCCAGGAAGCAAGCAGGCTGCCGGAACGGCTGGACGCAAGCTTCGTGCGCGCCGCGCAAACCATCATCGACTGCAAAGGCAAACTGGTTGTTTCCGGTATCGGTAAATCCGGACATATCGGCAAAAAGCTTGCTGCCACCTTCGCCAGCACCGGCACACCGGCATTCTTCGTCCACCCGGCGGAAGCCCTGCACGGCGACCTCGGCATGCTCGAAAGCCAGGACGTGATGCTGTTTATCTCCTATTCCGGCAGCGCCAAAGAGCTGGAGCTGATTATTCCGCGCCTTGAGGAGAAGTCGATTTCGCTGCTGGCGATGACCGGTAAATTGCAATCTCCGCTGGCGCTGGCCGCCGCCGCGGTGCTGGATATTTCGGTCGCCCGCGAAGCCTGCCCGATGCGCCTGGCGCCCACCTCCAGCACCGTAAATACCCTGATGCTGGGCGATGCGCTGGCGATGGCGGTGATGCAGGCTCGCGGTTTCAATGAAGAGGATTTTGCCCGTTCGCACCCGGCGGGTGCCCTTGGCGCGCGTCTGCTGAACAAGGTGCATCACCTGATGCGTAAAGACGATGAGGTGCCAAAGGTCACTGTCGACGCCAACGTGATGGACGCCATGCTGGAGCTCAGCAGAACCGGGCTGGGGCTGGTCGCCGTCTGCGACAGAGCCGGTCAGGTCAGCGGCGTCTTCACCGATGGCGATCTGCGTCGCTGGCTGGTGCGCGGTGGTACGCTCAACGACGCCGTCTGCGAGGCGATGACCACAGGCGGCCTCACGCTGCAGTCGCAGGAACGCGCCATCGACGCCAAAGAGAGGCTGATGCGCCATCAGATCAGCGCCGCGCCGGTAGTCGATGAGAACGGCTGCCTGACCGGGGCCATCAACCTGCAAAACTTCTATCACGCCGGGATTATTTAAGTCCCAAACGTTTTGCCAGCCGATGCAGGTTGGCAACGTCCATCTCCAGTCGCAGGCGGCGAAAGGTCTTGATGATATCAGTGCCGCGCCGCCAGCGAATCGTACCCGCGCCAGCGGTAGTTGAGCATTGACACGCCCCAGCACAACGCGAACAGGCCGATGACCATAAACCCGGCGTTGCCGAGATTCTCGTTCAGAGCGCCAATCTCGTCCCACACGCCGCCACTGAGCGCAAACTTGTCCATCACCAGCCCCAACGCCTCCAGGCCGCCGATAAACAGCGCCACAACAACGGAGGTGCCGGTGATGGTCAAGTTGTAGTAAAGCTTGCGCTGCGGTTTGTTGAACACCCAGCCGTAAGCCCCGACCATCAGCACGTTATCGAGCGTATCGACCAACGCCATGGCGCTGGCAAACAACGCCGGGAACACCATGATAGACCAGATAGCGATGCCGCTGGAGGCGCTGGCTGCAGACAGCCCCAGCACGCCGATTTCCGTCGCCGTATCAAACCCGAGGCCGAACAAAAAACCCACCAGGTACATCTGCCAGCTCTTGTTCACCAGACGGAACGTTTTACCGAACAGCCAGCTCATCATGCCGCCGCCGGTCGCCACGCTCTCGCTAAACGGTTTCCCTTGTTTAAAGGCCTGGAAGCTGTGCCAGACGCTGCGCAAAATCACGAAGTTGATAAAGGCCATCGCCAGCAAAAACGCCGAAGATACCGCCGTGCCGATCAGGCTGCCGGTATCGTGAAGCCAGGCCATATCCCGGCTGAAGGCCGTTGCCGTCGCGGCAATCGCCGCCGAGGCCAGCACCACGATTGAAGAGTGACCGAG
>NZ_JAFAGS010000062.1 GCF_019237635.1 Pluralibacter sp.
GCCGGTATCACTGCAGAATGTCCGACTCAAACTGAAATCGTGCTGAAAGGCGCTGATAAGCAGGTGATCGGCCAGGTTGCAGCAGATCTGCGCGCCTACCGTCGTCCTGAGCCTTACAAAGGCAAGGGTGTTCGTTACGCCGACGAAGTCGTGCGTACCAAAGAGGCTAAGAAGAAGTAAGGTAACACTATGGATAAGAAATCTGCTCGTATCCGTCGTGCGACCCGCGCACGCCGCAAGCTCAAAGAGCTGGGTGCAACTCGCCTGGTGGTACATCGTACCCCGCGTCATATTTACGCACAGGTAATTGCACCGAACGGTTCTGAAGTTCTGGTAGCTGCTTCTACTGTAGAAAAAGCTATCGCTGAACAACTGAAGTACACCGGTAACAAAGACGCGGCTGCAGCTGTGGGTAAAGCTGTCGCTGAACGCGCTCTGGAAAAAGGCATCAAAGATGTGTCCTTTGACCGTTCCGGGTTCCAATATCATGGTCGTGTCCAGGCACTGGCAGATGCTGCCCGTGAAGCTGGCCTTCAGTTCTAAGGTAGAGGTGTAAGATGGCTCACATCGAAAAACAAGCTGGCGAACTGCAGGAAAAGCTGATCGCGGTAAACCGCGTATCTAAAACCGTTAAAGGTGGTCGTATTTTCTCCTTCACAGCTCTGACTGTAGTAGGCGATGGTAACGGTCGCGTTGGTTTTGGTTACGGTAAAGCGCGTGAAGTTCCAGCAGCGATCCAGAAAGCGATGGAAAAAGCCCGTCGCAATATGATTAACGTCGCGCTGAACCACGGCACCCTGCAGCACCCGGTTAAAGGTGTTCACACGGGTTCTCGTGTATTCATGCAGCCGGCTTCTGAAGGTACCGGTATCATCGCCGGTGGTGCAATGCGCGCCGTCCTGGAAGTCGCTGGGGTTCATAACGTTCTGGCTAAAGCGTATGGTTCCACCAACCCGATTAACGTGGTTCGTGCAACTATCGATGGCCTGGAAAATATGAATTCTCCAGAAATGGTCGCTGCCAAGCGTGGTAAATCCGTTGAAGAAATTCTGGGGAAATAAACCATGGCAAAGACTATTAAAATTACTCAAACCCGCAGTGCAATCGGTCGTCTGCCGAAACACAAGGCAACGCTGCTTGGCCTGGGTCTGCGTCGTATTGGCCACACCGTAGAGCGTGAGGATACTCCTGCTGTTCGTGGTATGGTCAACGCGGTTTCCTTCATGGTTAAAGTTGAGGAGTAAGAGATGCGTTTAAATACTCTGTCTCCGGCCGAAGGCTCCAAAAAGGCGGGTAAACGCCTGGGTCGTGGTATCGGTTCTGGCCTCGGTAAAACCGGTGGTCGTGGTCACAAAGGTCAGAAATCTCGTTCTGGCGGTGGCGTACGTCGCGGTTTCGAGGGTGGTCAGATGCCTCTGTACCGTCGTCTGCCGAAATTCGGTTTCACTTCTCGTAAAGCAATGATCACGGCAGAAATTCGTCTGTCCGATCTGGCTAAAGTAGAAGGCGACGTAGTAGACCTGAACACGCTGAAAGCAGCTAACATTATCGGTATCCAGATCGAGTTCGCGAAAGTGATCCTGGCTGGTGAGGTAACTCGTCCGGTAACTGTTCGTGGCCTGCGTGTGACTAAAGGCGCTCGTGCTGCTATCGAAGCTGCTGGCGGTAAAATCGAGGAATAAGTAGCAGATGGCTAAACAACCGGGATTAGATTTTCAAAGTGCCAAAGGTGGCTTAGGCGAGCTGAAACGCAGACTGCTGTTTGTAATCGGTGCGCTGATTGTGTTCCGTATTGGCTCTTTTATTCCGATCCCTGGTATTGATGCCGCTGTACTTGCCAAACTGCTTGAGCAACAGCGAGGCACCATCATTGAAATGTTCAACATGTTCTCTGGTGGTGCTCTCAGCCGTGCTTCTATCTTTGCTCTGGGTATCATGCCGTACATTTCGGCATCGATTATTATCCAACTGCTGACGGTGGTTCACCCGACGCTGGCGGAGATCAAGAAGGAAGGGGAATCTGGACGTCGTAAGATTAGCCAGTACACCCGCTACGGCACTCTGGTGCTGGCGATATTCCAGTCGATCGGTATTGCTACCGGTCTGCCGAATATGCCTGGTATGCATGGCCTGGTCATTAACCCAGGCTTTGCATTCTATTTCACCGCTGTTGTAAGTCTGGTCACGGGAACTATGTTCCTGATGTGGCTCGGCGAACAGATTACTGAGCGTGGTATCGGTAACGGTATCTCGATCATTATCTTCGCTGGTATCGTTGCGGGTCTCCCGCCAGCCATTGCCCACACTATCGAGCAAGCGCGTCAAGGCGACCTGCACTTCCTCCTGTTGCTGTTGGTTGCAGTATTAGTATTTGCAGTGACCTTCTTTGTTGTCTTCGTTGAACGTGGTCAACGCCGCATTGTGGTAAACTACGCAAAACGTCAACAGGGTCGTCGTGTCTATGCTGCACAGAGCACACATTTACCGCTGAAAGTGAATATGGCGGGGGTAATCCCGGCAATTTTCGCTTCCAGTATTATTCTGTTCCCGGCGACCATCGCGTCATGGTTCGGGGGCGGTACTGGTTGGAACTGGCTGACAACAATTTCGCTGTATTTGCAGCCTGGGCAACCGCTTTATGTGTTACTCTATGCGTCTGCAATCATCTTCTTCTGTTTCTTCTACACGGCGTTGGTCTTCAACCCGCGTGAAACAGCAGATAACCTGAAGAAGTCCGGTGCATTTGTACCAGGAATTCGTCCGGGAGAGCAAACGGCGAAGTATATCGATAAAGTAATGACTCGTCTGACCCTGGTCGGTGCGTTGTACATCACTTTTATCTGCCTGATCCCGGAGTTCATGCGTGATGCAATGAAAGTGCCGTTCTACTTCGGTGGGACTTCGCTGCTTATCGTTGTCGTCGTGATTATGGACTTTATGGCTCAAGTGCAAACTCTGATGATGTCCAGTCAGTATGAGTCTGCATTGAAGAAGGCGAACCTGAAAGGCTACGGCCGTTAATTGGTCGCCCGAGAAGTTACGGAGAGTAAAAATGAAAGTTCGTGCTTCCGTCAAGAAATTATGCCGTAACTGCAAAATCGTTAAGCGTGATGGCGTCATCCGTGTGATTTGCAGTGCCGAGCCGAAGCATAAACAGCGCCAAGGCTGATTTTTTCGCATATTTTTCTTGCAAAGTTGGATTGAGCTGGCTAGATTAGCCAGCCAATCTTTTGTATGTCTGTACGTTTCCATTTGAGTATCCTGAAAACGGGCTTTTCAGCATGGTACGTACATATTTAATAGTAGGAGTGCATAGTGGCCCGTATAGCAGGCATTAACATTCCTGATCAGAAACATGCTGTGATCGCATTAACTTCGATCTACGGCGTCGGCAAGACCCGTTCTAAGGCCATTCTGGCTGCAGCGGGTATCGCTGAAGATGTTAAGATCAGTGAGCTGTCTGAAGGACAAATCGACACACTGCGTGACGAAGTTGCCAAATTTGTCGTTGAAGGTGATCTGCGCCGTGAAATTAGCATGAGCATCAAGCGCCTGATGGATCTTGGTTGCTATCGCGGTTTGCGTCATCGTCGTGGTCTCCCGGTTCGCGGTCAGCGTACCAAGACCAACGCACGTACCCGTAAGGGTCCGCGCAAACCGATCAAGAAATAATCGGGGTGATTGAATAATGGCAAAGGCACCAATTCGTGCACGTAAGCGTGTAAGAAAACAAGTCTCTGACGGCGTGGCTCATATCCATGCTTCTTTCAACAACACCATCGTTACTATTACTGATCGTCAGGGTAACGCATTGGGTTGGGCAACAGCCGGTGGTTCCGGTTTCCGTGGTTCTCGCAAATCCACTCCGTTTGCAGCTCAGGTTGCAGCAGAGCGTTGCGCAGACGCCGTTAAAGAATACGGCATCAAGAATCTGGAAGTTATGGTTAAAGGACCGGGTCCAGGCCGCGAATCTACTATTCGTGCTCTGAACGCCGCTGGTTTCCGCATCACGAACATTACTGATGTGACTCCGATCCCTCATAACGGTTGTCGTCCGCCGAAAAAACGTCGCGTATAACGCAGTCGTTTCTAGGATTGTTGGAGAAAGAAAATGGCAAGATATTTGGGTCCTAAGCTCAAGCTGAGCCGTCGTGAGGGCACCGACTTATTCCTTAAGTCTGGCGTTCGCGCGATCGATACCAAGTGTAAAATTGAACAAGCTCCTGGCCAGCACGGTGCGCGTAAACCGCGTCTGTCTGACTATGGTGTGCAGTTGCGTGAAAAGCAAAAAGTTCGCCGTATCTACGGTGTGCTGGAGCGTCAGTTCCGTAACTACTATAAAGAAGCAGCACGTCTGAAAGGCAACACCGGTGCAAACCTGTTAGCTCTGCTGGAAGGTCGTCTGGACAACGTTGTATACCGTATGGGCTTCGGCGCCACTCGTGCAGAAGCACGCCAGATGGTTAGCCATAAAGCAATTATGGTAAACGGTCGTGTTGTTAACATCGCTTCTTATCAGGTTAAAGCGAATGACGTTGTCAGCGTTCGTGAGAAAGCGAAAAAGCAATCTCGCGTGAAAGCCGCTCTGGAGCTGGCTGAGCAGCGTGAAAAGCCAACCTGGCTGGAAGTTGATGCTGGCAAGATGGAAGGTACGTTCAAGCGTCAGCCGGAGCGTTCTGATCTGTCTGCGGACATTAACGAACACCTGATCGTCGAGCTTTACTCCAAGTAAAGCTTAGTACCAAAGAGAGGACACAATGCAGGGTTCTGTGACAGAGTTTCTAAAACCGCGCCTGGTCGATATCGAGCAAGTGAGTTCGACGCACGCCAAGGTGACCCTTGAGCCTTTAGAGCGTGGCTTCGGCCATACTCTGGGTAACGCACTGCGCCGTATTCTGCTCTCATCGATGCCGGGTTGCGCGGTGACCGAGGTTGAGATTGATGGTGTACTTCATGAGTACAGCACCAAAGAAGGCGTTCAGGAAGATATCCTTGAAATCCTGCTCAACCTGAAAGGGCTGGCGGTGAGAGTTCAGGGCAAAGATGAAGTTATTCTTACTCTGAATAAATCTGGCATTGGCCCTGTGACCGCAGCCGACATTACCCACGACGGTGATGTCGAAATCGTCAAGCCGCAGCACGTGATCTGCCACCTGACCGATGAGAACGCATCTATCAATATGCGCATCAAAGTTCAGCGCGGTCGCGGTTATGTGCCGGCTTCTGCCCGAATTCATTCGGAAGAAGATGAGCGCCCAATCGGCCGTCTGCTGGTCGACGCCTGCTACAGCCCTGTAGAGCGTATTGCCTACAATGTTGAAGCTGCGCGTGTAGAACAGCGTACCGACCTGGACAAGCTGGTCATCGAAATGGAAACCAACGGCACAATCGATCCTGAAGAGGCGATTCGTCGTGCGGCAACCATCCTGGCAGAACAACTGGAAGCTTTCGTTGATTTACGTGATGTACGTCAGCCGGAAGTGAAAGAAGAGAAACCAGAATTCGATCCGATCCTGCTGCGCCCTGTTGACGATCTGGAATTGACTGTCCGCTCTGCTAACTGCCTCAAGGCAGAAGCTATCCACTATATCGGTGATCTGGTACAGCGTACCGAGGTTGAGTTGCTGAAAACGCCGAACCTGGGTAAAAAATCTCTTACCGAGATTAAAGACGTGCTGGCCTCTCGTGGTCTGTCTCTGGGCATGCGCCTGGAAAACTGGCCGCCGGCAAGCATTGCTGACGAGTAACCGGATCACAGGTTAAGGTTTTACTGAGAAGGATAAGGTCATGCGCCATCGTAAGAGTGGTCGTCAACTGAACCGCAACAGCAGCCATCGCCAGGCTATGTTCCGCAATATGGCAGGTTCACTGGTTCGTCATGAGATCATCAAGACGACCCTGCCTAAAGCGAAAGAGCTGCGTCGCGTAGTTGAGCCGCTGATTACTCTTGCCAAGACTGATAGCGTTGCTAATCGTCGTCTGGCATTCGCCCGTACTCGTGATAACGAGATCGTGGCAAAACTGTTTAACGAGCTGGGCCCGCGTTTTGCGAGCCGCGCCGGTGGTTACACTCGCATTCTGAAGTGTGGCTTCCGTGCAGGCGACAACGCGCCGATGGCATACATCGAGCTGGTTGATCGTGCTGAGCCGAAAGCAGAAGCAGCTGCAGAGTAATCTGTAGTGAATTAAAAAAACCCGCCTCGGCGGGTTTTTTTATATCTCCAGAGTCCCCAACTTACCTACAATAGCTGTATTCTTTTTGTTCACCTCGGGGTGTTGCCATGTGGTTACTCGACCAGTGGGCGGAACGCCATATTGTTGATGCTATGCGCAAGGGTGATTTAGATAATCTTCCCGGCAGCGGTGAGCCGCTTGCGCTGGACGACGATTCCCATGTCCCTGCTGAACTGCGTGCAGGCTATCGTCTGCTTAAAAATTCCGGCTGTTTACCTCCGGAACTGGAACACCGTAAAGAGGCTATTGCGCTGCTCGACATACTGAAGGGTATCCGGCGGGAGGATCCGCAATACCAGGAGATGAGCAAGCGTCTGACGTTGCTTGAAGCGAAGCTGCGACAGGCTGGCCTTAGTACGGATTTTCTTCATGGCGCGTATGCTGATAAGCTCATGCATAAAATTTCCGAGGAGTAATGCTATGTATCGCATTGGTGAACTGGCGAAGCTGGCTGGCGTAACGCCGGATACCATCCGTTATTACGAAAAGCAGCAGATGATGGATCATGATGTCCGCACTGAAGGGGGCTTTCGCCTGTATACCGACAGCGACTTGCAGCGTTTGCGCTTTATCCGTCATGGCCGCCAACTCGGATTTACCCTTGAGGCGATCCGCGAATTATTGTCGATCCGCATCGATCCTGAGCATCATACCTGCCAGGAGTCGAAAGGGATTGTTCAGGCGCGGCTGAGCGAAGTGGAAGCGCGTATTGAGGAATTACAGACGATGCGGCGATCGCTGCAGCGACTGAATGACGCCTGCTGCGGTACCGCGCACAGCAGCGTTTACTGCTCGATTCTTGAAGCTCTGGAGCAAGGCGCTGAAACCAGCAAACCTGGGTGTTGATTATTTTCTGGCCCAGGACTACACTCGCGGCGATTTACCTCACATCTGGAGATATTATGAGCCGGTATCAACATACCAAAGGGCAAATTAAGGATAACGCGATCGAGGCGTTATTGCATGATCCACTGTTTCGACAGCGCATTGAAAAGAATAAGAAAGGGAAAGGAAGTTATCAGCGCAAAGGAAAACAGGGTAACCGGGGAAACTGGGAGGCCAGTGGCAAGAAAGTGATTCGCTTTTTTACCACTGGCCTTCTGCTTTCCGTGGCCTGATTAAGAACGCTTGTTTTGTTCTTTCAGCAGATCGCGGATTTCGGTAAGCAGCATTTCTTCTTTCGACGGTTCCACGACGGCCGCTGGCTCTTCTTTTTTACGGTTGAGCTGGTTCATCAGCTTAATAGCCATAAAGATGGCGAAGGCGACGAGGACGAAATCAAAAATATTCTGGATAAATACGCCATAGTGCATGACGACGGCTGGCACATCTCCCTGCGCTGCGCGTAGCGTGATGGCGAACTGTTTAAAGTCTACGCCACCAATCAGAAGCCCAAGCGGCGGCATAATAATATCGGCAACCAGTGACGAGACAATCTTACCAAATGCCGCACCGATAATGACACCCACCGCCAAATCGACAACATTTCCACGCATCGCGAATTCGCGAAACTCTTTAATAAAGCTCATTTTATTCTCCTTGAACCAGCTGACATTCATTAGTTTAACAAATGTTTAGTCATTTTCCATTACACAGCAATACCCAGTAGTTGATTATTAACCCCTTCATATTGCAGGGATTAATAAAAAGGCGCCGTGCTGGCGCCTGGGAAATTAAAGGAAGAAGGGACTTGGCTGGAAAAGTCGCTCGACGTCGGTAATAAATTTTTTATCTGTCAGGAACATAATTACGTGGTCGCCTTGCTCGATACGTAAATTATCGTTCGCGATGAGCACTTCATTGCCCCGAACGACGGCGCCAATAATCGTACCCGGCGGAAGCTTAATATCGTCAATGACCCGGCCAACCACGCGTGAGGTACTTTCGTCGCCGTGGGCCACCGCTTCGATAGCTTCAGCGACGCCGCGGCGTAGTGAGGACACGCCGACGATATCCGCTTTACGCACATGGCTCAGCAGGGCTGAAATGGTTGCCTGCTGAGGCGAAATAGCAATATCAATAACGCTGCCCTGCACCAGGTCAACATAGGCGCGACGCTGGATGAGCACCATCACCTTCTTGGCCCCCATGCGCTTGGCGAGCATGGCGGACATAATATTGGCCTCATCATCGTTGGTAACGGCGATAAACAGATCAACCTGATCGATATGTTCCTCTGCCAGCAATTCCTGATCCGATGCATCGCCATAGAAGACGATAGTGTTCTGCAGTTTTTCTGCCAGCTCAGATGCCCGCTGCTGATCGCGTTCGATAAGCTTAACGCTATAGTCTTTTTCAAGACGACGCGCCAGTCCCGCCCCGATGTTTCCCCCACCGACCAGCATGATGCGCTTGTACGGTTTTTCGAGGCGCTGGAGTTCGCTCATGACCGCACGAATATGCTGTGAAGCGGCAATAAAGAAGACCTCATCACCGGCTTCGACAATGGTTGAACCCTGCGGACGGATCGGTCTGTCATGGCGAAAAATCGCCGCTACACGGGTATCGATATGCGGCATATGCTCACGCATGGTCGACAACGCGTTCCCGACAAGCGGACCGCCATAGTAGGCCTTCACTACCGCGAGGCTTACCTTGCCTTCGGCAAAATTCACCACCTGCAGCGCGCCCGGGTACTCAATCAGACGGTAAATGCTGTCAATAACCAGTTGTTCCGGCGCGATAAGGTGGTCGATGGGGACGGCATCGGAATTAAAAAGCTTCTCCGCATCGCGGACATAGTCCGGCGCGCGGATACGCGCAATGCGGTTTGGCGTATTGAACAGGGAGTAGGCAACCTGGCAGGCGACCATGTTCGTTTCATCTGAACTGGTCACGGCAACCAGCATATCGGCATCATCCGCACCGGCTTCGCGCAGGACGCGCGGATGTGAGCCATGACCCTGAACGACGCGCAGGTCAAACTTATCCTGCAGGCTGCGCAGACGATCGCCATTGGTATCAACAATGGTGATATCGTTGTTCTCGCCGACCAGGTTTTCTGCCAGCGTACCGCCGACCTGTCCGGCCCCAAGAATGATAATTTTCATCAGTCGTCGCCCGTTATCCTGTTACCGTTTGATGAGCTTAGCGTAAAAGAAGCCATCACCTTCCTCTGCAGCCGGGAGATTTTGCTGCCCCGGTTGCTCCGGTGTTCCTGTGTCGCTGAGTACCGCGTCGCCAGTACGCTTCAGGAAGGCGGCGATTTGCTCCGCGTTCTCCTCCGGCAAAATAGAGCATGTGGCGTATACCAGCGTACCGCCCGGTTTCAGATGCGGCCAGATGGCATCCAGAATTTGCGCCTGCAGCTGCGCAAGCTCGGCGATATCGCGGTCGCGGCGCAGCCATTTTATGTCGGAGTGGCGGCGGATAACGCCTGTCGCGGAGCAGGGGGCATCCAGCAGAATACGATCGAACTGTCGTCCTTCGCACCACTGTGACGGATAGCGACCGTCACCCTGCTTAACTTCGGCCTTCATGCCCAGACGCTTGAGGTTATCGTATACGCGGGAAAGTCTTTGCTCATCAATATCGACGGCCAGCACATTTGCCTCAGGAGCCACTTCCAGAATATGCGTGGTCTTCCCACCAGGGGCTGCGCAGAGATCGAGGATGGTTTCCCCGTTTTCCGGCATCAGGAAATTCATACAGCCTTGGGCTGAAGCATCCTGCACGGTGACCCATCCAGCGTCAAACCCGGGCAGCGCCTGAATGGACGTCGGCGTTTCGAGCCTCACTGCGTCAGGGTAGTGGGGATGGGGATATCCTTTAAGCCCGGACGTTTCCAGCATCGCCAGCCAGGCATCACGGGTATGATGAGTGCGGTTGACGCGTAGCCACATTGGCGGGCGCTGGTTATTGGCGTCCAGAATGGCCTGCCACTGCTGCGGCCAGGCTTTTCGGATGCGTTTCACCAGCCATTCCGGGTGCAGGAAACGGCTGTCGCTGTTCGCGAACTCCGCGAGTAGCACTTCCTGCTGACGCTGGAACTGGCGCAGCACGCCGTTGATCAACCCTTTAAGCTGAGGGCGTTTGATAGCGACGGCGCCTTCAACCGTTTCGGCGAGCGCGGCATGCGCAGGAATACGGGTATGCAACAGCTGGTACAGTCCCACCATAATGAGGTAGTGGACGGTGCGCTGTTTTCCGGTCATCGGACGGGACATTAATTTAGCAATCAGCCAGTCCAGCTGCGGGAGCGTGCGCAATACGCCAAAGCTCAGTTCCTGTAACAGCGCCCGGTCTTTGTCGGTGACTTTTTGCTGTAAAGGCGGCAGAACGTTGCTTAACGACTGACCCTGTTCTACGACTTGTTCAACGGCCTGAGCGGCCAGGCTGCGTAAGTTTTGATGTTTTTTCATAAGCGCAAAAATGAAAAGGCCCGGCAGTACCGGGCTTTAGAGATAGTTAATATCAGGCGAGACGGGTACCGGGAATAAACCACTCCCGGCGTGAATTCAACAGATCCTGGGCGCTCATCGCTTTTTTGCCCGCAGGCTGGAGCGATTGCAGACTCAGAATACCGTCGCCTGTTGCGACCTGAATACCCTGCTTGCTGGCGTCGAGGATCGTACCCGGCTCGGCGGTTGCCGGGCCCGGAAGCGCCGTCGCCTGCCATACTTTCACCGGCTGACCGTCAATCTCCAGCCAGCTCATCGGCCACGGATTAAATGCCCGGATGCAGCGTTCAATTTGAGCCGCGGAAAGCGTCCAGTCGACGCGGGCTTCCTCTTTGCTCAGCTTCTCGGCATAGGTAACCCGTGATTCATCCTGAACGTCGGGCTGCGTTGTACCTGCCGCCAGCTGTTTTAGCGTCGCGATGAGCCCCTGCGGCCCCAGTTCTGCCAGTTTGTCATACAGCGTCGCGCTGGTGTCCTGCGCGGTAATCGGGCAGGCCAGCTTGTAGAGCATGTCACCGGTGTCCAGACCGACATCCATCTGCATGATGGTCACGCCGGTTTCGACATCGCCAGCCCACAGCGAACGCTGGATAGGCGCGGCGCCACGCCAGCGCGGCAACAGCGAACCATGAACGTTGATACAGCCCAGACGCGGCATATCCAGCACCGTTTTAGGCAGAATCAGACCATAAGCCACCACGACCATGACGTCGGCATTGAGTTCGGCAACGAGCTGCTGGTTTTCCGGCGCACGCAGTGAGACGGGCTGGAAAACCGGCAGACCTTTTTCTTCCGCCAGCACCTTGACCGGACTTGGCATGAGTTTTTTACCGCGGCCTGCGGGCCTGTCGGGCTGAGTGAACACGCCGACGACCTGGTGTCCGGACGACAACAGCGCGTCAAGATGACGCGCTGCGAAGTCAGGAGTACCAGCGAAAATGATGCGAAGTGATTCTGACACGTTAGTTCTTGTCCTTAAGCACGAGCGTTCATGCGATCCAGCTTTTCGACCTTCTGGCGAATACGCTGTTGTTTCAGCGGGGACAGATAATCGATAAACAGTTTGCCGACCAGATGATCCATTTCGTGCTGGATACAGATAGCCAGCAGACCATCGGCATTTAATTCAAACGACTTGCCGTCACGATCGAGCGCGCGGATTTTTACCGTTTCGGCGCGAGGCACCAGCGCGCGCTGCTCAGGGATGGACAGGCAGCCTTCTTCGATTCCCGTTTCGCCGTCTTTTTCAAGCAGCTCAGGGTTAATCAGGACCAGTTGCTGATCACGATCCTCAGACACATCGATGACGATGATTCGCTGATGGATATCCACCTGGGTAGCCGCCAGACCAATGCCTTCTTCGGCGTACATCGTTTCGAACATATCATCAACGATACGCTGAATCTCTGCATTTACTTCTTTTACCGGCTCGGCGACTTTGCGAAGACGCTCGTCCGGAATATGTAACACTTGCAAAACTGCCATAGTTATCCAGAGTTGAGTTCAGGAGTTGGAAAGATCATTACCTCTATTCTAGACAAATCCCCCTCTGATTGACAGCATCACTGACCAATCGCAAGGATTGCCGGAGCCGCTTATGGCAAGGAGGGGGAGATGACACCCACTGAAATTTGGATCCGTTTAATGTCGGTCAACGGGTTATATGGCGACAGGATGTGTGAGGCGGCTGAAAAACTCATTTCATTAGCCGCGACCGGGAATCTCCAGCCTGAATATGCTCCCCTTACGGCGAAACAGTTCGCCCAGTTCATGGCGTTTGCGGAAGCTTCGGTGGAGAAAACGCTGCGCTGGCTTGATGCGCCAGATCACCATCTGCTACTGGCGACGGACCCCTTGTTCCCTGCACCGCTTCGCGCCATCGCCGATTATCCCGCCGCGCTTTTTTTCGCCGGTCCGCCAGCGCTGCTTTCATCCCAACAGTTGGCCGTCGTCGGCAGCCGTAATCACAGCTGGTACGGCGAACGCTGGGGTCGCGTGTTTTGTGAAACGCTGGCGAGGCATCAGCTGACGATAACCAGCGGGTTGGCGCGGGGAATCGATAGCATTGCGCATCGTGCCGCGTTGGCTGTCGGCGGGAAAACCGTTGCGGTTCTCGGCAATGGCCTGTTTCACCACTATCCTCGCGACCACGCATCGCTTGCCCAACACATTCTCGAAAACGGCGGCGGACTGGTGTCGGAGTTTCCGCTCGACCAACCGCCGAGAGCGCCTCACTTCCCCCGACGCAACCGAGTAATTAGCGGGTTAAGCCTGGGCGTGCTGGTGGTGGAAGCGGCGATTAAAAGCGGTTCCTTAGTGACGGCGCGTATCGCCGCCGAGCAGGGAAGGGAGGTATACGCGATTCCCGGGCCGTTAGGTAATCCTGGCAGTGAAGGACCGCACTGGTTAATCAAACAGGGCGCAACACCGGTGACGTCAGCGGAGGACATCCTTGAAAATTTACAAGGCGGTTTATGTTGGTTGCCAGATCAGACTGAATTCTCAAATTATTCCATAGATACGGAAGAGGTAGCATTGCCATTTCCGGCACTCCTGGCTAACGTAGGAGATGAGGTAACACCTGTTGACGTTGTCGCTGAACGTGCCGGCCAACCTGTGCCAGAAACGGTAGCCCAGCTGCTTGAACTGGAGTTAGCAGGATGGATCGCAGCTGTACCCGGCGGCTATGTCCGATTAAGGAGGGCATGCCATGTTCGACGTACTCATGTATTTGTTTGAGACTTATATCCACAACGAAGCAGAAATGCGGGTGGATCAGGACAAACTGACACGGGATCTTACCGATGCGGGATTTGATCGGGAAGACATTTATAACGCTTTGTTATGGCTTGAGAAGTTAGCTGATTATCAGGAAGGCCTTGCCGAACCGATGCAGCTTGCTTCGGACCCGCTCTCGGTGCGAATCTATACAGCTGAAGAGTGTGAAAGATTAGATGCCAGTTGCCGGGGATTTTTGTTATTCCTGGAACAGATTCAGGTGCTGAACCTCGAAACGCGTGAAATGGTGATTGAGCGAGTCATGGCGTTGGATACTGCAGAATTTGAACTGGAAGACCTGAAATGGGTCATTCTGATGGTTCTGTTTAATATCCCGGGCTGTGAAAATGCGTATCAACAAATGGAAGAGTTACTCTTCGAAGTGAATGAAGGTATGCTGCACTAATTTTGCAGCTTCAAGAGTTGTTATGGCCAAATCAGCACTATTTTCGGTGCGTAAACACGAGCCCTGCCCGCAGTGCGGGGCTGAACTGGTTATTCGGTCCGGTAAGCACGGGCCGTTTCTCGGTTGTTCCCATTATCCAGAATGTGATTATGTCCGTCCCCTGAAGAGTCAGGCGGACGGACACATCGTTAAGGTTCTGGAGGGGCAGTTATGCCCTGCCTGCGGCGCTGAACTTGTGCTCCGCCAGGGACGCTTCGGTATGTTCATCGGCTGTAGTCGCTATCCGGAATGCGAGCATACGGAACTTATCGATAAACCTGATGACACCTCCATCGCGTGTCCGCAGTGCCACGAAGGCCATCTGGTTCAGCGCCGTTCGCGTTTCGGTAAAACCTTCCATTCCTGCGATCGTTACCCGGATTGCCAGTTCGTTATTAACTTTAAGCCTGTAGCCGGGGAGTGCCCCGAGTGCCATTACCCGCTGCTTATTGAAAAGAAAACGGCGCAGGGCGTGAAGCGCTTTTGTGCCAGTAAACAATGTGGAAAGCCGATACCGGCGGAACAAATCAGTGAACAGTAACATGCAAACAGAGTCCATCGCGCGTGCCGTTGCGGCTCTCAATAATAAAGACGTTATCGCCTATCCCACCGAAGCCGTGTTTGGCGTCGGGTGTGACCCGGACAGTGAAACTGCGGTCATGCGCCTGCTTGAACTTAAGCAACGCCCTGTTGATAAAGGGTTGATTCTGATTGCTGCAAGCTTTGAGCAACTAAAGCCTTATATTGATGATTCAGTGCTGACGCCAGCGCAGCGCGAAGCGGTATTCGCCCGCTGGCCGGGTCCGGTCACGTTTGTATTTCCTGCCCGTGAGCAAACGCCGCGCTGGCTGACCGGTAAGTTTGATTCGCTTGCCGTGCGCGTTACCGATCACCCACTGGTGGTGGCGCTTTGTCAGGCCTATGGCAAACCGCTGGTATCGACCAGCGCCAACCTTACCGGGCAGCCGCCATGCCGTACCACGGCCGAGGTGCTTGCGCAGTTCGGTGAACACTTTCCTGTTGTTACGGGAGAAACCGGAGGGAGATTAAATCCTTCTGAGATTCGCGACGCCCTGACGGGCGAACTCTTCCGCCAGGGGTAATACGATGGAAACTTACGCGGTATTTGGTAACCCGATTGCGCACAGCAAATCGCCCTTTATTCATCAGTGCTTCGCGCAGCAACTGAAGATTGAACACCCTTATGGCCGCGTACTGGCGCCAGTGGATGGTTTCCTCAATACCCTCGATGCATTCTTTAGCCAGGGGGGGAAGGGTGCCAACGTGACGGTGCCGTTTAAAGAAGAGGCTTTTGCCAGAGCCGATGAACTGACCGAACGCGCGGCGCTCGCCGGGGCGGTGAATACGCTTAAACGCCTGGACGATGGCCGTCTGCTGGGGGACAACACCGATGGTATCGGCCTGTTAAGCGACCTGGAACGGCTCTCCTTTATCAAACCGGGCTGCCGTATTTTGCTGATTGGCGCAGGCGGGGCGGCACGCGGGGTTATTTTGCCCCTTTTATCGCTGAACTGCGCGGTGACTATCACTAACCGTACCTTTTCCCGGGCGCGTGAGCTGGCGAGCCTCTTTGCCCACACGGGAAGCGTAGGGGCGATAGCCATGGACGCGTTGGCGGGTTGTGAATTCGATCTCATCATTAATGCGACTTCCAGCGGGATCGGCGGCGGCGTTCCGGATATTCCGGTGTCGCTTATTCATCCGACCGTCTATTGCTATGACATGTTCTACCAGAAAGGAACCACGCCGTTCCTGGCCTGGTGTGAACAGCATGGGGCGAAGAATGTTGCCGACGGGCTTGGCATGCTGGTGGCCCAGGCAGCGCATGCGGTTTTATTGTGGCATGGCGTTTTGCCGCAGACGGAACCGGTGATCGCTGCGCTTCAGAAAGAACTCGCTCTGTGAATCAGGCGATTCAGTTCCCCGATCGGGAGATATGGCGCGCTGAAAAGCAGTGCATCTGCTTCCCGGCATTGGTTAACGGGATGCAGATGACTTGCGCGATAGGTTCCGCGACGCTGGCGCATCGCTTCGGTGGGGATACGCCAGCACAGTGGTTAGAGGCTTTCAGAGTTCATCGCTGGGATCTTGAGGATGAAGCGGAAGCGGCGATTCGTGATAATCGTGAAGACGATCAGGGCTGGATCTGGCTGTCCTGATCCAGATAGTCATCTTTCCATTTCACATAGTTGTTCGCCGAGTATTTCAGCCCCTCCCGCTCGTCGTCTTTTAACGGTCTTATCTGTTTTACCGGGCTGCCGAGGTAAAGGTAGCCGCTTTCCAGGCGTTTGTTCTGCGGTACCAGGCTACCGGCGCCAACCATGACATCATCTTCAATCACAGCGCCGTCCAGCACGATAGACCCCATCCCGACAAGCACCCGATTTCCTATTGTGCAGCCGTGTAGCATCACTTTGTGGCCGACGGTAACGTCAGCGCCGATAATCAGCGGGTTGCCTTCAGGGTTATAAAAGGATTTGTGGGTAACGTGCAGCACGCTACCATCCTGAATATTGGTTCGAGGGCCGATCCCGACATAGTTGACGTCGCCGCGAATGGCCACCAATGGCCAGATACTGACATCATCGGCAAGACGGACATCACCAATGACAACGCTGGTGGCATCGATCATCACGCGTTGGCCCAGACTGGGGAATATTGTTTTATAGGGACGGATATTTGCAGACATGATTACCTCATTTCGATCGGTCAGAACGGTATTATCGGCCTTATAAGAGCGGGATTCACCTCAAAAAATGAGCAGATCGTATGGGATCTCAGCGAAAAGAGTGAAAAACAAGCAGTCAGAAAAAAAGATCTAAAAAACACTTGTGCTAAAAACTGGGATCCCTATAATGCGCCTCCGTTGAGACGACAACGTGAAACACTTCACCAGATGGTCGTAGCAACGAAGAGAAAAAATCCTGAAATTCAGGGTTGACTCTGAAAGAGGAAAGCGTAATATACGCCACCTCGCAACGGTGAGCGAAAGCCGCGTTGCACTGCTCTTTAACAATTTATCAGACAATCTGTGTGGGCACTCAAGGTGACATGGATTCTTAACGTCCTCGGACGAAAAATGAATACCAAGTCTCAAGAGTGAACACGTAATTCATTACGAAAGTTTAATTCTTTGAGCATCAAACTTAAATTGAAGAGTTTGATCATGGCTCAGATTGAACGCTGGCGGCAG
>NZ_JAFAGS010000110.1 GCF_019237635.1 Pluralibacter sp.
GGGCTTTGCGTGGTGCGCGGCGAGGACGTGCTCAGCCATCTGCCGTTGCCCATCGCCGGGCTGATGAGCGCCGAACCGACCGATACGCTCGCCCGGCAAATTGGCGATTTGAAAGCAGTCTGCCGGGAGTGCGGCATTACGCTCGACGAACCGTTTATCCAGATGGCATTCCTGTCTTTGCCGGTGATCCCGGCGCTTAAGCTCACCAGCAAGGGGCTTTTTGACAGCAGCGATTTTTGCTTCACGTCGCTCGAAGTCGAACGCTAAGGTCTGTGCGGCCGCGCCAGCGGTCGCATCCTACCCGCACTCAGCCACGCGTTCCAGGCCGGCGCTCACCGTCGGGACTTCGCCCGCGCCCACCAGACAACAGGCCAGTTGGATCTTCAGCGACGCCGGAATCGGCTCAACGCCAGCCACGCAGCGCTCAATCCACTTCGCCGTCAGTAGCGGATCTTTGGATTCCGGCAACACGGCGTGTTGATCCTCCTGCTGACGAGCGAACAGCATGCGCTCTCCGGCGCCGTCAATCAGGTTGATCTGCGGGCAACGAGACGGGTTAGCGTAGACTTCCCCTTCGGTACCGTGCATCAGCAGCGCCCTGCCGCCCAGACTGGCGAAGAATTGCGCCACCCGCGGCAAGTATTCCGGATGCGACACGCTGGACAACCTGAGCGCGGCGTCTTCAGCAAACGGCGTTGCCAGCTTCGCCAGGGTGTGGGCGCTGTTGCGCACCCCCATCTGCCAGCGGTATGCCAGCTGCTTTTCAAGCGGCGGACACAATGCCCCAATCGGCACGTACACCGGCTGATGGCCGTCGAGCTTCGCCTGCGCCTGTCCGGCATGATGCGTCGCCTCGATGCCCAACAGTTCAAACACGGTTTCCGTCAGCACGCGGGTCGGATCTTCGCTGACGCCATGGACGATCACCGGAAAACCGAGCTTATGCAGCAGCATCGCCAGTAGCGGGGTCAGGTTAGCCTGTCTGCGCGCGCCGTTATAACTGGGGATCACCACCGGCATCGGTTTCCCCGGCGGCGGCGTCAGACGCATGACGTGATGCTGCATGGCCTCGTAAAAGCCGCGCATTTCCGCCTCGCCTTCTCCCTTAATACGCAGAGCAATCAGGATACCGCCCATCTCAAGATCCGGTACATCTCCCTCAAGCATCCGCGTGTAGAGGCCACGGGCAGTGTCGAAATCCAGATCCCGGGCATGGTTTTTACCCCGACCGATTTCTTTGATGATTTTGCGGTAATCCACACGATATCTCCTTCTGACGTCTTGCAAACACTATAACGCTGATGAATGGGTTACGGATGACTTTTTTCTGCACCGACCTGACCGGTTAAATTATAACCACCTGTATTTGGGCGATATTTATTTTTGCAAACCCTAATTGCACTACTAATGTTCTGCAAAACAGATTATCCCTGCTCGTCGATTTGCTTAAATAGTCAGCGGATGATGTTCCCTCAGATATTCCTCCCTTATGGATTTAATAACTCAATGGATAAATGACATGGTGCTTATATGAAGAAAATTGTTCTTGGTACATTAATCGCCTCATCGTTGTGCGGCTCATTGCCGGTATTCGCGGCAACCAATGGCGAAGGTCAGATTAACTTTACGGGCGAAATTCTGGATTCCGCGTGTGAAGTAGTAAATAGCTTAAGTAACCCATTGAACGTGGATTTAGGCAAAGTGTCCAAAACCGCCTTTAGCGGTATTGGCTCAACGGCTGATACCACCGAATTCGCGATTCAGTTAAAAAATTGCCCGGAGACTGTCAGTACAGCAGCCATTACATTTGGCGGGACGCCGGATGCGGATAACAGTAACGTGCTGGCACTCACCGCAGGGACGGGCGTGGCGGCAGGTGTCGGTATTCAACTGCTGGATTCAGCAAAACAGCCGCTGAATCTCTACACGGCATCGCAGCCTTATACACTGCAATCAGGCACAACAGACAATAACCTTCAGTTTGCCGCCCGTTATATTCAAACGCAGTCAGCGATTAACGCAGGTCCGGCGAATGCCGTTTCTACGTTCACTGTCGTTTATAACTAACGATTAACCCGAAGATATTAATCACGTCCTCTGATTAATATCTTCATTTCCTGGAATACATATCATGCGATACGGTTTACTTTTGACGCCGCTTTTACTCGCCGCGGCAACCGCACATGCTGGCGTTATTATAGGCGGTACACGCCTGGTTTATCATGGAGAGAAAAAAGAAGCCTCTGTCGGCATCACGAACCCAGATTCACTGGACTATCTCATCCAGTCCTGGACTGATAACAGCGAAAACAGTACCACAAAGCCACCGTTTTTGGTCACACCGCCCCTGTTCCGCCTCGATGCTCATCAGCAAAATACCCTGCGGGTCGTACATACCGGCGGTAATCTGCCCACCGATCGCGAGTCGTTATATTGGTTGAATATTAAAGCGATTCCATCCTCCACGCGCCAGGCGGGTATTAATACGCTACAAATCGCGATTAAAACCCGTATTAAGCTTATTTTCCGACCTCAAACTGTGAAAGGAAAACCGGAGGAGTCAGCCAACATGCTGGAATGGCGCCAGCAGGGCCAGACGCTTGTTGTTAATAATCCCACGCCATTTTATATGAACTTTCAAACGGTCACGGTAAATGGTAAGAAAATAAGTGGCGTCACCTGGGCGAAACCCAAAGGGGATACGCAATTTACCTTACCCGCTACCGTCTCCGGTAACACCGTATCATGGTCAGTCATTACCGATTACGGAAGTATCAGTAAAACCTGGAGCAAACCCCTGCATTAATCGTTCACCCCGTACCTGTTTTTACTTTTGAGATAATCATGCGTATCGCTAATCGCCTGAGGTTATTGAAACTCAGCGTCCACCTGCTCGTTATTCTGCTCCTGTTCGGCATTCATCCGGGCGCACGGGCATGGGCGGAGGATTATTTCAATCCCGCGTTATTAGATATTGATACGCCAGGACAAAGTAAAACCGATCTCTCTGTTTATGAAAATGGCCCAGGACAGGCGCCGGGGAAATACCGCGTAACCCTGTTCATCAATAATAAAAAAATAGACAGCCTGCAGGTTGATTTTAAGCTGGAAAAATCCAGTACCGGGAGTTCCTCGCTACAGCCCTGCCTGTCAGTGGCAAGGTTAAAACAACTCGGGGTACTGACGACGAAATTTCCTGCACTGGCCACCAGCGGTCCGTGCGCTGACTTACATGCCATCCCCAATGCCTCGGCCACGTTTCGTGTCAGCGAACAGCAACTGCTGTTGAGTATTCCTCAATCGGCGCTCGGGCAAATTCCACGCGGTTATATCGCCCCGGAAGAATTCGACGAGGGAATCAACGCTGGCATTCTGAACTATAGCATTAGCGGTTCCCGGAACCACGCCCTGCAGTCGGGTATGACGGACAGCAACAGCCTGTATGTCAATCTACGTCCGGGGCTGAATCTTGGCGCATGGCGTCTGCGCAACTATTCAACCTGGAGTCGTACCACTAACGGCCGCGACACAGAGACTGATTTCTCATCGGTCTATACCTACGCCCGCCGCGATATTATTGCGCTAAAAAGCCAGCTCACCGTCGGACAGAGCAGCACACCCGCCAATGTCTTTGACAGCGTTCCCTACACCGGCGCCGCCATGGCTTCCGATGACGACATGCTGCCGGACAGTGAAAAAGGTTACGCGCCCATCATCCGCGGGATTGCGCACAGCAATGCGCAAGTGGTGGTACGCCAAAACGGTTATATCATCTATCAAAACAGCGTCGCCCCGGGCGCCTTTGAAATTAACGATCTCTACCCGACAGGCGGTAGCGGCGACCTCAATGTGACGGTGAAAGAGACGGACGGTAGCGAGCAACACTTTGTGGTGCCCTATGCTTCCGTTCCGGTTTTACAGCGCGAAGGTCATCTTAAATACCAGGTAGCGGCCGGACGATACCGTTCCTATGACAGCAGCGTTGAGCAAACGCCGTTTATGCAAAGCAGCGTTATTTATGGTCTGCCGAAAGGCTTTACCGTCTACGGTGGCTTCCAGCAAAGCCAGTACTATCAGTCGCAGGCGCTCGGCATGGGTAAAAACCTGGGCGATTTAGGCGCTTTTTCCG
Organism: Pluralibacter sp.; assembly: GCF_019237635.1. Lineage (GTDB taxonomy): Bacteria > Pseudomonadota > Gammaproteobacteria > Enterobacterales > Enterobacteriaceae > Enterobacter_B. Next base: position 4,130 of record NZ_JAFAGS010000110.1, read on the forward strand.
TGGACGTCACGCACGCCCGCGCGTTGCTTAAAAACCACAGCAGCAGCGAAGGGAATTCGTGGCGTCTGCGTTATAGCAAGGATATCGCCGCCACTGGCACTAACTTTTCTCTTGCGGGCTACCGTTACAACAGCCAGGGATTCTACACTCTGGGCGATACCCTCGACTCCTGGACCCAAAGCAACGACTGGTCGGCGCCACAGCAGCGACGCGCTCGTTCAGAGGTCACTATCGATCAAAACCTGGGCCAAAAATGGGGCTCCCTTACCCTGAGCCTGGTGAACGAGCGCTACTGGGACGGTTCCCCGCCAATGACGTCTGTCGCCTTCGGCTACAACAACAACTGGCACGATATCAGCTATAGCCTCAATTACAGCGTCAATAAAAACGCAGACGATAACACCGACAGCGACACCAGCGGCGACGATCGCATACTGGCGTTTAACATCTCCGTCCCGCTTGATCACTGGATGCCGAAAACCTGGGCAAGCTACAACCTGAATAACAGCAAAAGCGGCACCACGCAGAATATTGGCTTAAACGGCACTGCGCTGCGTGACAACAACCTTAACTGGAGCATTCAGCAGGGGATAACCCGTAGCGGTGCGGGCAACAGCACAAACCTGAATGCCGACTATAAAGGCACCTATGGCGAAGTAAACGCAGGCTACAGCCAGGACAGTTACCAGCGCAGCGTCAATTATGGCCTGCAAGGGGGTGTGCTGGTTCACGCCAACGGCATCACGCTGAGCCAACCGCTTGGCGAAACCATTGCGCTGGTCAAAGCGCCCGGCACCCACGGGACACACATCGCCAACCAGACCGGCGTCGCGACGGATTTCCGCGGCTATACCGTCGTCCCCTACGTGAGCGCTTACCGTCATACCACCATTGCGCTGGATACCGAAACGCTACCGGACGACACCGATGTTACCCAGGCCGTACAGACCGTCACCCCCACCCGGGGCGCCGTTGTACGGGCCAACTTCCATCCCCGTGTCGGCAACCGGGTACTGATTCACCTTGAACGCAACGGTAAGCCGCTGCCCTTTGGCGCGACCGTCACCACCGACGACCAGGACAGCGAATTTATCGTCGGCGACGACGGGCAGACCTATATCACCGGGCTGGCCTCCCACGGACATCTGACGGCGAGCTGGGGCACAGACAGCCATAGTCGCTGCACGGCGAAATATTCACTGCCGGAAAATAACCACGATCCGATCATTAACCTGTCAGCCACCTGTCGCTGAACGAGAGACAACGATGCAATGCCTGAAATTAGTTAGCCTTCTGTTAACCCTGTGCGCCAGCGCTTTATTGATACCGCATGCAGAAGCAGCCTGCACCTCACCCACGATCCCTTACGATGTTTCGGTCCCTGAAATTCGCGTATCCAATAGTCTCACGCCGGGCAGCATTATCCCGGGAACAGAACAAAACATTGATGTGGAGGGCAACTGTAATGACAACAGAGCCGGCATGCCCATTGTCGCCTGCTACTACGGTAGCGGCAACGAGATAGCGGGTTACCCCGGTGTGTACAAAACAGGGATTGCAGGAATTGGCATCACGTTAATCAACCAGCAGGGGCAGCGTGTCCGGGGCGGTGGAACACAATGCGACACGCGCAGCACGCCGCTGGGGTATGTCTCTTCCGATGGCAACAATACTTTTAACTTCAACGTGGCGCTGGCGTTGGTCAAAACGTCGACAAATGTCACGTCCGGGACGCTACAGCAGTCGGAAACACGCTTTGGGATCGGCGTATACGGGCACGAAGGTATCGGCACCCCCAATACGGTGTCTTATGCCGGAACGGTCAACGTTTTACAAGTCACCTGCGCGGTATCGCCGCAAAGTCTGAACATTACCCTGGGCGACTTTCCGGTGAGTGACTTCACGCATATTGGCGCCACCACCAGCGAAAAAGGGTTTGACGTCAATATTACCTGCGACGATACCGTTCAGCCGGAAGTGATGCTCTCCAGCGCCAACGGTTATGAAAGCAGCTACCCGGGCGTCATTAAACTGACGCCTGAAAACGGCGCAGCAACCGGGGTTGGCATCGAAATGATGTTCGACGGCATGGTCGCCACCTTTGATCAATACAAGACAACGGCAAGTCTCGCCTACATTAACCAGACGCTACAGATACCGTTTACGGCGCGCTATTACCAGACGACCGACACCGTCACGCCCGGTACGGCTAACGGCGTCGCCACCCTCACCATTGGGTATAAATAATGAAAAAAATCAGTGGGGTACTTGTAGCCTGTGTGCTGATGCCCGCCGCCTGCGCCGATGTTATTCAGGTGCAAATGACAGGAAACATCTATGCAAATACCTGCGCCGTCGACAGCGCCAGCCAGAACCTGACCGTCGACCTCGGCCAGGATTCCGCCAGCAACTTCAGAAGTATTGGCGATACCGGCGAGTGGAAAGATTTTGACCTGACGCTATCGCAGTGTCCGGCAACCATCACATTAGCCACCGCGCAGTTCAAAGGACAGGCCGACGCCCAGCATCCCACAACGTTCGCCAATACCGGTACGGCAGGCGGACTGGCGCTGGAGCTTGCGGACCGACAGGACAAAACAGTGCTGGCGCCGCAGGCAACGTTCAGCGTCTCAGTGAACCAGAGTGACCACACTGCCGATTTCCCGCTCTCCGCCCGCTATTACGCCACCCGCGAACCCGTCACCGGCGGGACATTTAACGCCACTGTACAGGTGACGTTTACCTACCAGTGAGTGAGCTTTTTTTCGCAGACACGGCCCGACGGCGCCCGGGCTTTTTCACCGCCGACAGCGTTTTCCCCTCTGGCGCCTCCGGCTGCTCAATCGGGAAGACCGGCAGGGCGTTCAGCAGGCGCTGACCATAATTTTTGGTCAACAGCCGTTTGTCATAGATAACCACTTCCCCCCAGCAGCTGTGACTACGGATCAGGCGGCCGACCTGTTGTATCAGGTTGAACGAGGCGCTCGGCAGACTCTGCACTTCAAACGGATAGCGGTTCAGGCTTTTCAGCCACTCGCCTTCGGTGACGACCACCGGGCTGTCGACAGGCGGAAAGGCGATTTTATGAATATGTACCTGGCTTAACAGGTCGCCCTTCAGGTCGAGTCCCTCCGCGAACGATTGCAACCCGACCAACACGCTGCGTTCACCGCCTTCCACCCGCTTACGGTGCAGCTCTACCAGCCGGTAGCGCGGCTGATCGCCCTGCACCAGCAGCAGCAGACGCAGATCGGTGACATGCTCCAGAAAACGCTGCATCGCTCTGCCGCTTGCAAACAGCACCAGCATGCCGCGATGCCGTTCTTCGGCCAGCGCCTGGCGGAAAAACGCCGCCATTTCGGCAATGTGCTGCTCTTCGCTGTCAATAAGCGGTTCATAGCGCATCTTCGGGATGACGATTTTGCCCTGCTCCACGTGGTTAAACGGCGAGTCGAGCGCGACAAAGCGATCGCCCGCTTTCTCTCTCAGTCCGCTCAGTTCCTGCAGACGGGAAAAGCTGTTCAACGAACGCAGCGTGGCGGAGGTCACGACAATGTGCGGCACGCTGCGCCACAGCAGTTTTTCCAGCTGATCGCTGACGCGAATGCCGACGCAGTGAAACCAGACGTGCACCTGGCCGTCGCGGGTATCGCGGGTGGCCCATTTGCTCACCGGCGCGCCGGAAGCCTGCGCCATTGACGCCAGCCGCCACAGCTTGCTCTGCGCTTCGAACATCCCCAGCGCCCGGTTCATCTGCAGCAGCACGCGGTGCAGACGCACGATGTCATGGCTGCCTGTTTTCTCGCTAAGATCGCCCAGAAACAGCTCCGCCAGGCCGCGCAGTTGCTCGGTGAGTTTCGCCAGGCGCTGACAAATCGCCATCACTTCATCAGGCAGCTCGCCCATCGCAAAGCGGTGCTCAGCCTCCAGGGCTGCGGGCATATAGAGATTGAGGATGTTATTCAGCGACGCAATAAGCTCATACAGCTCGTCGCAATGTTCCGTCAGCCGCTCCGGCACCGCCAGCGGCGGAATCGTTTTTGGCCGAAACTGCTCCATGCAGGTCGCGACCAGTTTCGTGAACAGGTCCAGTTGCAGGCGATACCAGGGCGCAGTGATTTCCGCGCTCATCTCCAGCGCATCGCGGGCGACATCCGGCAGATGATGGCCCTCATCCAGCACCAGCAGCAGGTTTTTCGGTTCCGGCAGTACCGCCTCGCTCTCCAGCGCCGCCATCACCAGCGCATGATTCGCCACCACCACTTCGGCTTCCTGAATTTCCCGTCGGGCGACAAAAAACGGACACTCGCGGTAGTAATGGCAGTTGCGGTTAAGACAGCTGGCTTTATCCGTGCTGAGCCGCCGCCACAAATCGTCGTCAATCGCCAGATCGGTGTGATCGCGAAGCCCGTCCCACTTATAGCCGTCGAGAGAAGCTTTAAGTTTCGCACAGCGCTTTTGTTCTTCCTGATTGTTCGGCGTCAGCTCATCGTCAAGAAACGCCAGCAGATCCTGCTGGTTAGGCTCGCTGCTGGCCAGCGCCGCCAGATTGCGCGGACAGACGTAGCGCCCACGGCCAAAGGCGGCAGTAAAGCGGAGATCGGGAATGATTTTTTTGAGCAGCGGCAGATCTTTGCTGTAGATCTGATCCTGCAACGCGACGTTGGCGGTGCTGACCACCAGCGTTTTTTGTTCTTCACGGGCAATGGCGATGCCCGGAATCAGGTAGGAGAGCGTTTTCCCCACCCCGGTCGGCGCCTCGACAGCCAGGTGACGCCCCTCTTCTCCGGTCAGCGTTTTCGCCACATCGGCAATCATCTGCCGCTGCGGAGCGCGGGGAATGAAGTCGGGGATCTGTTCCTGTAGCGCCTTATACCAGGCCGCAATTTGCGCTTTCAGCGCGGCGGTGAGTGCCATGAAAAAACCTGAATACTGTATAAACAGCCACTATTCTGGCATTTTACTGCGCCAGTCGCAAAAAAAATGGCCGTATTCACGGCCATTCTCGCATTTTACTGGGCTGCCTGCGGCTTGCGGGGACGACGACGACGCGCCTGGTTATCCCCGGATTTGCGCGGCTCGCCGCCGCCTGCCGGTTTATCGCTACGGCGCGGCTGCTGGCCACCGTCGTGACGACGCGGCTGCTGCTGCCCGCGACCGCCACCGCCGCCGCGGCTCTGGCGACCGTTCTGAATGGGTTCCGCCTTGATGCTTGGATCCGGCTCATAACCCGCGGTGGCGATGCGCGGAATCTCTTTTTTCAGCAGGCGTTCGATATCGCGCAGCAGTTTGTGCTCATCGACGCAGACCAGCGACAGCGCTTCGCCGGTCGCCGCCGCGCGGCCGGTACGGCCGATACGGTGGACGTAGTCCTCCGGCACGTTCGGCAGCTCGTAGTTCACCACGTGCGGCAGCTCTTCGATATCCAGACCGCGCGCGGCAATGTCGGTGGCGACCAATACGCGGATATCGCCGGATTTAAAGTCGGCCAGCGCGCGGGTACGCGCTCCCTGGCTCTTGTTGCCGTGGATCGCGGCGCTGCGGATGCCGTCTTTATTCAGCTGCTCCGCCAGATGGTTAGCGCCGTGCTTAGTACGGGTAAACACCAGTACCTGCTGCCAGTTGCCCTCGCCAATCATCTGCGACAGCAGCTCCCGCTTGCGCTTTTTGTCCACAAAGTGAACGTGCTGCGTCACCTGCTCAGAGGCAGTATTCCGGCGCGCGACTTCAATTTCCAGCGGGTTGCGCAGCAGTTTTTCCGCAAGCGCTTTGATGTCGTCAGAGAAGGTGGCGGAGAACAGCAGGTTCTGACGCTTCGCCGGAAGCTTCGCCAGCACACGGCGGATATCGTGAATGAAGCCCATATCCAGCATACGGTCGGCTTCGTCGAGCACCAGGATTTCGACGCTGTCGAGCTTCAGGGCATTCTGATGTTCCAGATCCAGCAAGCGACCCGGCGTCGCCACCAGAATATCTACGCCACCGCGCAGCTTCATCATCTGCGGGTTGATGCTGACGCCGCCAAACACCACCAGCGAGCGAATGTTGAGGTATTTACTGTACTCACGCACGTTTTCGCCCACCTGCGCCGCCAGCTCGCGGGTTGGGGTGAGGATCAGCGCGCGTACCGGGCGACGGCCTTTCGCATGCGGTTCATTCTGAATCAGACGCTGCAGCAACGGCAGGGTAAAACCTGCCGTTTTACCGGTGCCGGTCTGGGCGCTGGCCATCAGATCACGGCCTTCCAACACGGCAGGAATCGCCTGCTGTTGAATAGGGGTAGGTTCGCGGTAGCCCTGCTCTGCAACAGCACGCAGAATTTCAGGATTCAGGCCAAGGGTATCAAACGACATAACAACTCCGAACCGCCCCGACCATGACAGGTGTAGTTTTCAGGGTGACAGTTACAATTAGAAGGACAAAAACCACAATGTCAGCAAGAAGCGGAGTGTAGCAGTTTTTGTGACGTACCGCATAAAATATCCCACCGCTATTGCTCAGCAAAACAATTTACCGCCAGAGGTGGACAAGCTACGTGTTCAGTCATAGTCTTAATCAATCGATTGATTAATTCCGGTTCTCCTATGAATACGACACCGACCACCAGCAAAGGCGAACAGGCGAAGAATCAGCTTATCCACGCCGCCATCGCGCAGTTTGGCGAGTACGGGCTTCACGCCACCACGCGCGATATCGCGGCGCAGGCCGGGCAGAACATTGCCGCCATCACCTACTATTTTGGCTCAAAAGAGGACCTGTATCTCGCCTGCGCCCAGTGGATCGCCGATTTCATCGGCCGCAATTTTCAGCCGCTGGCGCTACAGGCGGAAGAGATACTGCAACAGCCGACGGTAGACCGCGCTATCGTCCGCGAGTTAATTTTGCAAGCCAGCCGCAACATGATCCTGCTGCTTACCCGGGATGAGACGGTCAATCTCAGCAAATTCATTTCCCGCGAACAGCTGTCGCCGACGCCTGCGTATCAGCTCATCCACGGTCAGGTGATCGCCCCGCTGCACGGCTACCTGACTCGGCTGATTGCCGCCTATACCGGCCACAACCCTGACGATACCCGAATGATTCTCCATACCCACGCCATTATCGGCGAGATCCTCGCTTTTCGTCTGGGACGGGAAACCATTTTGCTGCGCACCGGCTGGACGACATTTAACGACGACAACGCAGAGCGCATTGTTCAGGTTATCACCTGTCATATTGATCTATTGCTGCAGGGCTTAACGCAAAGGAGCTGAAGTCATGAAAAAACCCGTCATCGTTATTCTGGCGGCTGTGCTGGTGGTTGCGGCCGTCGCTGGCGGCGCGCTGTGGTATGAGAGTCGCCAGAATAACGGGCTGACGCTGTACGGCAACGTGGATATTCGCACCGTGAACATGAGCTTTCGCGTCGGCGGACGCCTGCAGGCGCTGCAGGTGGACGAAGGCGATGCGATCAAGGCCGGACAAACCGTTGGCGAAATTGACCACGCACCGTATGAAAACGCCCTGATGCAGGCGAAAGCCAACGTGGCGGCGGCGCAGGCGAAATACGATCTCATCGTGGCCGGGTATCGCGATGAGGAGATAGCGCAGGCCGCAGCCGCCGTACGTCAGGCGCAGGCCGCCTATGACTATGCGCAGAATTTTTATCAGCGTCAGCAGGGGCTGTGGGCCAGTCGCACCATCTCCGCTAACGATCTGGAAAACGCCCGCTCCTCGCGGGATCAGACGCTTGCCAGCCTGAAGTCCGCGCAGGATAAATTGAACCAGTATCACGCCGGTAACCGCCCGCAGGAAATCGAACAGGCGAAAGCCAGCCTTGAACAGGCCCAGGCGCAGCTGGCGCAATCGCAACTCGACCTGCAGGATACCACCCTGCTCGCCCCCTCCGATGGCACGATCCTGACCCGCGCAGTGGAGCCCGGCAGTATGCTCAACGCAGGCAGCACCGTACTGACGCTCTCCCTGACGCGTCCGGTATGGGTACGCGCCTATGTGGATGAGAAAAACCTCGGTCAGGCGCAGCCGGGCCGCGAGCTGCTGCTGTACACCGACGGACGTCCGAATACGCCTTATCACGGTAAAATCGGTTTTGTCTCGCCCACGGCGGAGTTCACACCGAAAACAGTAGAAACGCCGGATCTGCGCACCGACCTCGTCTATCGTCTGCGCATCGTCGTGACCGATGCCGACGACGCCCTGCGCCAGGGGATGCCGGTAACGGTGAAGTTTACGAGCGGGGCGGCGCATGAATAAGTCGACGATCGCGCTCGACGGGCTTATCAAACGCTTTGCCGGTATGGACAAACCGGCGGTAGCGAAGCTCGACTGTACGATTCGCTCAGGCTACGTCACCGGGCTGGTCGGGCCGGACGGCGCGGGGAAAACCACACTGATGCGGATGCTTGCCGGGTTGTTAAAGCCGGACGAAGGCCGCGCCAGCGTCATCGGTTTTGATCCTATCCGCGACAACAGCGCCCTGCACGCCGCGCTGGGCTATATGCCGCAAAAATTTGGTCTGTACGAAGATCTGACGGTGATGGAAAACCTTAACCTCTACGCCGATCTTCGCAGCGTCACCGGGGAGACGCGGGAAAAAACCTTCGCCCGGCTGCTGGAGTTCACCTCGCTCGGCCCGTTCACCGGGCGGCTGGCCGGGAAGCTATCCGGCGGCATGAAGCAGAAGTTGGGGCTTGCCTGCACGCTGGTGGGCGAGCCGAAGGTGTTGCTGCTCGATGAGCCCGGCGTTGGCGTTGACCCTATCTCTCGACGCGAGCTGTGGCAGATGGTGCATGAGCTGGCGGGCGAAGGGATGCTCATCCTCTGGAGCACATCTTATCTCGACGAAGCCGAGCAGTGCCGCGACGTGCTGCTGATGAACGAAGGGGAGCTGCTGTATCAGGGCGAACCCAGGGCGCTGACCGACACCATGCGCGGCCGCTGCTTTCTGATGAACAGCCCGACGGTCAACAACCGCCGCCTGCTCCAGCAGGTGCTGAAGCTGCCGCAGGTCAGCGACGCCATGATCCAAGGACGCTCGGTGCGCCTGATCCTGAAAAAAGGGGCCGACGCCGACGATATCCGCCACACGGAAACGATGCCGGAGATCGTTATCGACGAAACGGCGCCACGCTTCGAAGACGCATTTATTGACCTGCTCGGCGGCGTCGGGACATCGGAATCGCCGCTGGGCGCCATTTTGCACACCGTAGAAGGCGCAAAAGACGAAACGGTCATTGAAGCCAAAGCGTTGACCAAAAAATTTGGCGATTTTGCCGCCACCGACCACGTCGACTTCGCCGTAAAACGCGGGGAGATCTTCGGTCTGCTCGGACCCAACGGCGCGGGGAAATCCACCACCTTTAAAATGATGTGCGGCCTGCTGGTGCCGACCTCCGGCCAGGCGCTGGTGCTGGATATGGATCTCAAGGTGAGCTCCGGGAAGGCGCGGCAACATCTGGGCTATATGGCGCAAAAATTCTCGCTCTACGGCAACCTGACGGTGGAGCAAAACCTGCGCTTTTTCTCCGGTGTCTATGGCCTGCGCGGTCGTGCGCAGAGCGAAAAAATCGCCAGCATGAGCGAAGCCTTCGCCTTAAAGAGCATTGCCAGCCACGCGACTGACGATCTGCCGCTCGGCTATAAACAGCGCCTGGCGCTGGCCTGTTCGCTGATGCACGAGCCGGACATTCTGTTCCTCGATGAGCCGACGTCGGGCGTTGACCCCCTCACCCGTCGTGAATTCTGGCTGCATATCAACAGCATGGTAGAAAAAGGGGTAACGGTGATGGTCACCACCCACTTTATGGACGAGGCGGAGTACTGCGACCGCATTGGCCTGGTGTACCGCGGTAAGCTTATCGCCAGCGGCACGCCCGATGCGCTAAAGGCGCAGGCGGCCGATGAAACGACCCCGGATCCAACCATGGAGCAGGCCTTTATCACGCTTATCCACGACTGGGATAAGGAGCATGCCGATGCGCAATAACCTTCTCTCCTGGCGCCGGGTGCGCGCCCTGTGCGTCAAAGAAACCCGGCAGATTGTCCGCGACCCCAGCAGTTGGCTGATTGCGGTGTTGATCCCGCTGATGCTGCTGTTTATCTTCGGCTACGGCATTAACCTGGATTCCAGTAAATTGCGGGTCGGGATCCTGCTTGAGCAGCAAAGCCAGGAGGCGCTGGATTTCGCCCACACCCTCACCGGCTCACCCTATATTGACGCCACCATCAGCGACGACCGCCAGGCGCTGATTCAAAAAATGCAGGCCGGGCGCATTCGCGGCCTGGTGGTGGTACCGGTCAACTTTGACAGCCAGATGGCACGCACTGGCGATACCGCGCCCATCCAGGTCATCACCGACGGCAGCGAGCCGAATACCGCTAACTTTGTGCAAGGCTACGTCCAGGGAATCTGGCAAATCTGGCAAAAACAACGCGCAGAGGATAACGGCGAAACCCTGGAACCGCTGATCGACGTGCAGCTGCGCTACTGGTTCAACCCGGCGGCTATCAGCCAACATTTTATTATCCCCGGCGCGGTGACCATCATCATGACGGTGATCGGCGCGATCCTGACTTCGCTGGTGATCGCCCGCGAATGGGAGCGCGGCACCATGGAAGCGCTGCTGTCGACAGAGGTGACCCGCGTCGAACTGCTGCTGTGCAAGCTGATTCCCTACTACTTTCTCGGCATGCTGGCGATGCTGCTCTGCATGCTGGTCTCGGTGTTTATTCTCGGCGTGCCGTACCGCGGTTCGCTGGTGATTCTGTTTCTGATAACCAGCCTGTTTTTACTGAGCACGCTGGGGATGGGGCTGCTTATCTCCACCATCACCCGCAACCAGTTTAACGCCGCCCAGGTGGCGTTGAACGCAGCGTTTTTACCGTCGATCATGCTGTCCGGTTTTATCTTCCAGATTGACAGTATGCCCGCTGCGATTCGCGCTGTGACCTACATCATCCCGGCACGCTATTTCGTCAGCACCCTGCAAAGCCTGTTTCTCGCCGGTAACATTCCGGTGGTGCTGTTTATCAATACGTTGTTTTTGATTGCGTCGGCGGTGATGTTTATTGGCCTGACGTGGCTTAAAACCAAACGGCGACTGGACTAAGGAGCGACGATGTTTTATCGACTACTGACGTTAATCCGCAAAGAGCTGCAGTCACTGCTGCGTGAGCCACAGACCCGCGCCATTCTGATTATGCCGGTGCTGATTCAGGTACTGCTGTTTCCGTTTGCCGCCACCCTTGAGGTGACCAACGCCACCATCGCCATCTACGACGAAGATAACGGCCAGCACTCCGTCGAGCTGACCCAGCGTTTCGCCCGCGCGAAAGCGTTCACCCATATACTGCTGCTGAAAAGCCCGCAGGAGATCCAGCCGACGGTTGACACGCAAAAAGCGCTGCTGCTGGTGCGTTTCCCGGCGGATTTTTCGCGCAATCTGGACCGCTTCGCCACGGCGCCCATGCAGTTGCTCCTTGACGGACGCAACTCCAACAGCGCGCAGATCGCCGCGAATTATTTGCAGCAAATCGTCGAAGACTATCAGCAGGAACTGCTGGAGGGGAAAACCAAACCCAATAACAGCGAGCTGGTGATCCGCAACTGGTATAACCCGAATCTGGATTACAAATGGTTTGTGGTGCCATCGCTCATCGCCATGATAACCACCATCGGCGTGATGATTGTGACCTCGCTGTCCGTCGCGCGCGAGCGTGAACAGGGCACGCTGGATCAGCTGCTGGTCTCTCCGCTCGCCACCTGGCAGATTTTCGTCGGCAAAGCCATTCCTGCGCTGATCGTTGCCACCTTCCAGGCCACCATTGTGCTGGCGGTCGGCATTTGGGCCTACCATATCCCCTTTGCCGGGTCGCTGCTGCTGTTTTACTTCACGATGGTGATTTACGGGTTATCACTGGTGGGTTTTGGGCTGCTGATTTCCTCCCTGTGCTCGACGCAACAGCAGGCGTTTATCGGCGTCTTCGTCTTTATGATGCCCGCCATTCTGCTGTCGGGGTATGTTGCCCCGGTGGAGAATATGCCCGTATGGCTACAGGACGCGACGTGGATTAACCCGATTCGTCACTTTACCGACATTACCAAGCAGATTTACCTCAAGGACGCCAGCTTTGACATTGTCTGGCAGAGTTTGTGGCCGCTTCTGGTGATAGCGGCCACGACGGGATCAGTGGCGTACGCGATGTTCCGCCGGAAGATTGCGTAATTTTTTGTCCTTCACCAGCAGCGAAACCACCGCGGGCCCGGCCAGGATAACCACGCCAGCCAGGGCCAGCAGAAAATTGTTATGCAGCACGCGCGACAGCAACCACAGCACGATAACCGCGTTGCCGAAATACCAGGTGGTGGTGAGCTCTTCAAGGAAATCACCGATATCGCGCAGGCGCCCTTCCGGGTGGCGTTGTAAAAAAAGCATCGTCACAAGCGTAGCGCCGTACAGTGCGCACAGGCCAAGACCGACGTGCACCAGCAAGCCGCTCATCCACCCCATCACCAGGGCTGCGACAACCAGCAGATGCAATATAATCTGCCAGCAACTCAGGCCAGTTACGACACGAACATGTTGTTGCCACTTCATGGCATATCTCCCGCAGCATTTTTGACTCGTATTCAGAGTACCGGACTTTACGGAAAATTCCGTAATACCGCATCTTTTTGTGATGCCTATTACATTATTTTGTGCAGAAATGAGAGCTGACAGAAGGAATTTTGAGCAAAAAAGGCCCGATCGGCAGAATGCCGATCGGGCCTGGGAATCAGCGACGGTTGCCGAAAATACGCAGCAACATCAGGAACAGGTTAATGAAGTCGAGATACAGCGTCAGCGCGCCGAGAATCGCGTATTTACGCAGGCTGCTGCTGTCGCGGGTATCGATCTGCTCGCCGATGGCTTTCAGCTTCTGAGTGTCATACGCCGTCAGACCGACAAAGACCACCACGCCGATATAGGTCACGGCCCACATCAGCGGTGTGCTCTTCAGCCAGATATTGACCAGCGACGCCAGTACGATGCCGATCAGCGCCATAAACAGCATTTTGCCAAAACCGCTCAGGTCGCGTTTGGTGGTATAGCCATAGAGGCTCATCGCGCCGAACATCCCGGCGGTGACCACAAAGGTGCTGGCGATGGAGCTGTAGGTATAAACGATAAAAATGCTGGCGAGCGTCAGCCCGGTCAGCCCCGAATAGAGCATAAACAGCGTGGTGGCAAGGCCCGCGCTCAGGCGCTGGACCATACCGGACAGTACGAACACCAGCGCCAACTGAGCGATAATCAGCCCAAAGAAGGTTATTTTGCTGGAGAAAACGAACATCATCACTTCCGGCGTGTTCGCCGCATACCAGGCGACGAAGGCCGTCAGCAGCAGCCCGCACGTCATCCAGCCATAAACCTGCGCCATATAGGTCTGCAGGCCCGAGCGCGCCTGCACGATAGTATCGGAACGAGGGAATCGGTCCATGATAGTCTCCTTAAATGATTATCCGCGAGGGGATAAAACTAAGCGTATCACATTCTACTGCCAACGCTTTGCCGCTTCACGATCGCTGTCGCGCGCGTCCACCCAGCGATCGCCTTCCGGCGTCGCTTCCCGTTTCCAGAACGGCGCCCGGGTTTTCAGGTAATCCATCACAAACTCACCGGCGGCAAACGCGCTGCTGCGGTGCGCGCTGGTCACACCGACGAAGACGATTTCTTCGCCTGGCCACATTTCGCCGATACGGTGGATAAGCGTCACCCGCCCGAGCGGCCAGCGGCCTCTGGCTTCCTCAACGATTTCCGCCAGCGCTTTCTCCGTCATGCCAGGATAGTGCTCCAGGGTCAGCGCTTTTACGCTGTCGCCCAGGTTGTGGTTGCGTACCTTACCGGTGAACGTCACCACCGCGCCGTCCTCATCGCGCTCGGCAAGCCAGCGATACTCTGCGCCGACGTCAAACGCAGCGGTATCGACGATAATACGGGTTTCGCTCATGTCAGCCTCCCGTTACCGGCGGGAAAAACGCCACCTCATCGCCGTCGGCGAGGGGATGATCAAACGCCACCAGCGTCTGGTTGACAGCGGCCAGCAGCTTACCCTCCTCCAGGGCCAGCGCCCAGCGGTCGCCGCGGCTGGCCAGCTGTTGGCGCAAGGCTTCAACATTGTCTGCCGCAAGCGTCTCAAACGTCAGCTTATCAGTGCCGACAAGTTCGCGCACCTGCGCGAAAAAAAGTACGTTAATCATTTGGTTGCGCCCTGAAATCTCCGGATTTGCCGCCGCTTTTCGCCAGCAGGCGAACCGGGCCAATCACCATGTCTTTTTGTACCGCTTTACACATATCGTAGATGGTCAACGCCGCCACGGATGCCGCGGTCAGGGCTTCCATTTCGACGCCTGTTTTCCCGGTCAGACGACACAGCGCCTCAATGCGCACCCGGTTATGTTCGGGCTGCGCCTGCAGATTGACTTCCACCTTGCTGAGCATCAGCGGATGGCACAGCGGGATAAGCTCCCAGGTGCGTTTCGCCGCCTGGATCCCGGCGATGCGCGCGGTGGCGAAAACGTCGCCTTTGTGGTGGCGTCCGTCAACGATCATCGCGAGGGTTTCCGGCAGCATGGTGACAAAGGCTTCAGCGCTGGCTTCGCGAACCGTCTCGGTCTTTGCCGAGACGTCGACCATATGCGCTTCACCCGCGGCGTTAATGTGAGTCAGTTGCGACATAGCTTATTTCTTTAAATGAGGATGAAAGTTACACGGGCGCGTACGCGCATCGAGCTGCGGCGCAATAATATTTTCCCAAGCGGTGCGGCAGGCTTTGGTCGAACCCGGCATGGCAAAAATCAGCGTGTTGTTCGCCACACCTGCGACCGCGCGGGACTGTAGCGTCGAGGTGCCGATTTCTTCAAACGACAGCATGCGGAACACTTCGCCGAAGCCTTCGATTTCGCGATCGAACAGCGGTAACAGCGCTTCCGGCGCCTGGTCGCCGTCGGTAAAACCGGTGCCGCCGTTAATCAGCACCACCTGGACGTCGTCGCGGGCGATCCACGCGGACACCTGCGCGCGAATGGCGTAGCGGTTTTCTTTCACAATGGCTTTATCGACCACCTGATGTCCGGCCTCATGCGCTACATCGCGCAGATAGTGGCCGGAGGTATCGTCTTCTTCGCCGCGACGGCTGGAAACGGTAAGGACCGCAATACGGGTCGGGATAAATTCAGCGCTCACCTGACTCATGGAAAAACTCCTTGTTCGTTACGGCATTAACCGCCGATATATGAGAGGTTCTGGGTAATTCCGGTATTGCCCTGATGCAGGAAATGGGTCTGTTTTTTCTGGGCCAGCGCGGTGGATATCCGCGCCTCCAGCGCCTGCTGTTGCGCATCGTCGGCCATCAGATCGCGTAGATCGACGCCGCCGTCGCCAAACAGGCACAGGTGCAGTTTTCCCGTCGAGGAGACGCGCAGGCGGTTACAGCTGGCGCAAAAGTCTTTTTCATACGGCATGATTAAGCCAATCTCTCCGGCGTAATCAGGGTGACAAAAGACCTGCGCCGGGCCGTCGCTGCGCTGTCGGAGTTGATGGATCCAGCCACGCTTAAGCAGTTCATCACGCAGCACCATACCTGAGATATGGTGCTTGCGGAACAGCTCGCTGCCCTCGCCGGTTTCCATTAACTCAATAAAGCGTAACTGAATGCGGCGCGGTTTGATCCAGGCCAGAAAGGTGTCGAGCTGGTGATGGTTCACATCGCGCATCAGCACGGTGTTGACCTTCACTTTATCAAAGCCCGCAGCGAACGCGGCATCAATACCGTCCATCACCTGCTGGAACTTGTCCTGCCCGGTAATGGCGTGAAACTGACGGGCGTCAAGGCTGTCGACGCTGACGTTGACGTGCGTCAGACCGGCATCGCGCCAGAATGCGGCGTCGCGCGCCAGGCGATAACCGTTGGTGGTCACCGCAATCTGCCGAATCACCGGGTTTTCCCGCACCGCCGCGATAATGTCGGCAAAGTCGCGACGCAGCGACGGTTCCCCGCCAGTCAGACGCACTTTTTCCGTGCCGAGCGCAGAGAAGGCGCGCGTCACGCGACGAATTTCATCGACAGTCAGGAAACCGTTATTGCTGACGCTACCGGGCTTGTAGCCATCCGGCAGGCAGTAGGTGCAACGAAAATTGCACACATCGGTTATCGACAGACGCAAATAGTAAAACGTGCGCGCGAAAGCATCAGTGAGTTGTGAGGCCATATACACCTTTCCAGATACGGGAGGCACAGTCATTTCTTCCTGTACCCTGGTGGCAACGTCGCCGTCGCCACGGCCAGAACACCATATCCGCAGACCCAGGTGCAAAGGCTCGAGTGTAGCTTCATCAGAAGCGGGTAATGCCGATAGTAGCGTGTAAATGGCGCTTTCGCCATTCCACCTTTTCGCTGTATAAACATATATATAGCGACGTGATCGTGCACTTTCGTTACAGAATACGCGTAAATAACGCTTTTGCATTGATATGTGTCATTTTGCCGGGCTCCGGGCATCGTCTTTTAGGGGTAGTTCGGATACTCTTATGGCGGCTTCAGTGATAAGGAATTTTATGCGCAATCGTACTTTTGCGGATCTCGATCGCGTCGTCGCGCTGGGCGGCGGACACGGTCTGGGCCGCGTGATGTCCTCTCTCTCTTCGCTTGGATCTCGTTTAACCGGGATTGTAACGACCACGGATAACGGCGGCTCCACCGGGCGCATTCGCCGCTCGGAAGGCGGTATCGCCTGGGGCGATATGCGCAATTGCCTGAACCAGCTGATTACCGAACCGAGCGTGGCGTCGGCGATGTTTGAGTACCGTTTTAACGGTAATGGCGAGCTTTCCGGCCATAACCTCGGAAATTTGATGTTAAAGGCGCTGGATCACCTGAGTGTGCGCCCTCTTGAGGCGATCAATCTGATCAAAAACCTGCTGAAGGTTGACGCTTCATTGATCCCGATGTCGGAAATGGCCGTTGACCTGATGGCTATCGATGTCGAAGGCCATGAAGTGTACGGCGAAGTCAATATCGACCAGCTCGCGCAGCCGCCGAAAGAGCTCTCGCTCTATCCCGCCGTCGCCACGACCCGGGAAGCGGTGCAGGCCATTGCCCAGGCTGACCTGATACTGATTGGGCCAGGCAGTTTTTATACCAGCCTGATGCCCATTCTGCTGCTGCCTGAGCTGGCGCAAGCCCTGCGGCGCACCCCGGCGCCAATGGTCTATATCGCAAACCTGGGGCGTGAACTGAGCCCGGCGGCCGCCAGCCTGACGCTGCAGGAGCGGTTGACCACCATGGAGCACTACGTCGGCAAACCGGTTATCGATGCCGTGGTCGTCGGCCCGCATGAAGATATCCGCGGCGTAGAAAACCGCGTGATCATCCAGCGACCGCTTGAAGCCAGCGACATTCGCTACCGCCACGATCGCCACCTGCTACGCGAGGCGCTGGAAGAGGCGATTCAGTCGCTGGGGTAAGCGCGTTTTCCTGCAAATGAGGACGGATGAGGGAAAGCTTAAAATCTTAAGGTTGTCTTAACACCCGGCTGTCATCATACCGTCATCATTTTACGCAGGACTCATGTGATGTCTCAATTTTGCCTGCGCCGTCCGGCGCTTGGGCGTTTGACCTATTTGGTTCTTTTTGCCCTTTATATAGCACTCTTTCTGAATATTGCGTTTTACAAACAGGCTTTCACTCTGCTGCCGGTGGACTCACTGCATAACGCGCTGGTTTTCCTTTCGATGCCGGTCGTGGCCTTTAGCGTAATGAACATTCTTATTACCCTGGCCTCATTTTTCTGGCTCGACCGCCTGCTGATCACCTTGTTTATTCTGGTTAGCGCCGCAGCGCAGTACTTCATTTTGACCTTCGGCGTGGTTATCGATCGCGGAATGATAACCAACATCATCGATACCACCCCGGCCGAAAGCTTTGCGCTGATGTCGACCAAAATGGTCGTCACCCTTCTGTTTTCCGGGGTACTGGCGGTCGCTATCGCCTGGTGGATCAACATTAAAAAGCCGATGCGGATGTGGCGCAGTATCGCTTACCGCGCGGGCAGCATTGTCGTTTCGGCACTGCTTATCGTGGTTGTCGCACTGCTGTTTTATAAAGATTACGCCTCGCTGTTTCGCAACAACAAAGAGCTGGTGAAATCCCTTAACCCATCAAACAGCATCGTCGCCGTTAACTCCTGGTATTCGCACTACCAGATGGCGAATCAACCGCTGGTGAGAATCGGTGAAGATGCGACTCAGCGTCCTGAGATGAAAGACGGCCCGCGTCGCAACCTGACGATTCTGGTGGTCGGAGAAACGTCACGGGCGGAGAACTTCTCGCTCGGTGGTTATGACCGCGACACCAACCCGCGGCTGGCGAAAGACAACGTGGTTTACTTCCCGAAAACCACCTCCTGCGGCACCGCCACGGCGGTCTCCGTTCCCTGCATGTTCTCCAATATGCCGCGCGCCCACTACGATGAAGAGCTGGCGCAACATCAGGAAGGGCTACTGGACATCATCCAGCGCGCCGGTGTTCAGGTGCTGTGGAATGAAAACGACGGCGGCTGCAAAGGCGCTTGCGACCGCGTACCGCATCAGGACATGACGGCGTTAAACCTGCCCGACATGTGCATCGACGGCGAATGCCATGATGATGTGCTGTTCCATGGCCTGGAAACGTACATCGATAACCTGAAAAGCGACGGTATCATTGTCCTGCATACCATCGGTAGCCACGGCCCAACCTACTACAATCGCTATCAGCCGGACCTGCGGACCTTTACCCCAACCTGCGACAGCAATGAAATCCAGACCTGTACGCAACAACAGCTGGTCAATACCTACGACAACACCATTGTGAACGTCGATTATGTTGTCGATAAAGCCATTAAGCTGCTGCAGTCCCGGCAGGCGCAGTTCACCACAAGTCTGGTGTACCTCTCCGATCACGGTGAATCGCTGGGAGAAAACGGCGTCTATCTGCACGGCCTGCCGTGGTCAATCGCGCCGGACACACAAAAACATGTGCCAATGCTTATTTGGTTGTCTGACGATTACCAGCAGCGCTACGGCGTTAATTACTCATGCCTGAAGAAACGCGCCGCAGAGAACGCGTATTCCCAGGATAATCTTTTCTCAACCATGTTAGGTATACTGGGGGTCAGCACCCGGGAATACCAGGCGAACGATGACATCATCGCGCCATGCAGAGGAGCATAAATAGACATGAAAGTGCTGGTTGTTGAAGACGACGGGCTATTGCTGCAAGGGCTTATTCTGGCGATGCAGAGCGAAGGATATGTGTGCGATGGCGTCACCACCGCGCACGAAGCGGCGCTGTGCCTGGCGAACGGCCACTACAGCCTGATGGTGCTGGATCTCGGCTTGCCGGACGAAGACGGACTGGATTTTCTCAGCCGCATTCGCCGGGAAAAATTCTCCCTGCCGGTGCTTATCCTGACCGCCCGGGATACCGTCAATGACCGTATCGAGGGCCTCGATACCGGCGCTGACGACTATCTGGTGAAACCTTTCGCGCTGGAAGAACTCAACGCCCGCGTCCGCGCGCTGCTGCGCCGTCACAACAACCAGGGCGATAACGAAATCAGCGTCGGCAATATCCGCCTCAACGTCACCCGCCGCCAGGTCTGGCTGGAGGAGATGCAGCTGGAGCTGACGCCGAAGGAGTACGCCCTGCTCTCGCGCCTGATGGCCAAAGCCGGCAGCCCGGTGCACCGGGAAATCCTCTACAACGATATTTACAGCTGGGATAACGAACCGTCCACCAACACCCTGGAAGTGCATATCCATAACCTGCGCGATAAAATTGGCAAATCGCGCATTCGCACTGTCCGTGGGTTCGGTTATATGCTGGTGAAATCCGGAGACATTGAGTAAGTGAAACCACCCCTTGCCCGCGAAAAATGGACGATGCGCCGTCAGCTTCTGCTGACGATTGCGACTATCCTGCTGGTTTGTCAGCTAATCAGCGTATTCTGGCTGTGGCATGAGAGCAAAGAGCAGATCCGGCTGCTGGTCGAAAGCGCCATCCACGGGCACAACAACCGCAAGCACATTGAGCATGAGGTGCGGGAAGCGGTGGCGAGCCTGCTTATCCCCAGCCTGTTGATTATCGGTCTGGCGCTGTGGATCAGCCTGCAGGCGGTCAAACGCATCACCCGCCCACTCTACGATCTCCAGCAGGAGCTGAACAGCCGCACGCCGGACAACCTGCAGCCCATCACCCTGCCGGAATCGGTCAGCGAAGTGGACGCGGTGATTACCGCCATCAACCAGCTGGTGTCGCGGCTCAATCAGACGCTGGACCGGGAACGCATGTTTACCGCCGACGTGGCGCACGAACTGCGTACGCCGCTGGCAGGCCTGAAGCTGCACCTTGAGCTCATGGCGAAGGTGCACGGCGTGAAGGTTGAGCCGCTGCTGCAGCGCCTCGACCAGATGACTGACAGCATTTCGCAGCTGCTGCAGTTAGCGCGCGTCGGCCAATCCTTTTCCGCAGGAAGCTATCAACAGGTTATGCTGATAGCAGACGTTGTGTTGCCCATGCAGAGCGAACTGGAAACCATGCTGTCCCATCGCGGGCAGACGCTGCGGGTCCCAGGTGGAGAAAACGACGTTACGGTATCCGGCGATGCGACGCTGCTGCGCGCATTGTTGCGTAATCTGGTGGAAAACGCCCATCGCTACAGCCCGGAAAATTCGGTGATTACGGTCTGCGTTTCTCCTGGGTCGCTTGCTGTAGAAGACGAAGGCCCGGGAATCGACGAGGCCAAAAGCGGGGAACTGAGCAAAGCCTTTGTACGCATGGACAGCCGCTACGGCGGCATTGGGCTTGGTTTAAGCATTGTGACGCGTATTGCCCAGTTGCACGATGCGCAGTTCTTTTTGAACAATCGCAAACCGGAACCGGGCGCAAGAGCGTGGGTGAAATTTCCGCGCCGTATTCGCTAAGCCGCCGCACTTTGCCATCAGGATGCGGCGATAAACAGCTCCCGCAACTGGTGCAGCTGATCGCGGATCTGCGCGGCTTCCTCGAATTCGAGGTTCTGCGCATGCTGCATCATCTGCCCTTCCAGATCGTGGATTTTTTGCTGCAGCGCTTTCGGCGTCAGCGCCTTTTCCACCGCCTCCGTCTGGGCGGCTGTACGGGATTTACCGCGTCCTTTGCCGCGCGTTTTCGCCAGCCCCTCGCCGAGCGCCAGAATATCCACCACTTTCTTATTCAGGCCCTGCGGCACAATGCCATGCTCTTCATTGTACAAAGACTGTTTCTCGCGCCTACGCTCGGTCTCGCCAATGGCTTTCGCCATTGACGGCGTAATCTTATCGCCGTACAGAATCGCTTTACCATTGACGTTACGCGCCGCACGTCCAATGGTCTGAATCAGCGAACGCTCGGAACGCAGGAAACCCTCTTTATCGGCATCCAGGATCGCCACCAGCGACACTTCTGGCATATCGAGCCCTTCACGCAGCAGGTTGATACCCACCAGCACGTCAAACTCGCCAAGGCGCAGATCGCGAATGATTTCCATACGCTCAACGGTGTCGATATCCGAGTGCAGATAGCGTACCCGCTCGCCGTGCTCCTCAAGATATTCCGTTAAATCTTCCGCCATGCGCTTGGTCAGCGTCGTCACCAGCACGCGCTCGTTGATGGCGGCGCGCAGGCGAATTTCGGACAGCAGGTCATCCACCTGGGTGGCGACCGGGCGCACTTCGATAATCGGGTCGAGCAGGCCGGTAGGCCGCACCACCTGGTCAATCACGTCGCCGCCGGATTTCTCCAGCTCATAGTTGCCCGGCGTCGCGGAGACATAAATGGTTTGCGGCGCCAGCGCTTCGAACTCTTCAAACTTCAGCGGACGGTTATCCAGCGCCGAGGGCAGACGAAAACCGTACTCCACCAGCGTCTCTTTTCGCGCCCGGTCGCCGCGGAACATGCCGCCGATCTGCGGGATCGTCACGTGCGATTCGTCGATCACCAGCAGGCCGTCCGCCGGCAGATAGTCGAACAGCGTCGGCGGCGGCTCGCCCGGACCGCGTCCGGACAGAAAACGCGAGTAGTTTTCAATGCCCGAGCAGTAGCCCAGCTCGTTCATCATCTCAAGGTCAAACTGGGTGCGCTGGCTCAGACGCTGCTCTTCGAGCAGCTTGTTATTCGCCAGCAGTACCCGACGCCGGTCGACCAGCTCTTCTTTAATTTCTTCCATCGCCTGCAGGATGCGCTCGCGCGGGGTCACGTAGTGCGTTTTCGGGTAGATGGTATAACGCTGAATGGAAGACTCCACATGCCCGGTGAGCGGGTCGAACAGCGACAACCGCTCCACCTCTTCGTCGAACAGCTCAACGCGCAGCGCAATATCGTCCGATTCCGCCGGGAAGATATCAATCACCTCGCCGCGTACGCGGAAGGTGCCGCGCTGGAAAGCCTGATCGTTGCGGGTGTACTGCAGTTCGGTCAGCCGACGCAGAATCGCGCGCTGATCGATGATCATACCGACCGTCAGGTGCAGCATCATTTTCAGATACAGGTCCGGGTCGCCGAGGCCGTAAATGGCGGACACAGAGGCCACGACGATAACATCCCGCCGCTCGAGCAGCGCTTTTGTCGCTGAAAGGCGCATCTGTTCAATGTGTTCGTTTACCGATGCGTCCTTCTCGATGAAGGTATCGGAGCTTGGCACGTACGCTTCCGGCTGGTAGTAGTCGTAGTAGGAAACGAAGTACTCCACCGCGTTTTCCGGGAAAAACTCCTTCATTTCGCCATACAACTGCGCCGCGAGCGTTTTGTTGGGCGCCAGCACCATGGTCGGCCGCTGCAGGTTATTAATGACATTCGCAATGGTAAACGTCTTCCCCGACCCCGTAACGCCAAGCAGCGTCTGGTGCGCGAGGCCGTCCTCAAGCCCCTCTTCCAGACGGCGGATAGCCTCAGGCTGATCGCCTGAAGGACGGAAAGCAGAATGCAATGTAAACGGTTTACTCATGTACGACGACCTGGTGAAGGATAAGCGAGCAGGTGATTAATTCTACTCGTCAGACTTTATTTTGCCAATAAATTATACTGGATAAAAAAACAGTAACATATTAGGGTATCTGTGTTACCCGAAAGCGATACCCGTAGAAGCCGGGGAAATTTTCGCTGCGGCAAGATAAAACGCCAGCCCTCTTCGGTTATCCCCAGAATTTTTTTCGTTTTTAACATTTGTCAAGACGTGTCATCCATCTTTTGCGTCAGCGGGTGACACTTTTCTTACAGGCATTGCTTTTATTTAACTTACTAATAAATAAACAGAATATTCAAAAGCCGCGTTTCGCGCCAATTTAGTCGCAGGCCGCGTATTCTCTCGTATGCCACGTGTTTTCTAACTCTAATACACAAGGTTATCCACAGGAATAGTGGATAACTGTCTGCAGCCCATATGCCCTGCCCCTCCCACAAATCGAAACTCACCCGAAAGAATGAGGACAAAAAAATTTTTATCGCTATTTTTTGACTTTTATCAGCTCAACCTGAGGGTCTGAATTATGGAATACTGCTCACATTTCAATCTATAAGCACGATGCCGGAGCGTAACGCCCGGCATCGGATACCGTCTCAGATGTTGGTATTAAGTGCTGTGAGATCGAGGTACTGCCCCAGCTCCTGCCGTTCGGCCTCCGCGCCCAGCCAGGGAATTTCCCCCAGCAGAGGCGCCGGTATCAGCTGTCGTAACGTCGCCATGTACTCCGCATGACGTTTGCCCGGAACCTGCACGTCGTTGGCGACCCACCCCGCCAGCCGCAGCCCGGCCTGCCGCACCGCCTGTGCGGTCAGCAACGCATGGTTGATGCAGCCAAGCTTCACGCCGACCACCAGGATAACCGGAAGCTGTTCGTGCGCCACCCAGTCCGCAAAGCTGAACGTTGGCGAGAGGGGCGTGAACCAGCCACCGGCGCCCTCCACCAGCACCCATTCCGCCTGCGAG
>NZ_JAFAGS010000004.1 GCF_019237635.1 Pluralibacter sp.
GGGGTGTTCAAAGTGCTGCCGATCATCGACTGGGACAACCGTACGGTGTACCAGTATCTGCAAAAGCACGGCCTGAAGTACCATCCACTGTGGGACCAGGGCTACCTCACTGTGGGCGACACCCACACAACCCGTAAATGGGAACCCGGTATGGCGGAAGAAGAGACACGCTTTTTTGGGCTGAAGCGGGAGTGCGGGTTGCACGAAGGGTAATGCTTTTGTTTCGACTGTTTACCCCGAAATGCGATGACCTTTCCGGAATCGGACATACGTTGGTTTGCGGCTGTTGGCGGGGGAAATCTCGGGCGTAGAATGGCGACGGGTGCTTGAGGCTAACTGGCTTCGGGCATTTACCCGGTTCCAGATAGACGAAAGCCCCAGGAGATATTTCTATCAACCCGAGGCCAACGTATGAACATCGCAATTCAGATGTTAGTCTCTTCTTAGCACGGAGGCAAGACATGCTGACAAAGTATGCCGTTGTGGCAATCATAGCGCTGTGTATTACGGCGCTGGGATTCACGCTAATGGTACGCGACTCGCTGTGCGAGTTGAGTATTAAAGAGCGGGGTATGGAGTTTAAAGCTGTTCTCGCTTACGAACCGAAGAAGTAGCGACAACGCGGGGGAAACCCCGCGTTCTGGAGAGTGGACGTTTATCCTCCGGCACCCTGTTACGATTTGCCCGCTTTCGCCAGCTCTTTCACCAGCGGCAGCATCACTTTCACCACGTCGCGTCCGCGATGCTCAATGCGCCCGGGCAGGGTTTTATCGATGTACTGCTGGTTATCCAGCCGGATATCGTGCCAGCTGGTGCCATCCGGAAACGCCTGGGATTTGGCGCGTTGTTGGAAACCATCCTTGTGGCCCAGCGACCAGTTGGTGGCCTCCACCGACAACACCGGGATCCCCGCGTTATCAAACACTTCTGCGTCGTTGCAGCAGCCGGTACCTTTCGGGTAGTTCGGATTAAGGCCTGGGTTGGTCGTCGCCAGAACGCCCCGGCTGCGGGCAATCTGCAGCGCCCGGTCGCGGGTGAGCTTGCGAACAGAGGCTGGCGTGCTTTTACCGCTGTTGAAATAGAGCTTGTCGCCTACCACCAGGTTGTCGAGGTTAATCACCAGCAGCGTATTTTTCTTCTCTTCTGCGCTCATGCGTTTGAGTAAATTCTCCGCCCCGAGCTTTCCTTCTTCTTCGCCGCTGGTGGCGATAAAACGGATGCCATACTGCGTCGGCACGTTTTTCAACCGCTCGGCCAGTTCCAGCATCACGCCAACGCCCATCGCGTTATCGTCAATACCCTGCAGCGTCAGGCCGCCAAGGTTGTTTTCCGTATCGACATCGCTGTGCGGCGCATAGGTATCAAGATGCGCCATCACGATAATCTGCTGCTGCGCCTTCCCTTCATGGGCGGCGATAACTGTACTGCCGGTGACGTTATGCCAGTTTTTGCGATTATTTTTGCTGGTATAGATGTAGCGGCTGTGGAAGGTGCGAATATCGCTCTGGTAGCCCATCTGGCTGAACTGCTGGCGTACATAATCCGCGGACAGCATCTCCGCCGGGCTGCCGGTCATCCGGCCTGGAAAATAGGTGGCGATATAACGGGCTTGCTGGCTGGCGATATCGCCCGCAGGTGGGGGAGCGGCCAGAGCAGAAAATGCGAGACATGCGCCCGACGCCAGTACAACGAGACGGCGGCACAGTGCGGAAAACATAGTGTGTCCTTACATCAGGGCAAAATTATTAACGCTGCTAGTATGAAACTGTGATCGCCACAACACAATTTCAATTCGTCTGAAAGCGGCGGATTTTCACGCATTAAGCACATTTTGAGCTTTGTTTTTTTGACGTGTTATTCCTTTGCGGAACTACTCATTCCATTTCGTCATTTCATTTGCTCTAAGGCGCACCCTATAGTCGCGTTATGACTGATTGTGATGCGTTATTGTGCTATGGACTATCTCCCTCTTTTTACTGCGATTAAAGACCGTCCGGTACTGGTTATCGGCGGGGGTGATGTTGCAGCTCGCAAGATTTCACTGCTGCGCCGCGCCGGGGCGCAGGTGCAGGTTGTTGCCGATGCGCTTAACGCAGAGCTGACAACGCTGTGCGAACAGCAGGAGATTGTCTGGCTGGCGCAGACGTTTGACGAGGCGCAGGTCGACCCGGTGTTTTTAGTGGTCGCCGCGACGGACGACATCGCGCTGAACCAGCGGGTGTTTGCCGCCGCGGATATCAGACAACGTCTGGTTAACGTCGTGGATAACCCGGCGCTGTGCTCGTTCACCTTTCCGGCGATTGTGGACCGTTCCCCGCTGTTGGTGGCCATCTCTTCGGGCAGCACGGCGCCAGTGTTGGCGCGTATTCTGCGTGAAAAAATCGAAGCGTTGCTGCCGACCCATCTTGGCCGCATGGCGCTGGCATCAAGCTACTGGCGTAACCATCTGAAGACGCGGCTAAAGAGCGTTGCTGAACGCCGCCGCTTCTGGGAGCGCGTGTTTAACGGGCGGTTTGCCAGCCTGATGATCGCAGGTAACGATGCGGCGGCGCAGCGGGTGCTGGAAGAGGAAATCGACTGTCCGGAACGCCCTGTCGGCGAGATCGCGCTGGTCGGCGCGGGGCCGGGCGATGCCGGGCTGCTGACGCTGCGCGGCCTGCAGGTTATCCAGCAGGCGGATGTGGTGTTCTATGACCACCTCGTCAGCGAGGCAGTGCGCGAGCTGGTGCGTCGCGATGCGGAGATGATCTGCGTCGGGAAGCGCGCCGGTAGCCACAGCGTACCCCAGCATGAAACCAACCGTTTACTGGTTGAGGCCGCGCGACAGGGGAAAAGCGTGGTGCGGCTTAAGGGCGGCGACCCGTTTATTTTTGGTCGCGGCGGCGAAGAACTACAGGCGGCGGCTGAGGCCGGTATTCCCTTTCAGGTGGTACCGGGCGTGACTGCTGCGGCTGGCGCGACGGCCTATGCCGGGATCCCGCTGACGCACCGTGATTTCGCCCAAAGCGTCACCTTCGTGACCGGACATTACAAGCCTGACAGCACGCCGTTTGACTGGGCTCAGCTGGCCAAAAGCCGCCAGACGCTCGCCATCTATATGGGCACGATGAAGGCGGCGGAGATTAGCCAGCAACTGATTCAACACGGTCGCGACAGCGCCACGCCGGTGGCGGTGATTAGTCGCGGCACCTGTGCCGATCAGCAGGTTATCACCGGCACATTACAACAACTGGAAACTCTGGCGAAAAACGCGCCGATGCCCGCACTGCTGGTGATTGGCGAGGTGGTGCTGCTGCACCACCAGCTGGCCTGGTTTCAACATACCCACGACACGGGGAGCTTTGCCTCTTCTGTGGTGAATCTGGCTTAAGGAAGGGTTATGGACCAAAAACGACTCACTCATTTGCGGCAACTGGAGGCGGAAAGCATCCACATTATCCGTGAAGTCGCCGCCGAGTTTTCCAACCCGGTGATGATGTATTCCATCGGCAAGGACTCAAGCGTCATGCTGCATCTGGCGCGAAAGGCGTTTTACCCGGGCACGCTGCCGTTCCCGTTGTTGCATGTGGATACCGGCTGGAAATTCCGCGAGATGTATGCGTTTCGCGACCGCACGGCGAAGGCCTATGGCTGCGAGCTGCTGGTGCATAAAAACCCGGAAGGGGTGGAGATGGGCATTAACCCGTTCGTGCATGGCAGCGCTAAGCATACCGACATCATGAAAACCGAAGGGCTGAAGCAGGCGCTGAACAAATACGGTTTTGATGCGGCGTTCGGCGGCGCCCGTCGCGATGAGGAGAAATCTCGCGCCAAAGAGCGCATTTACTCCTTCCGCGACCGTTTCCACCGCTGGGACCCGAAAAACCAGCGCCCGGAGTTGTGGCACAACTACAACGGCCAGATCAACAAGGGCGAAAGCATCCGCGTGTTCCCGCTCTCTAACTGGACCGAGCTGGATATCTGGCAATACATCTATTTAGAAAATATCGACATCGTCCCGCTGTATCTGGCCGCTGAGCGTCCGGTGCTTGAGCGTGACGGGATGTTGATGATGGTTGATGACGATCGTATTGATCTCGAACCTGGCGAAGTGATTAAAAAGCGAAGAGTTCGTTTCCGTACGCTTGGCTGCTGGCCGCTGACCGGCGCCGTAGAGTCAAATGCGCAGACGCTGCCGGAGATTATCGAAGAGATGCTGGTGTCGACCACTAGCGAGCGCCAGGGGCGGGTTATTGACCGCGATCAGGCAGGCTCGATGGAGCTGAAAAAACGTCAGGGGTATTTCTAAGGAGCCGCTATGAACACGACGATTGCACAACAGATTGCCGATGAAGGCGGCGTAGAGGCTTACCTCCACGCGCAACAGCACAAAAGCCTGCTGCGTTTTTTAACCTGCGGCAGCGTGGATGACGGGAAAAGCACCCTGATTGGCCGTCTGCTGCACGATACCCGGCAGATCTACGAAGATCAGCTCTCGTCGCTGCACAACGACAGCAAGCGTCACGGCACTCAAGGGGAGAAACTCGATCTGGCCCTGCTGGTGGACGGCCTGCAGGCCGAGCGTGAGCAGGGCATCACTATTGACGTGGCGTATCGCTATTTCTCGACCGAAAAGCGCAAGTTTATTATCGCCGATACCCCGGGGCATGAGCAGTACACCCGTAATATGGCAACCGGCGCTTCAACCTGCGAACTGGCTATCCTGCTGATTGACGCCCGCAAAGGCGTGCTCGATCAAACCCGCCGCCACAGCTTTATCTCCACGCTGCTGGGGATTAAGCACCTGGTGGTCGCCATTAATAAGATGGACCTGGTGGGCTACAGCGAAGAGATGTTTTCAGAAATTCGCGATGCTTATCTGACCTTTGCGGAACAGCTGCCGGGCGAGCTTGATATTCGCTTTGTGCCGCTGTCGGCGCTGGAGGGGGATAACGTCGCCAGACAGAGCGAAACGATGCCGTGGTACAGCGGCCCGACGCTGCTGGAGGTGCTGGAAAGCGTTGAGATTCAGCGTGTGGTAGAGCAGCAGCCGGTGCGTTTCCCGGTGCAGTACGTCAACCGTCCTAACCTCGATTTTCGCGGCTATGCGGGGACGTTAGCCTCCGGGACTGTGCAGGTCGGCCAGCGGGTAAAAGTGCTGCCGTCCGGTGTTGAGTCGGCTATTGCCCGTATCGTCACATTTGACGGCGACCTGCCGCAGGCGAGCGCCGGAGAAGCGATTACCCTGGTGTTGAAAGATGAAATCGACATCAGCCGCGGCGACCTGCTGGTCGATGCCGCGGATGCCCTGCCCGCGGTGCAAAGCGCCAGCGTGGACGTCGTGTGGATGGCCGAGCAGCCGCTACAGCCGGGGCAGAGTTACGAAATCAAAATTGCCGGTAAAAAGACCCGCGCCCGGGTAGACGGTATTGCGCATCAGGTCGACATCAACAACCTGACCCGCCATGAGGTGGCGAGCCTGCCGCTGAACGGTATCGGGCGGGTGGAGCTGACCTTTGATGAACCGCTGGTGCTGGATAAATACCCGCATAACCCGGTGACGGGCGGCTTAATTTTTATCGATCGCCTGAGCAACGTGACGGTGGGTGCCGGCATGGTTCACGAGCCGCAGACGGCGAAACCGCTGCAGGTGTCCGGGGATCACAGCGCGTTTGAGCTGGAGCTGAATGCGCTGGTACGCAAACACTTTCCGCACTGGAACGCCCGCGACTTGCTGGGTAACCGCTAATGGCGCAGCATGACGAAAACGTTGTCTGGCACGACCATGCGGTAACGCAGCTGGAGCGTGAGCAGCTTCACGGGCATCGCGGTGTGGTGCTGTGGTTTACCGGACTGTCCGGCTCCGGTAAATCCACCGTGGCCGGGGCGCTGGAAACGGCGCTCCACGCGCATGGCGTCAGCACCTACCTGCTGGATGGCGATAACGTGCGCCACGGCCTGTGTCGCGACCTTGGCTTTAGCGATGCCGACCGGAAGGAAAATATCCGTCGGGTGGGGGAGACGGCCCGGCTGATGGTGGATGCCGGGTTGGTGGTATTGACCGCGTTTATCTCTCCCCATCGTGCGGAGCGCCAGATGGTGCGCGAGCAGGTCGGGGAGGGGCGCTTTTTCGAGGTGTTTGTCGATACGCCGTTGGCGGTTTGTGAAACGCGCGATCCGAAGGGGCTGTATAAAAAAGCCCGCGCCGGAGAACTTAAAAATTTCACAGGCATAGATTCGGTTTATGAGACACCAGAAAAACCCGAAATTCATCTGGATGGTGAACAATTGGTAACAAATTTGGTTAACCAATTATTAGACCTGATGAGACAGGGAGATATTATCAGATCCTGAGACAGTGCCAGGTCACGCTGGCCGGTCAGCACACAGGATTTGATATGCGCAATACCCAGAACATTAGCATAACCCCATCGGAGCCCATGACGCTGGAGGCCGAAGAGACGACCTGGTCCTTCTCCGGCGCCGTCGTGGGTTTCGTCGCATGGCTGCTGGCGCTGGGTATCCCTGTTCTGTTCTATGGCAGCAACACGCTGTTCTTTTTTCTCTATACCTGGCCCTTCTTTCTGGCGCTGCTGCCGGTGTCGGTGGTTATCGGCATTGCGCTGCATTCGCTCGTCAATGGTAAGCTCATCTATAGCGTTCTGGCGACGTTTCTGACGGTGACGGCGCTGTTCGCCCTGCTGTTTTTATGGCTGCTGGGCTGAAGGTCTCGCGCAGTTGCAACAGAATGCAATGAGACGTACGACTCTGCGGGTAAAATGTGGTACATTCCCCGCGATAGCGGCATCGTCCGCGGCCCGTGTAGAGTAGCCGGGCAAGTTATGGGATGATGATGCCGTTTTTCAGGGGGCAGGATGGGTAAACTAACGCTGCTATTACTGGCTTTACTGGTCTGGCTGCAGTACTCGCTGTGGTTTGGCAAGAATGGTCTTCATGACTACAGCCGGGTCAGTGATGACGTGGCCTCACAGCAGGCAACTAACGCCAAACTCAAAGCGCGTAACGATCAGCTTTTCGCCGAAATCGACGATCTCAACGGCGGCCAGGAAGCTATCGAAGAGCGCGCACGCAATGAACTCAGCATGACCCGCCCGGGCGAGACGTTCTACCGTCTGGTGCCGGATGCGTCTAAGCGCAATCAGGGTTCGGGGCAAAATAACCGATAAACAGGCCCAGGATTTACGATATGGCAGCAACTTTTCCGGGCGTTTGCGCCGTGGTGCCGGCCGCCGGATTTGGCCGTCGCATGCAGACCGAGTGCCCGAAACAATATCTCTCAATCGGTAACAAAACGATTCTCGAACATGCGGTGGCGGCATTGCTCGCTCACCCGCGTGTTCAGCGGGTCATTATCGCCGTAAGCCCAGGCGACAGCCGCTTTTCGCAACTGCCGCTGGCAGGTCATCCTCAAATTACCGTCGTCGACGGCGGCGCTGAGCGCGCGGACTCCGTGCTGGCAGGCTTGCGTGCGGCAGGCGATGCGCCGTGGGTGCTGGTGCACGACGCCGCGCGTCCATGCCTGCATCGCGACGATCTTGAACGCCTGTTGATGCTCAGCGAAACCAGCCGTGTCGGCGGTATTCTGGCGGCGCCGGTCCGTGACACCATGAAGCGCGCGGAGCCTGGGAAAACGGCGATTGCGCATACGGTCGACAGAAACGACCTCTGGCACGCCCTGACGCCGCAGTTTTTCCCGCGTGAATTGCTCTTTGACTGCTTAACCCGCGCGCTTGATGAGGGCGCGACCATCACCGATGAAGCCTCGGCGCTGGAATATTGTGGGTTCCATCCCGAGCTGGTCGCC
This sequence comes from Pluralibacter sp., assembly GCF_019237635.1. Classification (GTDB taxonomy): domain Bacteria; phylum Pseudomonadota; class Gammaproteobacteria; order Enterobacterales; family Enterobacteriaceae; genus Enterobacter_B. Next base: position 7,805 of record NZ_JAFAGS010000004.1, read on the forward strand.
GGCCGCGCTGATAATATTAAAGTGACACGTCCGGAAGACCTGCAGCTTGCAGAATTTTACCTTACCCGTAGCGGACTTCAGGAGAAGGCGTAATGCGAATTGGACACGGTTTTGACGTACATGCGTTTGGCGGCGTTGGCCCTATTATCATCGGCGGCGTTCGCATTCCTTACGAAAAAGGCCTGCTGGCGCACTCCGACGGCGATGTGGCGCTGCACGCCCTGACCGACGCGCTGTTGGGCGCGGCGGCGCTCGGCGACATCGGCAAACTCTTTCCGGACACCGATCCGGCGTTTAAAGGCGCCGACAGCCGCGCGCTGCTGCGCGAAGCCTGGCGCCGGATTCAGGCTAAAGGCTATCAGCTTGGCAATGTCGACATCACGATCATTGCCCAGGCGCCGAAAATGTTGCCGCATATTCCGCAGATGCGGGTTTTTATTGCCGAAGATCTCGGCTGCCATATGGATGATGTCAACGTGAAAGCGACCACCACGGAAAAGCTTGGCTTTACCGGGCGCGGCGAAGGTATTGCCTGCGAAGCGGTCGCGTTGCTGCATAAGGCACAACCATGATGATGTTTGACCAACTGACTTACCTGCACGGTAAGCCGCAGGGGCTGGGGCAGCTTAAGGCCAGCCCGGAAGATTTTCTGGTGGTGGAAGATTTAGGATTTGCCCCCGACGGCGAAGGCGAGCACCTGCTGGTGCGCATTCTCAAAAACGGCTGCAATACCCGTTTTGTCGCCGATGCGCTGGCGAAATTCCTGAAGATTCACGCCCGCGAGGTGAGCTTCGCCGGGCAGAAAGATAAGCACGCCGTCACCGAGCAGTGGCTGTGCGCGCGTCTGCCGGGCAAAGAGATGCCGGACATGCGCCAGTTCCAGCTTGAAGGCTGCCAGGTGCTTGAATATGCGCGCCATAAGCGCAAACTCCGTCTCGGGGCGCTGAAGGGTAACCAGTTCACTCTCGTTTTGCGGGAAGTGACCCATCGTGATGATGTGGATCAACGCCTGCAGGCGATAGCGGATCAGGGCGTGCCGAACTACTTCGGCGCGCAGCGTTTCGGCATCGGCGGCAGCAACCTGCTGGGCGCGCTGCGCTGGGCGCAGAGCGATGCGCCGGTGCGCGATCGCAATAAACGCAGTTTTTGGTTGTCGGCGGCACGCAGCGCGTTGTTTAATCAACTGGTCAGCGCGCGTTTAAAAAAAACAGACTTTAATCAAGTTGTTGACGGCGATGCGCTACAATTAGCGGGGCGCGGCAGCTGGTTCGTGGCGACGGACGACGAGATGTCCGAACTTCAGACCCGCGTTGACGCGCGCGAGTTAATGGTTACCGCCGCGCTGCCGGGCAGCGGCGACTGGGGAACCCAGCGCGCGGCGCTGGCGTTTGAGCAGGAAACCCTTGCGGATCAGGGCGAGTTACAGTCGCTGCTGGTGCGTGAGAAGGTTGAGGCGGCGCGCCGGGCGATGCTGCTGTATCCGCAACAACTTTGCTGGAACTGGTGGGATGACGTAACGGTAGAACTACGTTTCTGGCTGCCGGCGGGCAGTTTTGCCACCAGTGTGGTAAGGGAACTTATCAACACAACAGGTGATTATGCGAATATTGCTGAGTAACGATGACGGGATCCATGCGCCAGGTATTCAGACGCTGGCGAAAGCCTTGCGGGAGTTTGCCGAGGTACAGGTTGTCGCTCCCGATCGTAACCGCAGCGGTGCGTCGAACTCGCTGACGCTGGAGTCTTCGCTTCGCACCTTCACGTTTGAAAACGGCGATATCGCTGTGCAGATGGGAACCCCGACGGACTGCGTCTATCTGGGCGTCAACGCGCTGATGCGCCCGCGCCCGGATATCGTCGTCTCAGGGATCAACGCAGGCCCCAATTTGGGCGATGACGTTATCTACTCGGGAACCGTTGCCGCGGCAATGGAAGGCCGTCATCTGGGTTTTCCAGCCCTTGCCGTTTCGCTTAATGGCTATACGCACTATGACACTGCCGCCGCCGTTACCTGCGATATTCTGCGCGCATTGTCCCGCGAGCCGCTGCGTACCGGACGCATACTTAACATCAACGTACCCGATCTTCCGCTTTCGGAGATCAAAGGCATTCGCGTGACTCGCTGCGGCAGCCGCCATCCGGCCGATCAGGTTATCCCGCAGCAGGATCCGCGCGGCAATACCCTGTACTGGATTGGTCCTCCGGGCGAAAAATTCGACGCCGGGCCGGATACCGATTTTGCCGCCGTCGAAGAGGGGTATGTTTCGGTAACGCCGCTGCATGTGGACTTAACCGCGCATAACGCCCATGGGGTCGTGGCGGGGTGGTTGGATCGCGTGGGAGTTAACGCGAAATGGTAAGTAAACGCGTACAAAGTCTTCTCAATCAACTCCGTAACCAGGGCATTCTTAACGAACATGTCCTGGAGGCGATTGCCGAAGTTCCGCGGGAAAAATTTGTTGATGAAGCCTTTGAACACAAAGCATGGGAAAACGTCGCGCTGCCGATAGGCCAGGGCCAGACGATTTCACAGCCTTATATGGTGGCCCGGATGACCGAGCTGCTGGAGTTAACGCCGGAGTCCCGGGTGCTGGAAATCGGCACCGGGTCGGGTTATCAGACGGCGATACTGGCGCATCTGGTACACCATGTTTGTTCCGTCGAACGCATCAAAAGCCTGCAATGGCAGGCACGTCGGCGTCTCAAACAGCTGGATTTGCATAATGTTTCAACCCGTCATGGCGATGGTTGGCAGGGATGGCAGGCAAGAGCGCCATTTGATGCCATTATTGTCACGGCGGCGCCGCCGGAAATTCCGCAGGCGCTGATGTCGCAGCTTGCGGAAGGCGGCATTCTTGTTTTACCCGTGGGAGACGAGCAGCAGGTTTTGCAGCGCATTCGTCGGCGGGGGAGCGAGTTTATTATTGATACCGTAGAGGCCGTTCGCTTTGTGCCGTTGGTCAGAGGCGAACTGGCGTAATACAGGAGTTTTCCTGTTTATTTCAACGCGAGTGATGGCGTAGGGTGTGCGCATTTGAAATATGCCTGAGCCGACGCGTTGCGCGGTAATTACGTCATTGGCAGTTAACACATTCCTGGGGGATAAATGAGCGCGGGAAGCCCGAAATTCACCGTAAGCCGTGTTGCGGCAGCATCACTGATTTCACTTTGGCTGGCAGGATGTTCAAATTCCAGTAATCCACCGGCGCCGGTCAGCTCCATAGGGGGGGCGCCGTCATCCAGTACGGATTCCGGTATGCTGATCACGCCGCCGCCTAAAATGGGCTCGACCGCGCAGCCTGCGCCGCAGATTCAGTCGGCGCAGCAGCCGCAAATTCAGCCTGCACGCCCGCAGGCGGCGGACACGCCGTTGCAGACCGTCAATGGTCATATCGTTTATAACCGTAAGTATGGCGATATCCCGAAAGGCAGCTATACGGGCGGTAGCACCTACACCGTGAAGCGCGGCGACACGCTTTTCTATATTGCATGGGTGACCGGTAATGATTTCCGCGACCTGGCGCAGCGCAATAATATTGCTGAACCTTATTCTCTGAACGTCGGTCAAACCTTACAGGTCGGTAACGCCTCAGGGCAGCCCATTACCGGAAATAACCCGGTGGCGCAGGCCAGCAGCAGTTCCGCGGTGTTAGTCGCAAAACCTGCACAAAATTCCTCCGCAGTGGTTGCGTCTCAACCAACAATTACGTATTCTGAGGATTCAGGTGAACAAAGTGCTAACAAAATGTTGCCTAACAACAAGCCTGCGACCCCGGTCACAGCGCCTGTTACAGCACCCGTTGCAAGCACAACCCAACCGACTGCAAGCAGTACGTCTACCAGTTCGCCGATCTCCTCATGGCGCTGGCCGACTGACGGCAAAATTATCGAGAACTTTAGCGGAGCCGATGGCGGCAATAAAGGCATCGATATCGCAGGCAGTAAAGGACAGGCTATCGTCGCGACCGCAGATGGGCGCGTCGTCTATGCCGGTAACGCACTGCGCGGTTACGGTAATCTTATTATCATCAAACACAACGATGATTACCTGAGCGCCTACGCCCATAACGACACAATGCTGGTCCGGGAACAACAAGAAGTTAAGGCGGGGCAAAAAATCGCTACCATGGGTAGCTCCGGAACCAGTTCAACACGCTTACATTTTGAAATTCGTTACAAGGGGAAATCCGTCAACCCGCTGCAGTACTTGCCGCAGCGATAATTTGGCGAAACATGCTTAAGGTGTGTTTCGTCCAGGGATCACGGGTAGGAGCCACCTTATGAGTCAGAATACGCTGAAAGTTCATGAATTAAATGAAGACGCGGAATTTGATGAGAACGGAATAGAGGCTTTCGACGAGAAGGCCTTGAGTGAAGAGGAACCCAGTGATAACGACCTGGCTGAGGAAGAGCTGTTATCTCAGGGTGCCACACAGCGTGTGCTGGATGCGACTCAGCTTTACCTTGGGGAGATTGGTTACTCCCCATTGTTAACGGCCGAAGAAGAAGTTTATTTTGCACGCCGTGCACTGCGTGGTGACGTAGCCTCAAGACGCCGGATGATTGAAAGTAACCTGCGTCTGGTGGTGAAAATTGCCCGTCGTTACAGCAATCGTGGTCTGGCGCTGCTGGATCTGATTGAAGAGGGCAACCTGGGGCTCATCCGCGCCGTCGAGAAGTTCGATCCGGAACGTGGGTTCCGTTTCTCAACATATGCAACCTGGTGGATTCGCCAGACGATTGAACGGGCTATCATGAACCAAACCCGTACGATTCGCCTGCCTATCCACATTGTCAAAGAGCTCAACGTTTATCTGCGTACCGCGCGCGAGTTGTCCCATAAGTTGGACCATGAGCCGAGCGCAGAAGAGATAGCCGAGCAACTGGACAAACCGGTTGATGACGTCAGCCGTATGCTGCGTCTCAACGAACGCATCACCTCAGTCGACACCCCGCTGGGTGGCGATTCTGAAAAAGCGCTGCTGGATATCCTGGCCGATGAAAAAGACAACGGTCCGGAAGACACCACGCAGGACGATGATATGAAACAGAGCATCGTCAAATGGCTGTTCGAACTGAACGCCAAACAGCGTGAAGTGCTGGCGCGCCGTTTCGGTCTGCTGGGGTATGAAGCGGCAACGCTTGAGGATGTCGGCCGTGAAATTGGCCTGACTCGTGAACGCGTTCGCCAGATTCAGGTTGAAGGTCTGCGTCGCCTGCGTGAAATCCTGCAGGGGCAAGGGCTGAATATTGAAGCGCTGTTCCGCGAATAACCTTATTTTTGTCAAAAGGGCCAGTTGAGAGACTGGCCTTTTTCTTTATCTGCGCAGCATTTTCTGAATACGCTTTTGTTGCCACTTCTCTATCAACCCGCCAAAAATGAAAACCCGCAGGCCGCGGAGAACCAGCAGGGTGCCCCAGATACCGGCGACCCAGAACGACCAATGGCCGTCAGGCGAGGTGGTGCGATTAATGATGTACAGAAAAATGCAGACCACAATAGCTGTCAGCGCCGAACGGTAAAACCGTCCCTCCTGGGCGACTTTCGTACGTGCCTGCACAATACGTTCATCCAGCGCTTCGCCGCCTGACGAACGGTCATTGGTGAGATCGGATACGCTGATTTCAAATACGGCCGCCAGCGCGCTTAAGGTTTCGAGGCTTGCCTGCTCGCCGTTTTCAATACGCTGTACCGTGCGGGTACTCAGTCCGGCCATTTCAGCCAACTGTTCCTGAGACCAGGCGCGGGCAAGGCGATACTCTCTGAATGTGTTGCTCATATCGGTATCTCCGGGAGAGTGGGGTGTCGCAGGAAAGTATTGCCCAAATGTATCGACAGCGACACGATCTCCCCACGACAGCAGCACGACACGGTGACGACAGCCCGGAATACGGGGGTCTACGGCGCCATCATCTTACGGATCAATTCCGTAAACTGCGCCCGTTCCCGATCGCTTAAGCGGCCCAAAAACGCCTCATCGACTCCGTTGCCAATCGGAATACTGGTGTCGAGCAACGCTTCACCCTGTGGGGTTAACCGGACAAAACGCCGACGCTTATCCGCCGGGTCCTGCTCTCTCGCTACCAGACCCCGGGTCTCCATACGGCTCAGCATCTCCGCCAGCGTCGCTTTGGTGCTGACGGCGACCTCTGTTAAGGCGACCTGCTCAATACCCGGATTTTCGGCGATTGCGCGCAGCACGGCATACTGCGGCTTGGTCAGTTCCGGCAGTTCATGTTGCCAGCGCGCCGTATGCTGCTGGAAAAGCTGTCGTAACAAATGAAACGTTTCTTGCCTTAGTTCCATGACTACTCCGCAGTGAAAACTCCCCTCTATGATAACCGTTAATGCTTCAATGGTGAGTGATTTACCCGATCGTGCACGAACAATGTTGTGAGTTTAGGTTATCGGGTGTACTTTCTTTGAATGCGTTCGTGTACGAACAAAATAATGCACAGGAGAAAGAACATGGTGTTTGACGATTTGCGAAGCTTCCTTGCGGCGCTTGAAGAGCAGGGACAATTGCTGAGAATCAGCGAAGAGGTGAATGCGGAGCCGGATCTTGCCGCCGCCGCCAATGCGACAGGGCGAATTGGCGATGGCGCGCCTGCGCTGTGGTTTGACAACATTCGCGGCTTTATCGATGCCCGCGTGGCGATGAATACCATCGGCTCATGGCAAAACCACGCGATTTCTCTGGGCTTGGCGCCAAATACGCCAGTGAAAAAACAGATAGATGAGTTTATTCGCCGCTGGGACAACTTCCCCGTCGCGCCGCAACGCCGCGCCAGCCCGCCCTGGGCTGAAAACAGCGTGGATGGCGAGGCGATAAACCTCTTCGATCTGCTGCCGCTGTTTCGTCTCAACGATGGCGATGGCGGTTTCTATCTTGATAAAGCCTGCGTCGTTTCCCGCGACCCGCGTGATCCCGACCATTTCGGCAAACAGAACGTCGGTATCTATCGCATGGAGGTCAAGGGGAAACGCAAACTTGGCCTGCAACCGGTGCCGATGCACGATATCGCGCTGCATCTGCACAAAGCGGAAGAGCGCGGCGAGGATCTGCCGGTTGCGATTACGCTGGGCAACGACCCGATTATCACGCTGATGGGGGCCACGCCGCTAAAGTACGATCAATCGGAATATGAAATGGCCGGGGCGCTGCGCGAAAGCCCGTATCCGATAGCCACGGCGCCGCTCACCGGGTTTGACGTTCCCTGGGGCTCTGAAGTGATTATTGAAGGGGTGATTGAAAGCCGCATACGCGAAATCGAAGGGCCGTTTGGCGAGTTTACCGGGCACTATTCCGGCGGGCGTAATATGACGGTAGTGCGTATCGATAAAGTCTCGTACCGTACAAAACCGATTTTCGAATCTCTCTATCTTGGGATGCCGTGGACAGAAATTGATTACCTGATGGGACCGGCAACCTGCGTGCCGCTGTACCAACAGCTGAAAGCGGAATTCCCGGAAGTGCAGGCGGTCAACGCCATGTATACCCATGGCCTGCTCGCCATTATTTCCACGAAAAAGCGCTACGGCGGCTTTGCCCGCGCGGTGGGATTACGGGCGATGACCACGCCGCACGGGCTGGGCTACGTCAAGATGGTGATCATGGTGGATGAGGATGTCGACCCGTTCAACCTGCCGCAGGTGATGTGGGCGCTGTCATCGAAAGTGAACCCGGCGGGGGATCTGGTGCAACTGCCCAATATGTCAGTGCTGGAGCTTGATCCTGGCTCAAGCCCGGCGGGGATCACCGACAAACTTATTATTGACGCTACCACGCCGGTTGCACCTGATAACCGCGGCCATTACAGCCAGCCGGTGCAGGATCTTCCGGAAACCAAAGCCTGGGCTGAGAAATTAACCGCCATGCTGGCCGCACGTAAGTAAGGAGAACATGATGATTTGTCCACGTTGTGCTGATGAACGGATTGAGGTGATGGCGACATCGCCGGTGAAAGGGGTCTGGACGGTCTATCAGTGCCAGCATTGTCTGTATACCTGGCGTGATACCGAGCCGCTGCGCCGCACCAGCCGCGAACATTATCCGCAGGCGTTTCGTATGACGCAGAAAGATATTGATGAGGCGCCGCAGGTGCCGACGATCCCGCCGCTGCTGTAACCCTGTAGGCCCGGTAAGCGTTAGCGCCACCGGGCATTGTAGCGTTAAACCAGACTCTTCAGACGATAAACCCACTCCAGCGCCTGGCGCGGGGTCAACGAATCCGGATCGAGATTTTCCAGCGCTTCCAGGGCCGGAGAGGTTTCTTCGGCGGGCGTCAGCAGCGACATTTGCGTGCCGTCTATCTGAGTGGCGGCGGCATTGGGCGATAGGCTTTCCAGCTCGCGCAGTTTCTGCCGCGCCCGCTTGATGACCTCTTTCGGGACGCCCGCCAGCGCCGCCACGGCAAGCCCGTAGCTTTTGCTGGCCGCACCGTCCTGCACGCTGTGCATAAAGGCGATGGTGTCGCCGTGCTCCAGCGCGTCGAGATGCACGTTGGCCACGCCTTCCATTTTTTCCGGTAGCTGCGTCAGCTCAAAGTAGTGGGTGGCGAACAGCGTCAGCGCCTTGATGCGGTTGGCCAGGTTTTCCGCACAGGCCCATGCCAGCGACAGGCCGTCGTAGGTCGAGGTGCCGCGGCCGATTTCGTCCATCAGCACCAGGCTGTTTTCGGTCGCGTTGTGCAGGATATTCGCCGTTTCGGTCATTTCCACCATAAAGGTCGAGCGGCCGCTGGCCAGATCATCCGCCGCGCCGACGCGGGTGAAGATGCGATCGACAGGACCAATCTCTACCTTCTGCGCCGGGACATAGCTGCCGATATAGGCCAGCAGCGCGATAAGCGCAGTCTGGCGCATATAGGTACTTTTACCGCCCATATTCGGCCCGGTGATGATCAGCATCCGGCGCTGCGGCGAGAGGCTTAGCGGGTTGGCGATAAACGGCTCGTTCAGCACCTGCTCGACCACCGGATGGCGGCCTTCCACAATGCGGATACCGGGTTTATCGCTAAATACCGGGCAGCTGTAGTTGAGGGTGTACGCCCGCTCGGCAAGGTTAACCAGCACGTCAAGCTCCGCCAGCGCCGCAGCGCTTTGCTGCAGTTCAGCAAGATGCGGCAGCAGCAGGTCGAACAGCTCGTCGTAGAGCTGCTTTTCCAGCGCCAGCGCTTTCCCTTTCGAGGTCAGCACTTTGTCTTCGTACTCTTTGAGCTCCGGAATAATGTAGCGTTCGGCGTTTTTCAGCGTCTGGCGGCGCACGTAGTGAATCGGCGCCATATGGCTCTGACCGCGGCTTATCTGGATGTAATAGCCGTGCACGGCGTTATAGCCGACCTTCAGGGTATCCAGCCCCAGACGCTCGCGCTCGCGGATTTCCAGGCGGTCGAGGTAGTCTGTCGCGCCGTCGGCAAGGGCGCGCCACTCGTCGAGCTCTGCGTTATAGCCAGGGGCAATGACGCCGCCGTCGCGCACCAGCACCGGCGGTGTATCAATGATGGCCCGCTCCAGCAGCTCGCGTAGTTCGGTAAACTCGCCCATTTTTTCGCGCAGCGCCTGCACCGGCGCGCTGTTGACGCCTGCCAGCAACTCCCGCAGTTCCGGCAATTGCTGGAACGCGTGACGCATCCGGGCGAGATCGCGCGGACGGGCGGTGCGCAGCGCCAACCGCGCGAGTATACGTTCGAGGTCGCCGACCTGACGCAGTACCGGTTGCAGCAGACAGCCGCTGTCCTGTAGCGCGCCAATGGTCTGTTGGCGGTCGAGCAACACAGCGGTATCGCGAACCGGCATGTGCAGCCAGCGCTTAAGCATGCGGCTGCCCATCGGGGTGACGGTGCAGTCCAGCACTGAGGCCAGGGTATTATCCACCCCGCCAGCCAGATTTTGGGTGATCTCCAGGTTACGGCGGGTCGCCGCATCCATGATGATGCTGTCCTGCTGTCGCTCCATGGTGATAGAGCGAATATGCGGTAGCGCCGTACGCTGGGTGTCTTTTACGTATTGCAGCAGACAGCCCGCCGCGCACAGCCCGCGCGGGGCGTTTTCGACGCCAAAACCGACCAGGTCGCGGGTGCCGAACTGCAGGTTCAACTGCTGGCGCGCGGTGTCGATTTCAAACTCCCATAGCGGGCGGCGGCGCAGGCCGCGACGGCCTTCAATCAGCGCCAGCTCGGCGAAGTCTTCGGCATACAGCAGCTCGGCCGGGTTGGTACGCTGCAGTTCGGCGGCCATGGTGTCTCGGTCCGCCGGTTCGCTCAGGCGAAAGCGTCCGGAACTGATATCCAGCGTCGCGTAGCCGTAGCCTTTGCTGTCCTGCCAGATGGCGGCGAGCAGGTTGTCCTGGCGCTCCTGCAGCAGCGCTTCATCGCTGATGGTGCCTGGCGTAACAATACGCACCACTTTGCGCTCTACCGGGCCTTTGCTGGTGGCCGGGTCGCCAATTTGTTCGCAAATAGCCACCGACTCGCCCTGGTTCACCAGCTTCGCCAGGTAGTTTTCGACCGCGTGATGAGGCACTCCCGCCATCGGAATAGGCTCGCCCGCCGAGGCGCCGCGTTTGGTCAGCGAAATATCAAGCAGCTGCGATGCGCGTTTCGCATCGTCATAGAACAGCTCGTAGAAGTCCCCCATCCGGTAAAACAGCAGGATTTCCGGATGCTGGGCTTTTAGCTTCAGATACTGCTGCATCATCGGCGTGTGGGCGTCGAAACTCTCTAGTGTACTCATCGATTTGTGATATCCGTTTTCTTTAAATATTAATGAGTTAGTGATTTTTATCGTTTTTATCTGGTATCACGTTAGCTCATTGAATCTCATGAAATTCTACAGGTTAGTACCGCGAGACAGGCAGCACTCTGGCCATGGCCTGGAAAACGTCGCCACATGCCGCGCAACCCAGACCCAGTACTTAATGGTATGCAGGTAGCATGATAACGGAGTCTGTATGGCAGGAAAACAAGAAGGGGAGAATGTCATTATCGAAAGATAGGGTTTGCTGACAATTTTCGTTATACCGGTTTGTTTTCGCTATTGAAATTCAATTTAACGCTATACTTTTATAACTCACCACCTGAGTCTGTTTTTATGCTAATAATCAATAGGTTGCTTGTGGTGAGAGCGTCTTTTTTAGCAGGCCGGAAAGGGGCCGCCTGCGTTAACTACAGCTATCAGTTCTGACCCAGGAAGGATTCATGATGAAGAAACCCGTACTTTTCTGCGCGCTATTGCTGAGTTTCAACTGCCCGGCAAGCACCGACGAACTTCCTGCCTGGAATGATACACCGGTAAAACAGGCTATCGAAAAATGGGTACAGGAGACCACTCGTGACGGGAGCCCGGATTTTATTCCGCTGAATAAGCGCTATGTGGTTTTCGATAATGACGGCACCCTCTGGCCGGAGGCGCCGCTGACGTTCCAGCTACAGTTTGCGGTGGATGAAATCAAACGGATGGCGCCTGAACACCCGGAATGGCAGAAAGACCCGCTGATTGCCGCCGTGTTGCGTGATGACTTCAGGGCCGTGGCCGCGTCCGGCGAGAAAGGCTTGCTCAGTCTGGTGGCGCTGACGCACAGCGGGATGACGACTGACGACTTTGCCGCGCGCGTTCGCGACTGGCTTGCGACGCACAAGGATAAACGAACCGGGTGCCGGTACGATAGTCTGGGCTATCAGCCGATGCGCCAGCTTCTCGATTACCTGCGGGCTAATGGATTTAAAACCTGGATTATCTCCGGCGGCGGTATCGATTTTATGCGGGTGATGTCGGACAACATGTACGGCATTCCGCCGGAGCAGGTGGTCGGATCGTTCTCACTGAGCGACTACTCGCTCGGCGAAAAAGGCGTTGAATTGCAAAAAACCATGAAAGGGGCGTTCAACGATGATGGCGCGTCGAAGCCGGTCGCCATTCATCTGTTTATGGGCCAGCGTCCGGTCGCCGCTTTTGGCAATAGCGACGGCGACCTCGCGATGCTGCAATACGCCACCGGCAACCCTGACGCCAAAACGTTTGGCTTGTTGGTGCATCACACGGATGCGGCGCGGGAATATGCCTATGACAGCCACCCGACGGCCAGCGGCAAGCTTGTTGAAGGATTGTCCCTGGCGCAGCAAAAAGGGTGGGTGGTGGTGGACATGAAACAGGACTGGAAAACCGTGTTTGATCCCGCCCTTTGCACAGCGCCATAAAGAGACAGGCCACTGTAGTTGTGACCTGTTGCGAGGTTATTTGAGCATCGCGGCGATCTTTTCGAGAGTGGGTTTTACCGTCGCGTAAAAATGCTGAAAGCCAGGACACAAATAGTTGAGGCCCTCTTCACCATCGGGGGCTCTGACTATCCGGTTTTTCGGGCACTCACCCCAGCATAAATTCAGGTGCGGACAGCGTTTACAGTAATCAGGCAGGGTCTCTTTCTTACCCATTCCGAAGGTTTTCTGTCGTTCGGAAAAGACCATATGCGAAAGCTTATGGGCACGGATGTTGCCGAGCTTATACTCCGGATACACGTAGTGATCGCAGGAGTAAACATCACCATTTTTCTCTATCGCCAGCGCTTTACCGCAAAACGGCGCAGTGATGCACAGCTGCGACGGTAGCCCCATCGTTTGCACCACGGCGGTTTCAAACAGATTCACCTGAACCCGCCCCAGATCGTGCGTCACCCATTCATCAAAGGCTTCCGTCAGGAATGTGCCCCAGTCATCAGGATCGACGGACCAGTCGGTGACAATCGAGTCCAGGTCGCCAGGTTTCGCCCGACGACTGCCGGTCAGCGGGATGGTGTCTTCCTGCCAGAACTGGGGGGCGGTGGTTTTAAAGTCAACGGGTTCAACGCAGGGCGTAAACTGGATGTAGGTAGCGCCGACGGTTCGGGTCAGAAAGCGGTAGACCTCGCGAGGAAAGCGGGCATTGATGCGGTTTACCACCACCAGGGTATTAAATGGCACGCCGTGACGTTTTAACGTCTCAATGGCCTGCATCACCTTCGAAAAGGTGGGTTTCCCGCTGCGGGTGACGCGAAAACGGTCATGCATTTCTTCTGGGCCGTCGATTGAAATGCCGACCAGAAAACGGTGCTCTTTCAAAAAGGCTGCCCACTGATCGTTGAGTAAAATGCCGTTGGTCTGCAGGTCGTTTTCAATACGCTGGTGTTTGGGCTGATATTTCTGCTGCAGGGCAACGACTTTTTTAAAAAACGCCAGCCCCATCAGCGTGGGTTCGCCACCCTGCCACGAGAAGATGATCTCTTCGCCGTCCTGGCTTTGAATATACTGACGGATAAAGTTTTCCAGCACCTCATCGCTCATGCCTTTATCCCGGTCCTGGTGCAGTAGCTGTTCTTTATGCAGATAAAAGCAGTAGTTGCAGTCCAGATTGCAGGTCGAGCCGGAGGGTTTGGCCATCACGTGGTAGCGACGTTTATAGGCGGGCAGATATTTCCCCTGATTTTGTAACGGCGTCAGCGGGATTGTGGTGCTCTTTTTCATTGGCGACATCCTGCATCATTCATTGCGCGCGCGAAAAATGCGGCCCGGACAGTGAACTGCCGGGCCGTTTTCTTATTTTAATTACCGGTAGGCATACTTAACTGGAAGCCTTTTTGTTCAAGCTGGTCCCGAACATTTTTAAAGCGCTCATATTGCGACAGCGTAATCGGGCCGCTATAGGCCTCACTTTGCGGTTTGCGTGGCGGATACTTCACATAGCTTTGCATCAGTTCTTTGATAGCCTCGTTAAAGGTCACCAGCGTCCAGGTATGCTCGGTATAGTTGTTCATGAAGATATCGTAACGCTCCTGCGGATCCTGCCAGAGGTCGAAAATCTGCGGTACAGTGGCGACATAGGAAGACGGGCCTTTCCAGCCGAGGTTAGTGTCTACCGCCAGTCCACCCGTTTGGGCGCCATCGTCGCCGCGCAGGTTGAAGACCGCTTTATAGTGGCCTACACGAACGGCTCCTGGGGTCAGTTCATCTTCGGTGAAGTAGAACCAGGACGTCCGGGGATCCTTCCCTGTACCAAACAGCACCGGAGAGATGTCGTAGCTGTCGAAGACAATCGGCTGTCCGGCGCGGTCTTTTTCCGGCAGTTTTATCCCGGCGACTGACGCAAATGTCGCCATCAGATCAAGGCCGCCGACGATATCGTGGTTACGGGTGTGATCCTTGATTTTCCCTGGCCACCAGGCGATGGCCGGTACGCGCGTACCGCCTTCGCGATCGGTGCCTTTGGTGCCGCGAAACGGCGTATAACCGGCATCAGGATAGACGTCCTGCCATGCGCCGTTGTCCGTCGTCCAGACGACCAGCGTGTTTTTATCCAGTCCCAGCTCGCGCAGCTTATCCATGATGCGGCCAACGCGAGCATCCATCTCCACCATCGAATCGGCGTATTTGCTCTTCGACATCGACTTGCCGATATAGTCAGGGTCCGGCATGTTGGGCTGATGGTTCTTCATGAAGTTGATGCTCATAAAGAACGGCTCTGAGGATTTGGCGTTAGCATCCAGGAAGTCGACAGAGGCCTTCTCGACGTAGCGGTCAAAGAACGGGATACCCACTACGCCCTCTTTACCATCGACCTCTGGCGTATTGACATACTGGCCGTTGATTTTGAACTCTTCCTTCGGCGTTTCTCCTGCTTTACCGGACAGCGCGCCGCGGGTCACTTTGGCAAACATTTCGCGCAGCTTCGGATCCATATCCGGGAACCAGGTCGGGTCTGCATAGGTGTAAGCGTTCAGATGGTACAGGCCGACATACTTCATTTCGTCATAGCCCTGGGCGTTGGGCAGGGCATAGTCCGCCTCGCCTAAATGCCATTTACCGGTAAAGAAGGTTTTGTAGCCGCCGGTTTTGAGTACCGAGGCCAGCGTCCACTCTTCTTTAGGCAGACCGCCGCCCTGGCTCTGGAAGGCCACCGTGGTCATGCCGCTGCGGTTGGGGATGCGTCCGGTCTGCATCGCCGCGCGCCCTGGCGTACTGCTGGGCTGTCCATAGAAATCAAAAAAAGTCATCCCCTCATCAGCCATACGGTCAAGGTTTGGCGTCGGCATACCTCGCCCTTCGCCGCCGCCGTAGACGCCCAGATCGCCATAGCCTGTGTCGTCAGAGACAATCAGAATGATGTTAGGCTTCTTTGCGCCAGCGTCCGGCTGTGTACCTGTCTGGTCGGCGGAGTGCACAACGCCTGCCGGCATAAGCGAGCCTGCGGCAAACGCAAGCACGCCTATTCCCTTGTACGTATTCTTCATACTCAACTCCTTCGTTGTCGTATTCGTCAGGGGGCATTCTTTTTTGGGGGGGATTTACGCGGGGGGCAGACGCATAATGCCTGCTGGCACAGTGCAATTCGCCGCCCCTTTTTGGGTAAAGCACTGTCAAGTGAAGTACATAAAGGTAAAAAACTCCAGTGGCGGCGCGTCACCGGAGCGTGGTGAAGGCATTATTAAGAATATTTACCGTCGCGTATGATTTCAGTGTCCTGCGTTCAACGTTCGCCATTCACGCGGGTATCTGGGCGCAGGATGCGTTACTCCGCCACCGGACTTAAGATAAGCCTGCCCCAGGCGACGGAAACGGCGACCGGTGTACCGGTGGGAAAACCGGCCTCCTGCAGCCAGTCGCCGCTCAGCACCAGGCTCGGGTGGCGGCTTATTCTGCGGGTGCGCAGGGTTTTTGGGTCCTGATGACGTTTTCTGACATAGCTTACGGTGACCTGACGGGATGTTTTGCTCACTCCCTGATGATGCTCAGACTGCATATCTTTTTCTCCCTTGCCGTTGCATGCTGATAATATGAGTGCTGTATATAAACACAGTGAAATGATACGGCAAGCGTGCTTTTTGTCTATGGAGGGTAGCGTCCGCTTTCGGACTGAATTCGACCCTCGTCGCTGGAGGGGATATCAATAAACGTGTATTATTTATGCAACTTATTGGTCTGGATATCGTGATGACAGGAACACGCATTCTTCGGGAAAAGCTGACGATCCGTCGAATGATCGCACTCTATGTGCGCCAGTGCCCGCAAGCTTCCGCCGAGGAGGGGCATTATCAGGCATTAAACGCTTATGCTGACAAACGGCTGGATAAGTGCGTCTTTGGCGAGGAGAAACCCGCCTGCAAACAGTGTCCGGTTCACTGTTACCAACCGGCAAAACGCGAAGAGATGAAGCAGATTATGCGCTGGGCCGGGCCGCGAATGTTGTGGCGGCACCCCATTCTGACGATTCGTCATCTGATTGACGATCGGCGGCCGGTGCCGGTGCTGCCGGAAAAATATCGTCCGAAAAAATGACCCGCCCGCCGCGCTGGCAGCAGTTTACGCCAGCATGTCTTTGTCGATGCCCAGGCGCTTCATTCGCGAAAGCAGGGTGGTGCGCTTGAGACCCAGACGTTGCGCGGCGCCTTTCGGTCCGGCGACCACGCCGTTGGTCTCTTTCAACACCCGCAGAATTTGCTGCGC
>NZ_JAFAGS010000050.1 GCF_019237635.1 Pluralibacter sp.
TACAACAGCCGCCCATGCTCGTTGACCACCAGACGTTTGCCGACGCGGTCGAAAAGCTGAACGCCGAGCTGACCTTCAAGATCGGTCAGCGCGGCGCTGACCGCCGACTGCGACAGCGCCAGCATCTGCGAGGCCTGCGTCGTTGAACCGCTTTTCAGCACTTCAGCAAAGACCTCCAGCTGTCGTAGCGTGATATGCATAGGGATACCCCAGAAGTGAAGTGTGACAGATATATTACTTATTTCGATTGATTATAAACATATAATCAATTTTATATTTAAACCAGAGCGGCGTAACCTTTTACACAGTAAAAGGAGAAGGTTATGACTGAACTCACCCTCAATAGACATCGACGTACACTCTGGCATTTTGTCCCTGGCCTTGCGCTGACCGCCATTATCACCGGCGCCGCGCTGTGGGGCGGCAGCATTCCGGCGGTGGCAGGCGCGGGCTTCAGCGCCCTGACGCTGGCTATTCTGTTCGGTATGGTTATCGGCAACAGCGTTTACCCCAAAATCTGGCAGCCCTGCGACGGCGGCGTCCTGTTCGCCAAACAGCATTTACTGCGTCTGGGCATCATTCTTTATGGCTTTCGCCTGACGTTCGCGCAAATTGCTGATGTTGGCGTCAGCGGCATCCTGATTGACGTACTGACGCTCTCCAGCACCTTTATTCTGGCCAGTTTTCTTGGTCAGAAGGTATTCGGCCTCGATAAACACACCAGTTGGCTGATCGGCGCAGGTAGCAGCATCTGCGGCGCGGCGGCGGTACTGGCGACGGAGCCGGTGGTGAAAGCCGAAGCCAGCAAGGTCACCGTCGCCGTGGCGACAGTGGTCATCTTCGGTACCATTGCTATCTTCCTGTACCCGGCGATGTATCCGCTGTTGGCGCACTGGTTCAGCCCGGAAACCTACGGTATTTACATGGGTTCCACCATGCATGAAGTGGCGCAGGTGGTGGCGGCAGGTCATGCTGTCAGTCCGGACGCGGAAAACGCGGCGGTGATCGCCAAAATGCTGCGCGTAATGATGCTGGCGCCGTTCCTGCTGATTCTGGCGGCTCGCGTGAAGCAACTGGCGCCAGCCAACGGCGCCGAGAAAAGCAAAATCACCATTCCGTGGTTTGCCATCCTGTTTATCGTGGTCGCGGTTTTCAACTCTTTCCACCTGCTGCCGAAAAGCATCGTGGATATGCTGGTCACACTGGATACCATCCTGCTGGCCATGGCGATGGCGGCGCTGGGGTTGACCACCCACGTCAGCGCGCTGAAAAAAGCGGGCGCTAAACCGCTGCTGATGGCGCTGGTGCTGTTCGGTTGGCTGATTGTCGGCGGCGGTCTGATTAACGTCGTGGTTCACACCCTTCTGGCATAAACCGCTATATCCTGTTCCTGTTAACCCGCTATCATTAGCATTTCCCCTTTGGCGGGTTTAACAGGAGTCTTTATGAAATACATTGGAGCGCACGTCAGCGCCTCCGGCGGTCTTGCAAACGCCGCCATTCGTGCCGCCGAGATCGGCGCCACCGCCTTTGCCCTGTTCACCAAAAACCAACGCCAGTGGCGCGCTGCCGCGCTTACGCCAGAAGTTATCGACGACTTCAAAGCCGCCTGCGAGAAGTATCACTATGGCCCCGGGCAGATCCTCCCTCACGACAGCTACCTGATAAACCTCGGCCACCCGCTGGAAGAGGCGCTGGAGAAATCCCGCGAGGCGTTTATTGATGAGATGACCCGCTGCCAGCAGTTGGGGCTTCAGTTGCTGAACTTTCACCCGGGCAGCCATCTGACGCAGATCCCGGAAGAGGAGTGCCTGGCGCGCATTGCGCAATCCATCAACATTGCGCTGGCGCAAACCGAAGGCGTTACCGCCGTCATCGAAAATACCGCCGGCCAGGGCAGCAACCTCGGCTTTAAGTTTGAGCATCTGGCGGCGATCATCGACGGCGTGGAAGATAAATCCCGCGTCGGCGTCTGCATTGATACCTGCCACGCCTTTGCTGCAGGCTACGACCTGCGCAGCGCCGAGGCCTGCACGGCGACCTTCGCGGAGTTTGAACGCATCGTCGGCTTCCAGTACCTGCGCGGCATGCACCTTAACGATGCGAAAAGCGCCTTTGGCAGCCGCGTTGACCGCCATCACAGTCTCGGCGAAGGGAATATCGGCCACGACGCCTTCCGTTGGATCATGCAGGACAACCGCTTTGACGGTATTCCGCTGGTGCTGGAAACCATTAACCCGGATATCTGGGCGGAAGAAATCGCCTGGTTAAAAGCACAGCAGACGAAAGAGGCGACGGCCTGAGATGAACGACCGGGAGAAGAAGAGCGCGAAGAAACAACATTAAGGCCGAAAATAAAAAAGGGCAGAGTCCACTCTGCCCCTGGTGATACGGATGATGAACTCAGGCCGCTTTCGCCACCACCTCTTCTTCCGGGCGTTTCAGCACCGCATAAGAGAGACCGGCAACCAGCGTACCGGCGATGATAGCCAGCAGGTAACCCAACACCGGGGTAATCGCGCCTGGAATCAGCAGGACGAACAGGCCGCCGTGCGGCGCCATCAGCTTCGCGCCAATCGCCATGGAGATGGCGCCCGTTACCGCACCGCCGACGATACAGCAAGGCAGTACGCGCATCGGGTCACGCGCCGCAAACGGAATCGCCCCTTCGGTGATAAAGCACAGACCCAGCACCAGCGCCGCTTTACCCCCTTCCTGCTGCGCTTTGTCGAACTTACGACGCGCCACGATAGTCGCCAGACCCAGCGCCAGCGGCGGCACCATACCGGCACCCATGATGGCCGCCATCGGCGCGTACGTTTGCGTACTCAGCAGGCCGACGCCAAACGCATAGGCCGCTTTGTTGACCGGGCCACCCATATCGGTACACATCATACCGCCGAGGATAGCGCCCAGCAGGACAGCGTTCGCTGTGCCCATGGTCTGCAGCCAGTGCGTCAGGCCTTCCAGGATCCCCGCAACCGGTTTACCGATAAGGTAAATCATCGCCAGGCCGACAATCAGACTTGAAAACAGCGGAATGATCAGAATGGGCTTCAGTGCTTCCATGGCTGGCGGCAGCTTCACTTTCGTGCTGATAAGTTTTGCAACGTAACCCGCAAGGAAGCCCGCGATAATCCCGCCGATAAAACCGGAACCGGTGCTTACCGCCAGCATACCGCCGATAAGGCCTGGCGTCAGACCCGGGCGGTCGGCAATGGAGAAGGCAATATAGCCCGCTAGCACCGGCACCATCAGCGCGAACGCGGAACCGCCGCCGATTTGCATCAGCGCCGCCGCCAGAGTGCCCGGCTCTTTAAACGCCTGGATGCCAAACGCAAAGGAGAGCGCAATGCACAGGCCGCCCGCTACCACCATCGGCAGCATATACGAGACGCCGGTCAGCAGGTGGCGATAGGCGCCGCCCGCCTCTTTTTTGCCCTCTTTCGCCGCCTGCGCATTACCGGACGGCTGATACGGCGCGGCTTCCACCAGCGCTTTCTCAAACTCCTGTGCGGTTTTCTTCAGCGCCAGACCGGTGGAGGTACGGTACATCGGCTTACCGGCGAATTTAGCCAGATCGACCTCAATGTCCGCCGCGACGATCACCAGGTCGGCCTGAGCGACCTCCTCCGGCGTAATCGCATTCCCGGCGCCAACAGAACCGCGGGTTTCGACTTTTACCCACCAGCCGCGTTTTTTCGCTTCAGTTTCAATCGCCTCTGCCGCCATGAAGGTATGCGCAACGCCCGTCGGGCAAGCGGTCACGGCCACAATACGTTTAGGGCCGGTTCCGACGGTCGACGGCGCGAGCGTCGTTGCCGGCGCGCTGTATATAGCGGCATGGGATTTGGCTTCGCTGAGGAATAGCTCTGGATGCGCGACGGCGCGATTAATATCGCCGAGATACACCTGTTTGCCGTTCAGCGCGCTGTCCACAGGCAGCGCTGTACCCAACACGATAGCCAGTTCGGTATCGTTTGGGTTATCCGTCATTTCAAGGCGAGCTTTATGCGCAGCCGCACCCAGCAGGGTCTTCGCCATATAGGCGCGCGCCTGACCAAGCCCGGCATCGATAATCAGCAGCGTTTTCATTATGCCTCTCCTGCGGTTAGTTGAAAGGTTGTAAGTCAACACGCGCCATCATCGCGGCCAACTGGGTACGATCGGTAATACCAACGTTACTCTGACTCACGGCCAGTGCAGCCACCGCGGTTGCCAGGCGTAACGTATGTTCACTGGATTCACGCATCAGCAGGCCGTAGATAAGACCGCCAACCATCGAATCCCCTGCGCCTACAGTACTCACCACCTCAACCGACGGTGGTTTGGCTACCCATTCGCCGGATGCGTTCACCCACAGCGCGCCTTCTGCGCCCAGCGAGATAACCACGTGTGCAATGCCCTGCTCGCGCAACGCGTGAGCGGCGTCAATGACATCTTTCATTTCCGGCAGCTTGCGACCCGCCCAGATCTCCAGCTCGCGGCGGTTCGGCTTCACCAGCCACGGCGCGGCCTTCAGACCAGCAACCAGCGCTTCACGGCTGCTGTCGAAGATGATGCACGGGCACTGGCTGCGCAGGCGGATCATCCAGTCGGTAAAGGCTTCCGGGCTGACGCCTACCGGCAGACTGCCGCTGACGCAAACCATATCGAACTGTCCAAGCCAGGTCAGGGAGTCGTTAACGAAGCGCTCCCAGTCCGCTGCGGTGACGTCAAAACCGGAGAAGTTAAAGTCGGTGACTTCGCCGTCTTTTTCCGTCAACTTCACGTTGATACGGGTACGGCCCTGCACCACCTGAAAACGGTTGGCAATGCCCAGTTCGCTGAACAGCTGCTGAAACCCGTCCTGATTATCTTTACCAAGGAAACCGCCCACGGTAACGTCAATCCCTAAATCCTTCAGCACCTTCGCCACGTTGATGCCTTTACCCGCCGCATGCAAGCCAGTGGTACGTACCAGGTTCACTTCGCCGCGTTCAATTTCTGGGGTGAACCCAACAAGATCATAGGCCGGATTGAGGGTAATCGTGGCTACACGTCTGCTCATTACACGCCCTCCCCAAGACCAGAGGCAATGGCTTCGCCAATCGCGTTCAGCGCGCGTTCAGCATCGTCGCCCTGCGCGGTAAAGCGCAGTCGGTGCCCTTTCTTCACGCCCAGCGCGACGACCTTCATCAGGCTGCGTCCGTTGGCCGGTTTACCGCTGCCGTCAAGGTTGGTGACGGTGATGTCGCTGTTGAACTGTTTAATCGTGTTGACCAACATGGTGCCCGGGCGGGCATGCAGGCCGTGCTCATTGCGCACGACAAACTCCGCGCTCAGTACGTCGTCCGCCGGAACGTCATCGCTGGTCAGCAGCGCCAGCAGCGTGGCCGCATCGGCCTTCAGCAGGCGTTCAGCTTTATCGTCGAGCAACAGCGCGCTCAGCCGGTTCAGCACCGTCACCGGCTGGCTGTCGGTCATCGCCACCGTCACCAGCATCGATACCGTTTGGCCGTCAACGTCAAATGCGCGGGCGGCACGGCTGACGGCAATAGCGCTACGAAGATTGCCTTGCGCACTGTCGTTCAGCCAGATGCCATGACCGAGATCCAGCGGCTGTTCCGTAATGGTGTTGGCGACAAATGCGGCATCGACCGCGCCAACCTCTTTCAGACGTCCGGCGTTCAGCGCCTGCAATGTCATCAGATCGCTGGCGACCACGTCCAGGGTCAGCGTATCGTTATCCAGTTTCAGCGCTTCACTCTGCTTTTCGCCCATCAGCAACGCACGCAGTTCTTCAGCGGTGGTTGCGTTTTTCAGCTGTTCAGCAATGGCATCATCACTCAGTACGTGCGTCAGTTGACGCAGCAAGCCAAGGTGCTCATCGGAGCTTGCGGCGATGCCGATCGCCACCCAGGCGGTCTGCCCTTCGCCCCAGGCAACGCCTTGCGGAAACTGGTAAACCTGCACGCCGGTTTTCAGCACCTGGTCGCGAGTCTCCGTGGTGCCGTGAGGGATAGCAATACCGTTGCCAAGAAAGGTTGAGGTTTGCTGCTCGCGAGCCAGCATACCGGCCAGATAGCCTTCCGCGACGTTACCCGCGTTCACCAGCGCTGACGCAACCTGGCAAATCGCCTCTTCTTTATTCCCGGCCTGTTGACCGGGGTGAATGTCCTGCACAGATAACTGGAACATGGTTCTCCTCTCCTGCTGATTTGAATCGTTTCAGCCAATATGAGAAAAAAAGCGCCACCTTCATGTAGGGACAATATGCCGATGACGCTGAAACGTTTCAATAAGTCTGTGACTGAATCACGGGATGTGCAAGGAAAGTTGATTTTTTGATTGCAGAAGTTAGATGCACTGCACATTTTATTATCACTTTCTTCGTATTGCTGACGCTTAAGGCAAATTCAGCCGCATCGTTCAGCAACTTCAGCTAAAAGTGATATTTATTATGAAAAGCTATTTTGATTTTTTTGTGCGGATATTGATATGAACAACTGTTTATTTGCGAACGGCCAGCGTACACTCCAGCCTCTTCCCGAGTGACTGATTCAACGACATGTCTAACACAACCGCTGCCGCCCCCCCGCGTGGGTTTGATCTCACGTCAACGGCATTTTTAATCGTGGCTTTTCTGACCGGCATCGCCGGGGCGCTACAGACGCCGACACTAAGCCTGTTTCTGACCAATGAGGTGCATGTTCGCCCGGCAATGGTCGGTTTCTTCTTCACTGGCAGCGCCATCATCGGCATCCTCGTCAGCCAGTTTCTGGCCGGGCGCTCGGACCGCCAGGGCGACCGCAAGCACCTTATCGTGTTCTGCTGCTTGCTGGGCGTTTTCGCCTGCATTCTGTTTGCCTGGAACCGCAATTATTTTGTCCTGCTGTTTATCGGCGTCTTTCTGAGCAGCTTCGGTTCTACTGCCAACCCGCAAATGTTTGCCCTTGCCCGCGAGCATGCGGATAAAACCGGGCGTGAAGCGGTCATGTTCAGCTCCATTCTGCGTGCGCAGGTATCCCTTGCGTGGGTGATTGGTCCGCCGCTGGCCTACGCGCTGGCGATGGGTTTCGGCTTTACCGTGATGTACCTGAGCGCAGCGGTTGCGTTTGTGGTATGCGGCGCGATGGTGTGGATATTCCTGCCCAGCATGCGCAAAACGCCCGCGACGACGGCAAAACACCTTGAAGCGCCGCGCACCAACCGTCGCGATGCGCTGCTGTTGTTTATCATCTGCACCCTGATGTGGGGCACCAACAGCCTGTATATCATCAATATGCCGCTGTTTATCATTAATGAACTGCATCTGCCGGAGAAGCTGGCAGGCCTGATGATGGGGACCGCAGCCGGTCTGGAAATTCCGACCATGCTCATCGCCGGATATTATGCGAAGCGTTTTGGTAAGCGCTTTCTGATGCGTATCGCTGTGGTGGCGGGGGTGTTCTTCTATATTGGCATGCTGACGGTGCATACCCCTGCCCTGCTTCTGACCATGCAGGCGCTCAATGCCATCTATATTGGGATCCTCGCCGGGATCGGCATGCTCTATTTTCAGGATCTGATGCCCGGTCAGGCCGGGGCTGCCACGACGTTATATACTAATACCACCCGCGTCGGCTGGATCATCGCCGGGTCGCTGGCGGGCGTTGTCGCCGAAGTCTGGAGCTATCATGCGGTGTTCTGGATTGCGCTGGCGATGTGCATCACTACCAGCGTCGGTTTGCTGCGGATCAAGGACGTTTAGGGCGTCGTCAGGCGTTCGAGGTGGATCAGAAAATCCATCGCCTGCTGACGGGATGCGCCGCACATCTCAGCAGACGGCTGAAGCCCGGCGCACACCGTTGGCCGCAACGGCGAGCCGAATATCCTGCAACGCTGCTGCGCATCAAGCTGAATGCAGGGCGTGTTCGCCGGTTTGCCGAGAGTATCATTATTCACTGTTTAAATTTTACATCCCTGCTGTTAGCATCGGAGGATCATCCTTTTCTATCAGTGTTATTTCCCCCATAAATCTGGCGTTCACTTCCTGATTCCTGCATGTAAATTGATCTGTGTCTAATTCCCTTTATTATCAGGACGTTCGCGGAAAAAACCTTTCCCTTAACCAAAATCATCTTAGACACCCTAACCTGTCCAAAGCAGAGCTATTGAATGTCATATTCCTGGAAGAGTTCTGTAAGGAATTGGGGATAGATTCGGTTTCCGGTGCAGCCATCCTTTCCGGTCAACCGTGGTTAGATACGAGGGGTAAGCCCAAAGGGGCTACATTGGGGACAAGCGTTGTCTCAAAGTATGCGCGAATCATCATGCGCGATGCACGTGTCCCTTTTGGTATTCAGATTCCAACACCTGTTGGTGTCAGAATGCAGAAATCAAACAAACTTGCAGCCGTCATTGCTCGGTGGGTTCCCTGGTTGGGCTGGGCTTCACTGTCAATGAGCCTGTACAGGGTTTCTACTCGCACACAGGAGAAATACAATATCATTGCCAGACCGAAAGATCGCATACAGTGGACATCCTTCTGATGACGACAATCACCGATGAAGTATTATCTCTGTTTCGTGAAGAGATCCCAGGCTATCTGGACAGCCACTGGAAAGAGGTCCCTTTAGAACTGGATTCGGACCTGTTCGATTGTCCCCGTGATGATCTGGAGGATGCCATACGGAAGTACAAAGAAAGGTTCTATATCGATCTTGATAGTTTGAATTGGTCTTTGTACTTTCCGTGGGAACATACACCACGTTTTCAGCGGTGGTTTAAGCTCAAGCGGGATAATGTGGAGTCATCACGATTACCGCTCACTGTCAGGATGTTTGCAGAGTCAGCAGAAGCTGGTAAATGGTTGTTCGGCTGACTTTTATCAAAAGCTGGCCCGCAGAACCCTCTGCTTCTCACGCTCTAATGAGGTGTGAGTTTACGCACAGAAACCACGAAAAGTCTCCACAGCAACTTTTTATAAAAAAACACCACAAAATTATTTATAGCAACACTTTTATGATGAGGTCAGCTTTTCAAGATGAATCAAGTAAGCCATAGCCTCTTCGCGATTCGCATGACACATATCAAGCGAAGGAAGTAGGCTTCCACAGACTTTGGGACGGTGGATTGACCCAAAGATGTTACATAAATTATCTTCCGATAACTGCACACATTTTACATTCGCCGGTTTGCCATTGGGCATTCCCGGAATCGGGCTGGAGATCGAAGGCGCGGTACAGCAGGCACCACAGTCCGGGCGACAATCCATGATGGGTCTCTCGTCAGTCAGGCAGAGCACCTTATCACCTTTTCGCAAAACCCGCGAATTCCGCTTGCCTGAAAGGGCTGGCGCGAGTACTTTGACGCGATATTTTTGACTTCTGTTAAACAGGATTACTGCAATGCCAAGAGCGAACGAAATTAAAAAAGGTATGGTACTGAATTACAACGGCAAGCTGCTGATTGTTAAAGATATTGATATTCAGTCCCCGAGCGCCCGCGGCGCAGCAACGCTGTACAAAATGCGTTTTTCCGATGTCCGCACTGGCTTGAAAGTGGAAGAGCGTTTTAAAGGCGATGATATCCTTGATACCGTGACCCTGACCCGTCGTTTCGTTGATTTCTCCTACGTCGACGGCAACGAATACGTATTCATGGATAAAGAAGACTATACGCCGTACACCTTCACCAAAGACCAGATTGAAGAAGAGCTGCAGTTCATCCCGGAAGGCGGGATGCCGGACATGCAGGTGTTGACCTGGGACGGCCAGTTGCTGGCGCTTGAACTGCCGCAGACCGTTGACTTAGAAATCGTCGAAACCGCACCGGGTATTAAGGGCGCTTCCGCAAGCTCCCGCACCAAACCGGCGACCCTGACCACCGGTCTGGTTATCCAGGTTCCGGAATACCTGACCGCTGGTGAGAAAATCCGCATTCATATCGAAGAGAAGCGCTACATGGGTCGCGCTGACTGATAAGACCAAAAAAGGACGGTGCATACCGTCCTTTTTTATTACCGCCGGATAAACGCCGTGATTACAGCAGATCCGGGAATTTGGTCATCTTCAACGCCAGCTCCACGCCGCGAACTTCCGCAAGCCCCTTCAGACGGCCAATCGCCGAATAGCCCGGGTTGGTTTTCTTCTTCAGATCGTCAAGCATCTGATGACCGTGATCCGGACGCATCGGGATCGGACGCAGGTCGCCTGCCTTCTTCCGACGCTGCTCTTCGGTCAGAATGGCATTCACCACCGCCACCATGTTGACGTCGCCCGTCAGATGCGCCGCTTCGTGGAAGGTTTTTGGGTTGTCTTCACGGCAGGTCGCGCGCAGATGGGTGAAGTGAATCCGATCGCCAAAGGTTTCAATCATCTTCACCAGGTCGTTATCCGCCCGTACGCCGTAAGACCCGGTGCACATGGTGAAACCGTTGTTGATGCTGTCGACAGTCTCTTTCAGCCACTGCATGTCTTCAATGGTTGAGACGATGCGCGGCAGGCCGAGGATCGGACGCGGCGGATCGTCAGGGTGCACCGCCAGGCGCACGCCCACCTCTTCAGCGACCGGCACAATCGCCCGCAGGAAGACGGCCATGTTTTCGCGCAGTTGATCCTTGCTGATGTTGTCATACTCCGCAAGGCGCTGGCGGAACTGATCCAGTGTATAGCCCTCTTCAGCGCCCGGCAGACCGGCAATGATGTTGCGGGTCAGTTTTTCAATCTCAACGTCACTTGCGGCATTGAAATACGCCAGCGCCTGATCCTGTTCCTGTTGCGTATAATCCGCCTGCGCGCCTGCGCGTTTGAGGATATACAGTTCGAACGCAGCAAAGGCGATTTGATCGAAACGCAGCGCTTTTGAGCCGTCCGGCAACGGATACTCAAGGTCAGTGCGTGTCCAGTCGAGGATTGGCATGAAGTTGTAGCAGACGGTGTCAATACCGCACTCGGCCAGATTGCGGATGCTCTGCTGATAGTTGGCAATCCAGGTCTGATAGTCGCCGGAGCGAGTTTTGATCTCTTCGTGAACCGGAATACTCTCGACCACCGACCAGGTCAGTCCCTTTTCCGCCAGTAGCGCCTGACGCTTTTTAATCTCGTCAACCGGCCAGACCTGGCCGTTAGGGATATGGTGCAGTGCAGTGACAACACCGGTCGCGCCAGCCTGACGCACATCATCAAGAGACACCGGATCGTTCGGTCCGTACCAACGCCAGGTTTGTTCCATCGCCACACCTCTTAAGTTGTTATACCAATAATGCAAAATTCCATGACGACTACCATACATGTTTCTCCGTAATGGTCAAACAGCCCCACAGCATTGATTGATCGAGCTCACATTCCCGGGATAAATACGGCACACCAATTTAATTTGTTGTCATATAACTTTACACTGAGCATTGTTAATTAATGGTTATGTAGGTGTTTATATAATGAAGACAATCGCCACTACCGCCCTGCCGGATACCGTTCAATTGCCGCAGTATGATCGGCAACAACTGCGCTCGCGCATTGTTCACTTCGGTTTCGGCGCCTTCCATCGCGCCCATCAGGCGCTGCTGACAGACAGGGTGCTCAATACCACGGGCGGCGACTGGGGATTGTGTGAAATTAGCCTGTTCAGCGGCGATGTGCTGATGAGCCAGTTGCGTCAGCAGGATCATCGCTATACCGTGCTGGAAAAAGGCGCGGACGGTAACCGGGCAATCGTGGTCGGCGCTGTGCATGAGTGCCTGAACGCCAGGCTCGATTCGCTGGCCGCCATTATTGAAAAGTTCTGCGAGCCGCAGGTCGCCATCGTCTCGCTGACCATCACGGAAAAGGGCTACTGCATCGACCCGGCCACCGGCCAGTTGGACGTCACGCAGCCGCGTATCCTTCACGACCTCGAAAACCCGACGATGCCCCACTCGGCACCGGGTATTCTGGTAGAAGCGCTGGCCCGCCGCCGCGAACGCGGCCTGTCGCCGTTCACCGTCCTGTCCTGCGATAACATTCCGGATAACGGCCACGTGGTGAAAAATGCTGTTTTCGGCATGGCGGCAAAACGCTCACCGGAGTTGGCGCAGTGGATAGCCGCGCACGCCAGCTTCCCCGGCACCATGGTTGACCGTATCGTGCCCGCGGCAACACCGGAGTCGCTTGCGGAAATCGCGCAGTACCTTGGCGTGGAAGACCCCTGCGCGGTGAGTTGCGAGCCGTTTATTCAGTGGGTGGTTGAGGATAACTTTGTCGCCGGACGCCCGGAATGGGAAATCGCCGGCGTGCAGATGGTGAACGACGTCCTGCCCTGGGAGCAAATGAAGCTGCGAATGCTGAACGGCAGCCATTCGTTCCTGGCCTATCTGGGTTATCTGGCGGGTTATGAGCACATCAGCGACTGTATGCAGGATGATAATTTCCGCCGCGCCGCCCACCGTCTGATGATGCAGGAACAGGCGCCGACGCTTGACATCAAAGGCGTCAACCTGAACGACTATGCCGACAGCCTGGTAGCCCGCTTCTCTAACCCGGCGCTGAAGCACCGCACCTGGCAAATCGCGATGGACGGCAGCCAGAAGTTGCCGCAGCGCATGCTGGAAAGCATCCGGATTCACCTGCAGCGGGGTAGCGACTGGTCGCTGCTGGCGTTGGGCGTCGCGGGTTGGATGCGTTACGTTAGCGGCGTAGACGAGCGCCAGGAAGCCATTGATGTGCGCGATCCGCTGATCGAAAAAATCCGCCATCGGGTGGCGACCAGCCAGCCCGAGGACCGGGTGACCGCCCTGCTGTCATTAACGGAGATTTTTGGCGCTGACCTTGCACAGAACGCCAGTTTCACCGCCGCTGTGCAGCACGCCTGGGCTTTACTGACCCGCGACGGCGCCCGCCGGGCGGTGAGCGCGGCCCTGAATTCTTAACGATTCCTGCCATTTAGCGGACAGATTCCCCTTCTGTCCGCATTAAAGACTTCTCTTTTCTCCCTTTTTTCGCCAGGATAAATCACACCTGTTACATTATTACATTTACCCCATCGGGAGTTTTCGTGACGCTCACTAACCTGATTACTGGTTTTCTTGGCAGCGGCAAAACCACCTCCATTTTGCATTTACTGGCGACGAAACCCGCCAGTGAGAAGTGGGCGGTGCTGGTGAACGAGTTTGGCGAAGTCGGTATCGATGGCGCGTTGCTGGCAGACAGTGGCGCATTGCTCAAAGAGATCCCCGGCGGCTGTATGTGCTGCATCAATGGTCTTCCGATGCAGGTCGGCCTCAACACCCTGCTACGCCAGGGTAAGCCTGACCGCCTGCTGATCGAACCTACCGGGCTGGGGCATCCGAAACAGATCCTCGATATCCTGACCGCGCCGGTCTACGAACCGTGGATCGACCTGCGCGCCACGCTGTGCGTCCTCGACCCGCGTCAGTTATTGGATGAAAAAATCGTCAGCAACGAGAATTTCCGCGATCAGCTCGCCGCTGCCGACGTTATCATTGCCAACAAGCGTGATAAAGCGACGGCAGAAAGCCAGCAGGTTTTCGAGCAGTGGTGGCAAACCTATGGCGGCGGACGGCTGCGCGTGGACGCCACTCAGGGCAATATTGACGCCGGGTTGCTGACTCTCCCACGTCGCAACCTTGCGCCGCTGCCGGAAAGCGCCGCCCATGCCCACAGCCACCCGTCGAACAAGGGACTGGCGGCATTAAGCCTCCCGGGCCACCAGCGCTGGCGACGCAGCGTTAACAGCGGTCAGGGCTATGTTGCCTGCGGCTGGATTTTCGACGCCGATACCCAGTTTGATACTATCGGTCTGCTTGAATGGGCACGTCTGGCGCCGGTTTCACGGGTAAAAGGCGTTATGCGTATTGCAGAAGGTCTGGTACGTATTAATCGCCAGGGCATGGACCTGCATATTGAAACGCAAAATGTCGCACCGCCTGACAGCCGCATCGAGCTAATTAATGACGGCGATATTGACTGGAATGTACTGCAGACCTCGCTGTTGAAACTCCGTGTCAGCTGACCGAAAGGGGCGCTTATTTACGCCCTCGTTTATCTGCTGATATTTTGCTCATGAGATAATTCTTATTTCCCCTGATTATTTCTATGGTTTTTTATTCTTGCGCCAAACAATCGGTATGTCGTGGAGAGTGACATGCCGTTGAGCGACAGCATTATCACGCTGTTTGATCGTTTCTCGCCGCAACAAGCAACAAAAATCAAACAATCAACCAACACAAATTAACAACATCCATCAGGGATAGTTTTCTGTTCCTGAACACGCATTGCTGCTTTTTTATTCACCTCGTCATCATCCTGACACAATTTTCGTTTTAGATTTGAAGGAATTGGCTAATTTGCGCGCGGAATTGATGCTATTTTTGGCTTTGCCGTTTTGTCACTTTCTGTATCACAAATTCTTATAAAAAAACGCGGAAAAGCGCTCGCCAAGCCAGCATCGATCGGGTAACCTCGTTCTCGTTTTGCCTGACAGAGTTAAATTATTCGTAGGGTAAATAAATTTGTGCGATGGTGCACAATTTTGAACCTAAGCAATTGTCTCATTGTGGGCAGGTATTTAGTCTCGTCACGGTTGGCATTTTTATAACGGTGTTTATCGTTAAGGACTTCAAGGGATAATAAGCAAAATGGTCAAATCTCAACCAATTTTGAGATACGTCTTGCGGGCAATACCCGCAATAGCAGTAGCGGTACTGCTTTCTGCATGTAGTTCTACCAATACCGCAAAGAATATGCATTCTGAGACGCATGCTGTGGGAATGGAAGATCCTTCTTCACTGCAAGCCTCTCAGGATGAATTTGAATCCATGGTGCGTAATCTCGACGTGAAATCGCGCCTGATGGAACAATATGCAAGCTGGAAAGGCGTTCGCTACCGTCTCGGCGGCGACACCAGACGCGGTATCGACTGTTCAGCGTTTGTACAGCGCACCTTCCGTGACCAGTTCGGTTTAGAACTTCCACGTTCTACTTCCGAGCAGCAGGAGATGGGCCGTTCAATAAAACGCACTCAGTTGCGCACCGGTGATTTAGTGCTGTTCCGCGCCGGGTCGACGGGCCGCCATGTTGGTATCTACATCGGTAATAACCAGTTTGTTCATGCCTCCACCAGCAGCGGCGTGACTATCTCGAGTATGGACGAGCCATACTGGAACAAGCGCTACAACGAAGCGCGTCGCGTATTGAGCCGTTCCTGATGCACATCTTGCTGTCGGTTTTCCCTTGGCTGACGGCAGGATCCAGAAGAAAAGCACTGCCTGCGTAGTGTTTTTTTTGCCTTTCATCTTTCGCCTCCCCAGCATAATAGTGGTTCGCTACCAGGCTATGATGGTCAATAATACATATAGCCCTCTGGCCGTTATTTTCAGCGTTAAATATCACGGATAAGACATCTGAATGTTCACCCGCTACTTCTCTGTTGGCCGTCGCATTATGTTTCTCAGCCTGGCGCTGGGAATCACCATCGCGTTGCTGGCCGGTAGCGTGCAGTTTATGATCTCTCACCAAAAGCGAGCCGAGCAGTTCGATACCATTACTCACGATCTGCAAAAATACCTGAACAGTTATTTTGGCGAACTGCTGACGACCATTGATACGCTGCAGCCGTTGAACATGAGCCCGTGCGAGCAGGTTTCGGCTGAGCTGACTTCCCGGGCGGCATTCAGCCTTAATGTGCGCGCATTCCTGCTGGTAAGCGACAACCATGCCGTTTGCTCCTCCGCAACGGGAAAAATGGATGTTCCGCTACAGGAGTTGGTGCCTCAGATTGACCCCAGTAAGGCGCTGGATCTGCGCATCGTGCCAGGGACGCCGATGCTGCCAAACCGCCCGGCCTTCCTGCTTTGGGTTCGCAGCCCGCTGCTGGAAAACCGCGGCATTCTTACCTCTATTAACGCCAACCTGATGCCGGTCATCCTTTACTCCTCGCGGCTGAATCAGTTTAGCGGCATTTCACTGGTAACCAACGGTACGGCGATATCGACGTTCGGCACCCGTCCCGTCGACGTGAAAACGCTGAAAACCACGCCGGTTCGCAGCGCCCAGGTCAACGGCGTCCCTTTGACGCTCAACATCTATGGCGATGAATGGTCCATCGATAATATCCAGTACGCGCTGTTGCTGGGCGCCGTGTGCGGCCTGCTCGCCGGACTGCTGTGCTACTACGTGCTGACGGTTCGCCTGCGTCCTGGCAAAGAGATAACGCTCGCCATTAAACGCGGCCAGTTTTATGTGGTTTACCAACCGGTGGTTGAATCCGAGACCATGAAGATTCGCGGCGTTGAGGTCTTGATGCGCTGGAACCATCCTACCGCCGGGGAGATCCCGCCAGACGCCTTTATCAACTTTGCCGAAGCGCAGCAGCTTATCGTGCCGCTAACGCGCCACCTGTTTGAGCTCATCGCTAAAGACGCCCCGGCGCTGCAAAAGATGCTGCCGCCGGGCGCGAAGCTTGGCATCAACATCGCCCCGGCCCACCTGCATGCCGACAGTTTCCAGCAGGATCTGCGTGATTTCTCCGCGATGCTGCCCGCCAACTATTTCCAGTTGGTACTCGAAATTACCGAACGCGACATGCTGAACCAGCATCTGGCCATGAAGCTGTTTGAATGGATGCATCACGAAGGGTATGAAATTGCGATCGACGACTTCGGTACCGGACACAGCGCACTTATCTACCTGGAGCGCTACGCCTTTGACTACATCAAAATCGACCGCGGCTTTATTAACGCCATCGGCACCGAAACCGTCACCTCGCCGGTGCTGGATGCGGTGCTGACGCTCGCCAGACGAATGAAGCTGGTCACGGTCGCCGAGGGTGTAGAAACGCCCGAGCAGGCGGCCTGGCTACACGAACATGGCGTTAACTTTCTGCAGGGGTACTGGATAAGCCGTCCATTGACGCTGGAAAAACTACAGCAAGCGTACCGCGAGCCTGCGAAATATTTCCCAACGCCCTGAGCCTCACTTATTATTCAGGGCATCGGGGCCGTCAGCCGGACATGACCAAAGAAGGAACGCATCCTGAAGATTATTGCGCGCATAGGTTTACTGATGTTGGCGCTGTTCAGCGCAGCGGGACACGCACAAACCATCAAAGAGAGTTACGCCTTCTCAGTGATTGGCGAGCCGAAGTATGCGTATAACTTCAATCATTACGATTATGTCAACCCGGCAGCCCCCAAAGGGGGGACGGTAACCTTATCGGCCATTGGCACCTTCGATAACTTCAACCGCTTTGCCCTGCGCGGCAATGCCGCGGTACGAACCGAGTCGCTCTACGACTCGCTGTTTACCACCTCGGATGATGAGCCTGGCAGCTACTACCCGCTGATTGCCGACCGGGCGCGTTACGCCGATGATTTCTCCTGGGCCGAAGTGACCATAAACCCTCGCGCTTGTTTCCACGACGGTTCGCCAATTACCGCCAGCGATGTCGCCTTTACGTTTCACAAATTTATGACCGAAGGCGTGCCGCAGTTTCGCCTGATCTTTAAAGGCGCGAAGGTGAAGGCCATTGCGCCGCTGACCGTTCGCATTGAGCTTGCAAAACCCAGCAAGGAAGACATGCTGAGCCTGTTCTCATTGCCGGTGATGCCGGAAAAATACTGGCGCAACCACAAGCTCAGCGATCCGCTCTCTACCCCGCCGTTGGCCAACGGCCCTTATAAAATTACCCGCTGGAAAATGGGGCAGTATGTGGTTTATTCCCGGGTAAAGGACTACTGGGCCGCCGATTTACCGGTTAACCGCGGACGCTGGAATTTCGACACCCTCCGCTATGACTATTATCTGGACGATAACGTCGCGTTCGAAGCGTTCAAAGCCGGAGCGTTTGATTTTCGCACCGAAAGCAGCCCTAAGAACTGGGCCACGCGCTATATCGGAAAAAACTTCAGCAACCACTTTATTGTGAAAGAAGAAGAGAAAAGCCAGTCGGCGCAGGATACACGCTGGCTGACGTTCAACATTCAGCGCCCGGTGTTCGTCGACCGAAACGTACGTAAGGCCATCGGCCTGGCGTTCGATTTCGAATGGATGAACAAGGCGCTGTTTTATGGCGCCTACAGCCGCGCCGACAGCTACTTCCAGAATACCGAATACGCGGCGCGCGGCTATCCGGATGCCGATGAGCTCACCCTGCTGGCGCCGATGAAAAAGGATCTGCCGCCAGAGGTCTTTACCTCCATTTATCAGCCGCCGGTCTCTAACGGCAACGGCTTCGATCGTGACAACCTGCTCGAAGCCGACAAGCTGCTGACGGCGGCGGGCTGGGTGCTGAAAGGTCAGCAGCGGGTTAATGTCAAGACCGGCAAGCCGCTGCGCTTTGAGCTGCTGCTGCCGTCTGCCGGAAATAACCAGTGGGTGATGCCGTTTCAGCACAATCTGCAGCGTATCGGGGTGACAATGGAAATCCGCCAGGTGGATATTTCCCAACTCACCAACCGAATGCGCAGCCGGGATTACGACATGATGCCCACCCTGTGGCGCGCCATGCCGTGGCCAAGCGGCTCCGACCTGCAAATTTCGTGGTCCTCGGCCTACATCAACTCCTCGTACAATGCGCCGGGCGTCAGCAGCCCGGTTATCGATAATCTGATTGCCCAAATTACCCGCAGGCAGGGCAACAAAGCGAAGCTGCTGCCGCTGGGGCGAGCGCTGGACCGGGTCCTCACCTGGAACTATTACCAGTTGCCGATGTGGTATATGGCGTCGGACCGCATGGCGTACTGGGATAAATTCTCCCACCCAGCCGTACGCCCCATCTACTCCATCGGCTTCGATAACTGGTGGTATGACGTCAACAAAGCGGCGAAGCTGCCAGCGGACAAGCGTTAAGGAGTTCACATGGGCGCTTACCTGATTCGCCGATTACTGCTGGTGATCCCAACGCTGTGGGCCATCATCACTATCAACTTTTTTATCGTCCAGATAGCCCCCGGCGGCCCGGTCGACCAGGCGATCGCCGCCATCGAATTCGGCAACAAAGGCAATCTGCCCGGCGCAGGTGCCGAGGGAATGGGCGCATCCCACGCCAGAACCGGCGTCGGCAACATCAGCGAAAGCCAGTATCGCGGCGGTCGCGGGTTAGATCCTGAGGTGATCGCTGAAATCACCCACCGTTATGGCTTTGATAAGCCGCTCCACGAGCGATACTTTAAAATGCTGTGGGACTACCTGCGGTTCGATTTTGGCGACAGCCTGTTTCGCAGCGCCAGTGTGCTGCAGTTGATCAAAGAAAGTCTGCCGGTTTCGATTACGCTTGGGCTCTGGAGCACGCTGATTATCTACCTGGTTTCCATCCCGCTGGGGATCCGTAAAGCGGTGTCTAACGGCAGTCGATTTGATACCTGGAGCAGCGCATTCATTATCATCGGCTACGCCATTCCGGCCTTCCTGTTCGCCATCGTGCTGATTGTGTTTTTTGCCGGCGGTAGCTACTACGATCTCTTTCCCCTGCGCGGGCTGGTGTCTGCGAATTTCGCCACCCTGCCCTGGTATCAAAAAATCACGGACTACCTGTGGCACATCACCCTGCCCGTGCTGGCCACGGTGATCGGCGGCTTCGCCGCCCTTACCATGCTGACCAAGAATTCCTTTCTCGATGAAATTCGTAAGCAGTATGTCGTCACCGCGCGCGCGAAAGGCGTCAGTGAGCGACACATTCTCTGGCGACACATTTTCCGTAACGCCATGCTGCTGGTTATCGCCGGGTTTCCCGCCACGTTCATCAGTATGTTTTTTACCGGCTCGCTGCTCATTGAGGTGATGTTCTCCCTTAACGGCCTCGGGCTGCTCGGCTATGAAGCGACCGTCTCCCGCGATTACCCTGTGATGTTCGGCACGCTGTATATTTTCACCCTGATTGGCCTGCTGCTGAATATCCTCAGCGATATTTGCTACACGCTTGTCGATCCGCGCATCGATTTTGAGGGCCGCTGATGTTTCGCTTAAGCTCCGTCAACCAGGCCCGCTGGGCGCGCTTTCGCCATAACCGTCGCGGTTTCTGGTCGCTGATTTTCTTTCTGCTGATTTTTGTCTGTAGCCTCTTTTCAGAACTTATCGCCAACGATCGGCCGCTGCTGGTGCAGTACCAGGGCAGCATCTACTTTCCGGCGCTGAAAACCTACAGCGAAAAAACCTTCGGCGGCGAATTTGCCACCGCTGCCGATTATCAGGATCCGTGGCTGCAAAAACAGCTGAGCGACAACGGCTGGGTGCTGTGGGCGCCCATCCGCTTTGGCGCAACCGCCATTAACTTCGCCACTGACCGCCCCTTTCCCTCGCCGCCGTCACGGCAAAACTGGCTCGGTACAGATGCTAACGGCGGCGATGTGCTGGCGCGCATCCTTTATGGTACGCGGATCTCACTGCTGTTCGGCCTGATGCTGACGCTGTTCTCCAGCGTAATGGGCGTAATGGCAGGCGCGATTCAGGGCTACTACGGCGGTAAGATAGATCTGTGGGGGCAGCGTTTTATCGAGGTATGGTCGGGGATGCCCACGCTGTTTTTGATTATTCTGCTCTCAAGCGTGGTGCAGCCCAACTTCTGGTGGTTGCTGGCCATTACCGTGGTGTTTGGCTGGATGGCGCTGGTTGGCGTCGTGCGCGCTGAGTTCCTGCGCACCCGTAACTTCGACTATATTCGCGCCGCCCAGGCGCTCGGCGTGAACGACCGGGGCATTATTTTCCGTCATATGCTGCCCAATGCGATGGTCGCGACGCTGACCTTTCTGCCCTTTATTCTATGCAGCTCGATAACCACGCTCACCTCGCTCGACTTCCTCGGTTTTGGTCTGCCGCTCGGTTCTCCGTCGCTGGGCGAGCTGCTGCTACAGGGGAAAAATAACCTGCAGGCGCCGTGGTTAGGCATTGCCGCCTTTTTATCCGTTGCGGTGCTGCTGTCGCTGCTGATCTTTATCGGCGAAGCGGTGCGCGACGCATTTGACCCAAGTAAGGCGGTATAAGATGACGCAGCCACTGTTAGCCATTGATAACCTGTCCATCGCCTTTACCGCCCAGGGGCAGCAGCGCATCGTGGTCCGTGACCTGTCGCTGCAGGTCAATGCTGGCGAAACGCTGGCGCTGGTTGGCGAGTCAGGTTCCGGTAAAAGCGTTTCGGCGTTGTCGGTACTGCGCCTGCTGCCATCGCCGCCGGTCAGCTACCCGGGCGGCGATATCCACTTTCATGGGCAATCGCTGTTGCAGGCCGACGAACGCACCCTGCGCGGAATTCGCGGTAATCGCATCGCCATGATTTTCCAGGAGCCGATGGTTTCCCTCAACCCGCTCCATAACCTTGAAAAGCAACTGTATGAAGTGCTGTCGTTGCATCGCGGCATGCGTAAGGAAGCAGCACGCGCGGAGATCCTCGACTGTCTCGATCGCGTCGGTATCCGCCGCGCCCGGGAACGACTGACGGATTTCCCGCACCAGCTCTCCGGCGGCGAGCGTCAGCGTGTGATGATTGCGATGGCGCTGCTCACCCGACCAGAACTGCTTATCGCCGATGAGCCAACCACCGCGCTGGACGTTTCCGTCCAGGCGCAGATTCTGCAGTTGCTGGGCGAACTCAAACGCGAGCTCAATATGGGTCTGCTGTTTATCACCCATAACCTCAGCATTGTGCGTCGGCTGGCGGACAACGTCGCGGTAATGCAGGACGGTCGTCGGGTCGAACAAAACAGCGCCAGCGCGCTCTTTGCCAACCCGCAGCACCCTTACACCGTGAAGCTGCTGAACAGCGAACCGTCGGGCGACCCGGTGCCGCTTACCGATAACAGCGCCCCGTTGCTGCAGGTGGAAAACCTGCAGGTGTCGTTTCCGGTTCGTCGGGGTATTCTTCGCCGTATCGTGGATAACAATCTGGTGGTGAAAAACCTGAGCTTCACCCTGCGGGCGGGAGAAACGCTAGGGCTGGTGGGCGAGTCCGGGTCAGGGAAAAGCACCACCGGGCTTGCTCTGCTGCGCCTGATTGCTTCCCAGGGTGAGATGACCTTCGACGGTCAGCCGCTGCAGGGCCGCAACCGCCAGCAGATGCTGCCGTTGCGCCATCGCATTCAGGTGGTGTTTCAGGACCCTAACTCGTCGCTTAACCCACGCCTGAACGTGCTGCAAATCGTCGAAGAGGGGCTGCGCGTGCATCAGCCGGCGCTAACGCCAGCTCAGCGTGAAGCTGAAGTCGTTCGCGTCATGCAGGAGGTAGGGCTCGATCCCGAAACCCGCTGGCGTTATCCGGCGGAGTTCTCTGGCGGGCAGCGCCAACGCATCGCCATCGCCCGGGCGTTGATCCTCAAACCGCAGTTGATTGTACTGGATGAGCCGACCTCATCGCTTGATCGCACCGTTCAGGCGCAGATCCTCACGCTACTGAAAACGCTGCAGCAAAAGCACCGTCTGGCCTACATTTTCATTAGCCACGATCTGCATGTCGTGCGTTCGCTGTGCCATCAGGTGATTGTACTGCGGCAAGGAGAGGTGGTAGAACAGGGCGATTGCCAGCGCGTGTTTGACTCACCGGCGCAGGCTTATACTCGCCAGTTACTGGAATTGAGCTGACGGTCAGAAAGGGTTATTGCCGGAAAACGGTTCCGCAATCGCCACGCCGCAGTTTTTCAGGCGGCAGGTTGCCGCGAACTCGTCCTGACGGTTAACGAACAGACACGGCTCGCCCTCACACTCCAGCACCGAGCTATGGACAGCGATATCGCTGAGCGCCTGGCTAAGTTTCTGCATGACCGGCCATGCGCTATCACCGTCCGGGCTCAACAGTTTGAGTGCCACAAGGCTGTTATCACCGGCAGCGCCGTTTTGCGGAATCGGTTCAACTCTTGAACCTGCAAAACCCGCCAGCCAGCGATAATTCTGCGGCAGCCGGTGAACGATGGATAGTTGTAATGTACTCACGCTTTTTCCCCGGAAGCAAAGTGCTTCACAATTATTTCACATCCATATTAACACATTGTTGACAAATCGTCCTGCATCCAGAAAAGAAACGCCGAAACTACGGGTTGTATGGGTAAATAAAGCTAATTTGTTGCGACAAGGCAAACGCCAATGATGCACGATGGCGCTATATGTACCCGTTTCTGTGATCCAAAACAATCGTTTTATCTACAATGGTGTGACTTTTTACACTAATTGAATTTACATTATGGAAACATATAGTAGCTGTACGACGTTTGTTCCGGTTGACGTGCATCAAAAAAGGGGCTGATTTTGCCCCTTTTTTGCTGACTAATTCGTGATTTTTCGCCGCCTGCTGGCGTAGAGGTAGAACAGAATTGAGCAACTGGCGCAAATCGCGATAGAAAGTATCATCGGCCAGGCGGTGGTGAAGGTCGCCATTGACAGCAATGCGCCAACAATCGCCCCTATGCCAAAGCGGAACGTCCCGGCAAGAGATGAAGCCGTCCCCGCCATATGCGGAAACTCATCAAGGATAACCGCCATCGCGTTCGATGAAACCATTGAGACACAACCGACGAAGGCAGCTACCCCCAGCACCAGCGACCAGAAGCCAGCGCCTAGCAGCGCGCAGACCACCAACCATCCAGCCATCGCAAACTGGATCCACAACCCCGCGCGAAACATGTTCAGCGCCCCAACCCGGCGGACAAAGCGGCTGTTAATCATAGTCATGATGAACAAAAACACGATGTTCAGCGCGAAATAGTAACCAAAGTGCTGCGGCGCAACGTGGTTTAACTCGATATAAACAAACGGTCCGGCACTCAAAAACGAAAACATCCCGGCAAAACTGAAGCCGCTCGCCAACATGTAGCTCAGTACGCGTTTATGGCGAAACAGCGAGGAGAAGTTGCCAATCGTGGTGCGAATATGAAACTTCTGTCGGCGCTCCGGCGGCAGCGTCTCCTGAATAAAGAAAAAGATCATGGTCGACGCCAGCAGCGCGGCCCCCGCCAGGATCCAGAAAATCGTATGCCAACTGAACCAGACCAGTACCGCACCACCCGCCATCGGCGCCACCAGCGGCGCGATAGTCGTCACCAGCATGACAAAGGACATCATGCGGGAGAACTCTTCCTTAGGATAGATATCGCGCATCAGGGCGTTAATCACCACGCTTGCCGCAGCGGCGGCAAGGCCGTGGAAAAAGCGCATGACGATCAGATGTTCAATCGTCTGCGACAGCGCGCAGGCCACCGCCGCCGCCGCGAACACCAACGTACCGCCGAGGATAACCGGCTTGCGCCCCAGGCTGTCGGCCATCGGCCCGTACAGCAACTGCCCGAGCGCAAAACCCAGAATGTAGGTACTGAGCGTCATCTGCGCGCTACCGGCCGGTACGCCGAACTGCGCGGAGATAACCGGCAGCGCAGGCAGATACATATCAATAGAAAGCGGCATCAACATGGCCAACAGGCCAAGAATAAGGACGATACTCAATGACGAGTGCTGCCTGTTGGTCACAAGTTAACTCCTGCAATTAACGCATCGGCAAGCCAACGCTTGCGATTTCATCTTCCGTCAGCGGACGGTACTCACCCGGCGCAAGCTCAGGGTCAAGCGCAATGGCCCCGATACGCTCGCGATGCAGCTCAATGACCCGGTTACCCACGGCAGCGAACATACGCTTCACCTGATGGTAGCGGCCTTCGCTGATGGTCAGACGCACCTCGGTGGCCGTGATGACCTCAAGCTGCGCCGGTTTGGTCAGCGTTTTTTCATTATGCAGCTGAATACCATGGGCGAATTGTTCTGCCGTGTCATCGCCAAGCGGCGACTCCAGCGTCACCCGATACGTTTTCTCACAGTGGTGGCGCGGGGACGTAATGCGGTGCGACCATTGTCCATCATCCGTCATCAGCACCAGGCCGGTAGTATCGATATCCAGACGCCCCGCGGCATGCAGCTTATGGGTGACCGGTTCATCAAGGAAGTAGAGCACCGTCGGGTGATCCGGGTCATCCGTAGAGCACACGTACCCCTGCGGTTTGTTGAGCATAAAGTAGCGCGGGCCGGTTTGCTGAACCAGCGAGTTGCCATCATAGGCCACGTCGTGTTCTGGCTGGAGTTTAAACGCGGTATCTTTGACGATGTCGCCATCCACGGTAACGCGGCTGGCGCGAATTTCACGCCCGGCAATGGCACGGCTGACGCCGAGTTGCTGAGCGATAAACTTATCGAGTCGCATGAAATTTTTTTAGCCTGTAAGAGTGCGGGTGTCGGGACTGGCCCGAAAAAGAAGCAATAACAACGTTTAAGTATAACGGCCTGGCGATACCACTCAAGCGAAAAGATTCATGGCATACTATTTGCGAGCTTGAATTAATCAATCAACAAAACGATGACTTTTACACTT
Source organism: Pluralibacter sp. (assembly GCF_019237635.1). Classification (GTDB taxonomy): domain Bacteria; phylum Pseudomonadota; class Gammaproteobacteria; order Enterobacterales; family Enterobacteriaceae; genus Enterobacter_B. The sequence continues at coordinate 25,294 of NZ_JAFAGS010000050.1, forward strand.
CGCCCCTATCAGCAGGAAGCCGTTGACGCCACCCTCGCCCACTTTCGCCAGCATCAGCAACCCGCGGTGATTGTCCTGCCCACCGGCGCCGGCAAAAGCCTGGTCATTGCCGAACTGGCAAGGTTAGCGCGTGGACGTGTGCTGGTGCTCGCTCACGTGAAAGAACTGGTCGCGCAAAACCATGCCAAATACCTGGCGCTGGGGCTGGAGGCGGATATTTTTGCCGCCGGACTTAAGCGCAAAGAGAGCCACAGTAAGGTGGTGTTCGGCAGCGTGCAGTCCGTGGCGCGCAATCTGGCGCATTTCCAGGCGGCGTTTTCCCTGCTGATCGTCGATGAGTGTCACCGCATCAGCGATGACGACGACAGCCAGTACCAGCAAATTCTCGCCCACCTGCGGCAGGCGAACCCTGGGTTGCGTCTGCTGGGCCTGACCGCCACACCGTTTCGCCTCGGCAAAGGCTGGATTTACCGCTTTCATTATCACGGCATGGTGCGCGGCGATGAAAAGGCGCTGTTTCGCGACTGCATCTATGAGCTGCCGCTGCGCTACATGATTAAGCACGGCTATCTGACCCCGCCGGAACGGCTGGATATGCCGGTGGTGCAGTACGATTTCAGCCGCCTGCAGGCGCAGAGCAACGGCCTGTTCAGCGAAGCCGACCTTAACCGCGAGCTGAAAAAGCAGCAGCGCGTGACGCCGCATATTGTCAGCCAGATAGTGGAGTTCGCCCAGACGCGTAAAGGCGCCATGATTTTTGCCGCCACCGTCGAGCACGCGCGGGAAATCACCTGCCTGCTGCCCGCCGAGGAGGCGGCGTTGATCACCGGCGAAACGCCCGGCGTTGAACGCGATCGGCTGATTGAGCTGTTCAAAGCGCAGCGCTTTCGCTACCTGGTCAACGTAGCGGTGCTGACGACGGGATTCGACGCCCCGCATGTCGATCTTATCGCCATCCTGCGACCAACCGAATCCATCAGTCTTTACCAGCAAATTGTCGGCCGCGGCCTGCGCCTGGCGCCGGGTAAAACCGACTGTCTGATCCTCGATTATGCTGGAAACCCGCACGACCTCTACGCGCCGGAAGTCGGCGCGCCAAAAGGGAAAAGCGATAACGTGCCGGTGCAGGTCTTCTGCCCTGCCTGCGGTTTCGCCAATACGTTCTGGGGAAAAACCACCGCCGACGGCACGCTGATTGAACACTTCGGCCGACGCTGTCAGGGGTGGCTTGAAGATGACGATGGTCATCGCGAACAGTGCGATTTCCGCTTTCGCTTTAAACACTGCCCGCAGTGCAATGCAGAAAATGATATCGCCGCCCGCCGCTGTCGCGAGTGCAATACCGTGCTGGTCGACCCGGACGACATGCTGAAAGCAGCGCTTAGGCTTAAGGACGCGCTGGTGCTGCGCTGTAGCGGTATGGCGCTTCAGCACGGCCAGGATGAAAAAGGCGGTTGGCTTAAAATTACCTACTACGATGAAGACGGCGCCGACGTCAGCGAGCGCTTTCGCCTGCACACCCCGGCGCAACGTACCGCCTTTGAGCAGCTGTTTATTCGCCCGCATACCCGTACGCCCGGTATTCCTCTGCGCTGGATTACCCCCGCCGATATCCTTAGCCAGCAGGCGCTGCTGCGGCATCCGGATTTTGTGGTCGCCCGTCAAAAAGGCCAGTTCTGGCAGGTGCGCGAAAAGGTGTTTGATTACGAAGGACGCTTTCGCCGGGCGAATGAATTACGCGGATAGGCCGCTTTTCATTGCCCTGCCCTACAATGAGGGCTATAATGCCGCCCGCTTTTGCATGTGCAAAGCAGAACACTTACCTGTTGCTGGGTCGCCTGTAACAGGATTTACTTTAAAGAGAGACTTCAATGTTTACTTTTGATGTAGCAGTACGTAAAGAGCAGGGTAAGGGTGCGAGCCGCCGCCTGCGCGCAGCTAACAAAGTTCCGGCTATCGTTTACGGTGGCGCAGCTGCTCCGGTATCTGTCGAACTGGATCACGACAAAGTATTTAACGCTCAGGCTAAAGCTGAGTTCTACTCTGACGTTCTGACCCTGGTTATCGACGGTAAAGAAGAGAAAGTGAAAGTTCAGGCTGTACAGCGTCACGCGTACAAGCCAAAAGTAACTCACATCGACTTCGTTCGCGCTTAATCGCCGGCCGGTCAAAAAACCCCGCTTCGGCGGGGTTTTTTTTGCTTATTTTCCGCTGGTGCGACGTGAAAGCTGGTCGCGCAGATTCGGCGGCGTGCCTTTGATTGTCAGCGTATCCGTCGCCGGGTCCCAGAAAATACGCTCGCCAAGCAGCATGGCATCAAAGTTGATGGTCAACCCGCCGCCGCTGCCAGCATATTTGGTCAGTTGGCGCAGCGTGCTGCGATCCGCCGGGAAGCTCTCTTCCAGCTCATAGCCTTTATCGGCGGTAAAGTCCTGGAAGCTGACCTCGCTGACGCCCGACAGTTCCCTGGACAGCGACTCAAGCTCAATCTCTTCACCGGCCTGCAACTGCTCGTTGCAGTAGGCATAGACCTGCTGGCGAACGTTCTGACGTTCAGATTTATCCAACTGCGCCTCGGCGGTAAAGTCGTCCACCGCCTGCAACAGGCCGCGGTTTTGCGCTTTCGCGTTGAGACCTTCGCTGGCGCCGAGGAAATCCATAAAGAAGTCAGAGACCTTACGCCCTACCCGCCCTTTGAGGAAGGTCAGATAACGGCTGGACTCCGGATTGGTTTCCCATTCAGTGATATCGATGCGCGCCACGATATCCGCGTGGTTGATATCCAGATAATGGGTCGAGCTGATATCCAGATTTTCGTTCACCCGCATGCTGCTGAGGTTATTGAGCACCGCCACCAACAAATACTCCACCGCCAGATAGCGGTAATGGCAGAACAGCACCACGCCGCCGTCGGCAAACGGATACTTCGCCAGCTCGTCGCGCAGACGTCCCGTGGCGGCGCGGCTGAACGCCAGAAAATCCTCTTCACCCTGACGGTGCAGGCGCAGCGCCTGCGCCAGCTCGCTCTCTTCATTAAACAGGCCATAGGCTTTGCTTTTCGCGCTGTAGACCCGATGCAGCTCGGCCATCATCTCTTCGACCGTCGCCGTCGGCTCCAGCAAGGTATCGCGCAGCACCAGCTCAAGATTCTGCTCATCGCGCTTGATCAACTGATGCAGGGCAATCTGGTTGATATCCAGACTCATGTTAAACTCTCCTTTTAGACCGGGCGGTATTCAACCACCGCTGACGCGACTGTGTAAAGTCGAAAAAAAGCGGAAAAAAAGCTGCTGCTACGGTAATATGTTGCCCTTTCATGAACAAACAGATTTTGATTTATGCCGCAACTCTCCCGCTATAGTGATGAACATGTTGAACAGCTGCTCAGTGAGCTGCTTAACGTACTGGAAAAACATAAGGCACCGACCGACCTGTCTCTGATGGTGTTGGGCAATATGGTGACGAACCTGATTAATACCAGCGTTGCGCCAGCGCAACGTCAGGCGATTGCGCGTTCCTTTGCTCAGGCGCTGCAGTCATCCATCAGCGACGATCCGGCGCACTAAGGAAGACATACAACAGTTTATGGTGACTCATCGTCAGCCCTATCGTGAAAAAGTGTCCCAGATGGTCAGTTGGGGGCACTGGTTCGCCCTGTTCAACATCCTGTTGGCCACGGTTCTCGGTAGCCGCTATCTGTTTGTCACCGACTGGCCGACAACGCTTGCGGGTCGCCTTTATTCGTATATCAGCCTTGTCGGTCATTTCAGCTTTCTGGTGTTCGCCACCTATTTGCTGATTCTGTTCCCTCTTACCTTTGTCGTTATTTCGCAGCGGCTCATGCGCTTCTTATCCGCCATTCTGGCCACCGCCGGAATGACGCTGCTGCTTATCGACAGCGAAGTCTTTACCCGCTTTCACCTGCACCTCAATCCCGTCGTCTGGGAACTGGTCATCAACCCCGACCAGAACGAGATGGCCCGCGACTGGCAGTTGATGTTTATCAGCGTGCCGGTAATTTTGCTTATTGAGATGCTGTTCGCCACCTGGAGCTGGCAAAAGCTGCGCAGCCTGACGCGCCGCCGCCACTATGTCCGGCCGGTTGCCTGGGTTTTCTTTATCGCGTTTATCGCCACCCACGTGATGTACATCTGGGCCGATGCGAACTTCTATCGCCCGATTACCATGCAGCGCGCTAACCTGCCGCTCTCCTACCCGATGACCGCGCGTCGTTTTCTGGAGAAACATGGCCTGCTGGATGCGCAGGACTACCAGCGTCGCCTGGTGGAGCAAGGCGATCCTGAAGCCGTGACGGTCCAGTATCCGTTAAGCGATTTACGCTACCGCGATATGGGTACGGGGCAGAACGTTCTGCTGATCACCGTGGATAACCTTAACTACTCGCGCTATGAGAAACTGATGCCTTCTCTGGCGAGCTTCGCGCAGAAAAACATCAATTTCACCCAGCATATGAGCACAGGGAATGCGACGGACAACGGTATCTTCGGTCTGTTCTACGGCATCTCGCCGAGCTATATGGATGGCGTACTCTCCGCACGCGTTCCTGCGGCGCTGATTTCCGCGCTTAACCAGCAGGGTTATCAGTTAGGTCTGTTCTCGTCTGACGGCTTCGCAAGCCCGATGTATCGCCAGGCGCTGCTGTCCGATTTCTCGTTGCCGCCGTCAAAAGCTCAGAGCGACACCCAGACCGCCAGCCAATGGATAAACTGGCTTGGCAGCTACGATCAGGATGAAAACCGCTGGTTCTCGTGGATTTCCTTTAATGGCACCACTCTTGACGAAAGCCAGCAGCAGAACTTTACCCGCCGCTACAGTCGCGCCGCCGCGGCGGTGGACGAACAGATCGGCCGCGTGCTGTCCGCGCTGCAAGAGTCCGGTAAGCTGGATAACACCGTGGTGATCATTACCGCCGCGCACGGTGAACCGCTGGATGCGCAACGCAAGCTGTTCGACTGGTCGCGCCCGCAATTACAGGTGCCGCTGATTATTCACTGGCCGGGTACCCCGGCACAGCAGATTAGCACGCTGACCGACCATAAAGACGTGATGACGACGCTAATGCAGCGCCTGCTGCACGTCAGCACGCCTGCCAGCGAATACTCTCAGGGTCAGGATCTGTTCAGCGCGACGCGCCGCCACTACTGGGTCAGCGCCGCCAACGGCAACGCGCTGGCAATCACCACGCCTCAAGTGACGGTAGTACTTGATCATAACGGCAGCTACCGAACCTGGGACAGCGACGGTAAAAAAGTGAAAGATCAGAAACCGCAGCTAAGCCTACTGCTGCAGGTGCTGACGGACGAAAAACGCTTTATTGCTAACTGATTGAT
>NZ_JAFAGS010000158.1 GCF_019237635.1 Pluralibacter sp.
ACAAACAGCCGCTCGCCGCGCTGCGGCACATCATCCCGCATCACCACGGTGAGCGGTTCGTCATACCAGCCGATGGGTTGCACCACCAGTTGGGTGTAATGGCCTTTCGGGCTGGATTCCAGTACCTGCACCGGCAAGGGTGAATCCAGGCTGGTGCGGCGGCTGACATCCACTTCCCACGGGCGCAGAAACAGGTCGACATCGCCCTGGTGCGCCGGGGTATAGCCCAACGGCCAGCGGTGCGCGCCAACGTGGAACTGCCCGCCGCGCACCACGCCCTTCAGACGGTTGACCTCGCCCATAAACTCCAGCACAAAGCGGGTGGCGGGCTCGCGCCATACCTGCTCCGGCGCATCGACCTGCTCGATGTGCCCCTGGCTCATCACCACCACGCGGTCGGCCACTTCCATCGCCTCTTCCTGGTCGTGGGTCACGAACACACTGGTGAATTTAAGCTCTTCATGCAGCTGACGCAGCCAGCGGCGAAGCTCTTTACGCACCTGGGCATCCAGCGCGCCGAATGGCTCATCCAGCAGCAGAATTTGCGGCTCCACCGCCAGCGCGCGCGCCAGCGCCACGCGCTGCTTCTGTCCGCCGGATAATTGGGCGGGAAAACGGTCGGCGAGATGCGCCAGTTGCACCATCTCCAGCAGCTTCGTCACTTTTTCTTTGATGGCCGCGGCATTGGGGCGTTCACGACGCGGCAGCACCGTCAGGCCGAAAGCGATATTGTCAAATACCGTCATATGGCGAAACAGCGCGTAATGCTGAAAGACAAAGCCGACTTTACGATCGCGGGCATGCACACGGCTGACGTCGGTGCCGTGGAAGCGAATCTGTCCGCTGGTCTGATGCTCAAGTCCGGCAATGATCCGCAGCAGGGTGGTTTTTCCTGAACCAGAGGGGCCAAGTAGCGCCACCATCTGACCAGACGGAATATCCAGGGAGATATCGTTCAGCACCTGAGTGCGCCCAAACGACTTCTTAATGCTGGCAATCTCAATGCTCATGCTGTCTCTCCTGTTGCGCGTGTTTTTCCTGATTTTCCAGCCGCCACTGCAACATACTCTTCAAAAACAGGGTCAAAATAGCCATTAACGTCAGCAGGGCCGCCGCAGTAAACGAGCCGACGGTGTTGTAATCCTGCTGAAGCAACTCAATCTGTAGCGGCAGAGAAAGCGTCTCCCCGCGAATCGAACCTGACACCACCGATACCGCGCCAAACTCGCCGATGGCGCGGGCGTTGGTCAGCACCACGCCATACAGCAGCGCCCAGCGGATATTCGGCAGCGTGACGCGGCAGAACATCTGCCAGCCGGAGGCGCCCAGCAACACGGCGGCTTCATCCTCATTGCTGCCCTGGCTCAGCATCACCGGCACCAGCTCGCGCACCACAAACGGACAGGTGACGAAGAGGGTCGCCAGCACCATGCCTGGCCAGGCAAACATGATTTGCAGGTTGTTGGCCTCTAGCCAGCCGCCCAGCGGGCCGTTGGAGCCATAAAACAACAGATACACCAGCCCCGCCACCACCGGTGACACCGCAAAAGGGATATCCAGCAGCGTCAGCAACAGCTGGCGGCCCGGGAAGGTAAAACGCGTCACCAGCCAGGCCAGCAGCGTACCGAAAACCAGGTTTATCGGGACGGTAATCAGCGCAATCATCACCGTCAGCCAGATAGCGTGCAGCATGTCCGGGTCGGCAAGATTGTGCAGCACCGGCATCAGCCCATGGCTAAACGCCTGCACAAAGATGTAGATCATCGGCACCAGCAGGATAAAGGCGGAAACCAGCATCCCGCTGCCTATCAGAAACCATTTTCCCCAGTTGATACGGGGAGCGTCATAGCGCTTTAATTGTGTAACGTCCGCCATTAGTGACCTACCACCCGTCGACCAAAGCGACTTTGCAAGGTATTGATGGAAAACAGCAGTAGCAGCGACGCCGCCAGGATGACGGAGGCAATCGCGCTCGCCGCCGGATAGTCAAACTCCTGCAGGCGCACAAAAATCATCAGCGAGGTCACTTCCGTTTTCCACGCAATGTTGCCGGCGATAAAAATCACCGCGCCAAACTCGCCGAGGCTGCGGGTAAAGGACAGCGCCACCCCCGCCAACAGCGCCGGAGAAAGCTCCGGCAGCACCACTTTGCGAAAACTTTGCAGACGCGTCGCCCCCAGCGTTTCCGCCGCCTCTTCGTACTCCGGTCCTAACTCTTCCAGCACTGGCTGCACGGTGCGCACCACAAAGGGAATACTGGTGAACGCCATCGCCACCGCGATGCCAAGCCAGGTATAGGTGACTTTAATATCGAATTTCGCCAGCCACTCGCCGTAGAAACCGTTGACCGAGAACAGCGACGCCAGCGTCAGGCCCGCCACGGCGGTCGGCAGCGCAAACGGCAGATCCATCAGCGCATCGAGCAGCGTACGCCCGGGAAACCGATAGCGCGTCAGGATCCACGCCATCAGCAGGCCAAACACGCCGTTGAATAGCGATGCGACAAACGCCGACAGCAGCGTCACTTTGTACGCGGCCACCACCTGCGGATTGCTAATCACCTCCCAGTACTGCGCCCAGCTCATCTGCGAAAGCTGGATGACCAGCGCGCTAAGCGGCAGCAATAAAATCAGGCAGACAAACAGCAGACTGGTGCCGAGGCTTAAGCTAAAGCCTGGCAGCACGCGTTTTGTCGAAGCGGCAAACATTAGCTACGCCCCGCCGCCAGCAGTTTGTCCAGCTCGCCGCCGCTGGCAAAATGGGTTTTCATCACCTCAGCCCAACTGCCGAACTTATCCTCCACCCGGAACAGCTCCGTTTGTGGGAACTTGTCTTTCTGCTGCGCCATCACGTCCGGGTTGTTTACCCGGTAGTAGTAATCGGTAATGATCGCCTGCGCCTGCGGGCTGTAGAGCCAGTTCAGATACGCCTTTGCCGCTTTCTCCGTGTCGTTGGCCTTCACGTTTTTATCCACCCAAGCAACCGGGAACTCCGCCAGAATGTTGGTCTTCGGCACCACAACTTCATACCCCTGCGCTTCATACTGCTTGCGGATGTTATTCACCTCCGACTCGAAGCTAATCAGCACATCGCCCAGCCCGCGTTCAGCAAAGGTGGTGGTCGCGCCGCGCCCGCCGGTATCAAATACCTCAACGTTTTTCAGGAACTGGGTCATAAACTGTTCGGTTTTCGCCTTATCGCCGCCGTCGGCTTTATCCGCGGCGCCCCACGCGGCCAGCCAGGTGTAACGGGCGTTGCCGGACGTTTTCGGGTTCGGGAAAATCAGCTTCACGTCGGACCGCACCAGGTCACTCCAGTCGTGGATATTTTTGGGGTTCCCCTTACGCACCAGGAACGCCATAGTGGAGTAAAACGGCGAGCTGTTGTTCGGCAGACGGGTTTGCCAGTCGGCCGCAATGAGGTTGCCTTTGTCGTGCAGGATTTGCACGTCGGTCACCTGGTTATACGTGACAACGTCTGCTTTTAAGCCCTGCAAAATGGCCAGCGCCTGCTTGGAAGAACCGGCATGTGACTGTTTAATCGTCAGCTTATCGCCGCCGTTATCTTTCGCCCACTGCTGTGCAAACGGCGGGTTGAGGGCGGCAAAAAGCTCGCGGGACACGTCATAGGAGCTATTCAACAGCTCAGTCGCCTGCGCCTGCGCGACCAGCAGTACCGACGCCGCCAGCGCCAGATATCCTTTTTTCAGTGAGTTAACGGCCATGACGCCCTCTTATAAACAGGTTGATTCGCTTATCGCCAGTTTATTTATAACGGGTGGCAAACATATAACGGTTTTATATACCGTTTAGCGATTTGGAAGTTTAAAAGGGAATAAGCGCCTATCGCGGTGGGGTAATTTTGGTAACCTTGTCCCACCACCTACCCCCTCAGCCAACAAGGAACACCCCATGCGTCAACGGACGATCGTCTGCCCGATTATTCAGAACAATGGCGACTACCTGCTGTGCAAAATGGCCGACGACAGAGGCGTTTTCCCCGGACAATGGGCAATCTCCGGCGGCGGTATGGAGCCAGGCGAAACGATGGAGCAGGCGCTGCTGCGCGAAATTGGCGAAGAACTGGGCGAGAAGCTGGAGATTACCCGGATTACGCCCTGGCATTTTCGCGACGACGTGCGGATGAAAACCTACGCCGACCGCACGCAGGAGGAGATTTACATGATTTATCTGATGTTCGACTGCGAAAGCCGCAACCGTGACGTGACCTTTAATGAAGAGTTTCAGGAGGTGGCCTGGGTTAGCCCGCAGGATTTGCACCGCTACGATCTGAACATCGCCACCCGCCAGACCTTTATCGATAAAGGTCTGCTGTAGACGATTCCGGAGACAAAAAAGGCAGCCCCGCGGCTTAATGCCACTCAGTTAAGCAAAATAATGAATTTTTATTCATTATTTTGCTTTAAAGACCCTCCCTTTGAAAAAAGGGTGGAACCGTTCCGTTCACTTTTCCTCCTCAGCTTCCTGTCAATTTCTCTGCGGTGAACGTGTCAAAGGCGCTCGCCGCCGCGCCCTTGACAATCCCGGCTCCCGGCAAAGAAAACCGCCGCTTCGCGGTACCCTCGGCTTATTGCGCCTGGCTTTCGGGTCGGGTACGACGTCACAT
>NZ_JAFAGS010000173.1 GCF_019237635.1 Pluralibacter sp.
ATGTGACGTCGTACCCGACCCGAAAGCCAGGCGCAATAAGCCGAGGGTACCGCGAAGCGGCGGTTTTCTTTGCCGGGAGCCGGGATTGTCAAGGGCGCGGCGGCGAGCGCCTTTGACACGTTCACCGCAGAGAAATTGACAGGAAGCGGAGGAGGAAAAGTGAACGGAACGGTTCCACCCTTTTTTCAAAGGGGGGCTTTAAAGCAAAATAATGAATAAAAATTCATTATTTTGCTTAACTGACTGGCATTAGGCGATTCTGCCCCTGTTTTTTTATCCGTTTTTACGCTTCGGTAACGTCTTCAACAGCTCTTCCGGGCTCACCGACGCCACCACGCTTCCGGGCAGCGGCATTTTGAAAATGTGATTTTTCATCTTACCCACCACATGCATTTCGCACGGTCGGCAGTCAAACTTCAGCGTCAGCACCTCATCGCCATGCACTAACTGCATCGGCGTTGCGCGCCAGCTCTTGATATTGCCTTTCGCCTGCTTTGGACAGAGGTTGAAGGCAAAACGCAGGCAGTGTTTGGTGATCATCACCGGCACATCGCCCTTCTCTTCGTGGGCCTCATACGCCGCATCAATCAACTGGACGCCATAGCGCTGGTAAAACGCGCGGGCTTTATGGTTGTAAACGTTAGCCAGGAACGTCAGGTGCGTTTCCGGGTAGACTGGCGCCGGTACGGAGACCGGCTTACGGCTACCGCGCTGATAAGCGGCCAGACGGGCCTCATCCAGCATCCCGGCCGTTTCGCGGCGCAGCTGGTTGACCAGGCTGGTCGGCACAAACAGCGCTTCCGGCAGATTCACGTCAACCTTGCGCGGATAGTAAATAGTCTGCCCGAGCTTCGCGATACCGTCCTGCAGGTTGCTCAGCGCTTTTTCCGCGTTGTCAGCCCCGGCAAACTGGCCATCGAGGGTATGAGTTACGCTGACGCCATCCTCGCTGGTCATGGTCAGGATCAGCTGTTCCTGCCAGCCGCCAAGTTCGATATCCACGGCGATACGACGCTCGCTGGAGGTCTTCAGCAACGCCTGCTGCCAGTTGTGATCAAGGTTGCGGTTAAGCGCCTGATGCGGGCGCGCTTTATGCAGATCCGCCGGCATTTCATTCGGCCAGACGCGGTAGCGGTTTTCTCCGATTTTCTCTACCGTATTGGCGCGAAAGCCGACAACATCACGTTTGATCATCACATTCAGCCCGTCGCCGTTCGCCAGCGGTTCGGTCACTTCGACGTCAAGGCTTTCTTTACCGACCTTCAGTACTTCACCGACCGGCAGGCCGATAAATTTCGGTGAGTCAAATGCGCCTATATCGCCTTTACGGGCGTTAACAAAGTAGTCGGTGCTGCCGCGATGGAAGGTTTTGTCCGTGGACGGAATAAAGAAATGTTCGGTACGTCCTGCCGATGAGCGCGCCAGGTTACCCCGGTCTTCAATGATAGCGTCGAGCATCTGGCGATAGTGCGCCGTGATGTTCTTCACGTAGCTCATGTCCTTATAACGGCCTTCGATTTTGAACGAGCGAACGCCCGCGTCGATAAGCGCCGCCAGGTTAGCGGTCTGATCGTTATCTTTCATCGACAGCAGATGTTTTTCATACGCCACCACGCGCCCCTGATCGTCTTTCAGGGTATACGGCAGACGGCACGCCTGCGAGCAGTCGCCGCGGTTGGCGCTGCGCCCGGTCTGGGCGTGGGAGATATAGCACTGTCCGGAATACGCCACGCACAGCGCGCCGTGAATAAAGAATTCGATGGTCGCGTCGGTGGACGCATGGATTGCCTGAATCTGCTCAAGGTTCAGCTCGCGCGCCAGAACAATCTGGCTGAAACCGGCATCAGAGAGGAACTTCGCCTTCTCGACGCTGCGGATATCGCATTGGGTGCTGGCATGCAGCTCAATCGGCGGCAGATCCAGTTCAAGGATCCCCATATCCTGGACGATCAGCGCATCAACACCAGTGTGGTACAGGTCGGTAATCAGCGCCTGCGCCGGTTCCAGTTCATCATCATGCAGAATGGTGTTCAGGGTAACGAACACCTTCGCGCCATAGCGATGGGCAAACGGCACCAGCTCGGCGATGTCGCGCAAGCTGTTGCTGGCGTTATGACGGGCGCCAAACCCGGGGCCGCCGATATAGACCGCGTCCGCGCCGTGCAGAATAGCTTCACGGGCAATAGCCGCGTCACGGGCCGGGCTGAGTAGTTCGAGATGATGGTTTTGCAGGCGCATACAATCGTCGTTATCCATTATGGTCAAAATGGCGGCTATTGTAGTCAGAAGTCGCGCCGGACGAAATCATTTTCCGCAAGCCCGATGCCCTGCGGCGTCCCCTTTCTTTTCTCTCGGGTAGTGGATTAATGAGTGAAAATGCACGGTTTCATCGCTGCTGTTGCGATAGGCATGGGCGGTATCACCGGCAAAGCGTAGCCCTTCTCCGGCGGCAACCCGCTGCCAGCGCCCGTCAATACACATATCCAGCGTCCCGCTGATGGCGACGACATGCTCAATCACCCCGGCTTCGTGCGGCGCCGACTCGCTGAGCGCCCCGGGCGCCAGCATGATGGAGAAGTGGTCGAAACGCAGTTCGGCATCCCACGGGAACAGCGGCGTCACCACCATCGCCTGCTGCTGAGGATCATAGGCTGTTGTCTCGCTCTCCGGCGGCGTGATAAACAACGAAAACGGCACGTTCAGCCCGGTAGCGATTTTCCACAGCGTCGCCACCGTCGGGCTGGACTCATTACGCTCGATTTGCCCGAGCATCGCCTTCGATACGCCCGTTTCCTCCGCAAGCCTGGACAGGCTCCAGCCCCGCTGCTGACGCAGCGTTTTTAACGTCGCTGCCAGATGTTGCGCAATATTCATAGCGGCTCCTTTTTTCTGCAGCTTACCACTTGTGCGCTATAACGCTCAATGATACCTTTTATGGACGCTATAACGCACAAGGTAAAATAAATGCGTACGTTCACGCTTCCTTTCCCCACGCTGCTGACCGGTTTTGTTGCCGTGCTGGTCGGTTATGCCAGCTCCGCTGCTATCATCTGGCAGGCGGCGAGCGTCGCGGGCGCAACCGCGCAGGATATCGCCGGATGGATGACCGCGCTGGGCGTGGCGATGGGTGTCAGCACCCTGCTGCTGACGCTCTGGCGCAAAGTCCCGATTCTCACCGCCTGGTCGACGCCCGGCGCTGCGCTGCTGGTCAGCGGGCTACAGGGGGTCAGCCTCAATGACGCCATCGGCGTGTTTATTTTTGCCAACGCCCTGATCGTGCTGTGCGGCATTACCGGGCTGTTTGCGCGAATAATGAAAATCGTGCCGCATTCGCTGGCGGCGGCGATGCTGGCGGGTATTTTGCTGCGCTTTGGGTTACAGGCGTTCAGCACGCTGTCGCAAAACCTCTGGCTGTGCGGCAGCATGCTGCTGGCCTGGCTTGCCTGTAAAGCGCTCGCCCCGCGCTATGCGGTGGTCGCTGCGCTGCTGGCAGGCAGTATTGCGGCGCTGTTGCTGGGCGACGTTAACACCATGGCGATACAGTTTGCCGTGGTCGTGCCGCGCTACATCGCCCCGCATTTCGACCCCTCGCTGCTGCTGAGCGTGGGACTGCCCTTCTTCCTGGTCACCATGGCCTCGCAAAACGCGCCGGGATTCGCCACGCTACAGGCCTCCGGCTACCGCGTACCGGCGTCATCGCTAATCGTCATTACCGGCGCCATCGCTCTGCTGCTGTCGCCGTTCGGCGTCTACTCTATCTGCATTGCCGCGATCACTGCCGCCATTTGCCAGAGCCCGGATGCGCACCCGGACCCGCATCAGCGCTGGAAAGCGGCGGCGGCCGCAGGCATGTTTTACCTGCTGGCGGGGATATTTGGCGGCTCGATTACCTCGCTGATGGCGGCATTACCCGTCGCCTGGATCCAGATGCTGGCAGGCCTTGCGCTGCTCGGCACCCTCGGCGGCAGCCTGATGCAGGCGCTGACGCATGAGAGCGAGCGGGATGCAGCGATGGTGACGTTTCTGGTGACCGCCAGCGGACTGACGCTCGGCGGTATCGGGTCGGCGTTCTGGGGACTGGTCGCGGGCGGCGTTTGCTTTAGCGTACTGTCACTGGCTCGCCGCGCGTAGCTGGGACGGTGTCAATCCGGTCACGCTTTTGAAGCGGTTGCTGAAATGGCTGGCGGAGTTAAACCCGCAGGCCAGCGCGATATCGGTTAGCGGCAGCGCGCTGTGGCGCACCAGTTGCTGCGCTTTTTCCATCCGCCGCTGCATCACGTACTGATGCGGCGCCACCTTCATCGACTGGCGGAACATCCGGGCAAAATGATACTCGCTGAGCGCCGCCTGTTGCGCCAGTTCCGCCAGCATCAGCGGCTTATCAAGATGGCTGTCGATAAACGCCAGCACATTGCGCAGCACCACGGGCGCCAGCCCGCCGGTGACTTTCGGCAGTTGCCACTGCACGTTGGTATAGCGCTGGATCAGATGCGTCAACAGCAGTGTGCTGGCGGTACTCAACGCCAGCTGGTTCGCCTGCTGATGCCAGTCGCAGCCCAGCAGAAAATGGCGGTACAGCGAGGTTATCCTTTCATCGTGGGCAAAGGTTTTTTCATCAAGACTGAAGGTCGCCGGGCGCTTGTCCCAAATCTGCTCGCCCACCTCGCGCAGGTGCGCGTCGGTACAGTACAGGTGTACGAACGACAGGTTGCCGCGAATGTCCCAACTCGATTCGCTCTCCTGCGGCATCAGGCAAAAACGATCCGGCCCGCCGCCGTTTTTCCAGCCGTGGGGCGTCTTATGGTAGCTTTCGTAGCCGTCCGCAATATACAAGCTGAGAGTATGATGGTTGCTGTTCACGGTTACGGTATCGTGATTGTTAAACCAGGCCGCCAGCTGGATACCAGAGTGTAAATCGACCGTATCGCGCAGTATGGCGTTTTGCTGGCGCAGCGTTTCGAAGGTACCGTAAGAGTGTGACATAACATCCGCTTTACAAATTAGTCTCTCCGTAGTCTATGAATTGTCGCCCGTCGTTGCCAGCCCTGCCGCCTGAAGTCAGGCGAAAAAAGCGCAAGATTTTGCAATTCCCCCGCAATCCGCTGCAAGCGTCGACGCGGCATCAGCGCCATACTTGCGCTTTTCATCGCTGATGCGGAGCGAAAATATGAACGTCCTCCTCTACCTTCTGGTCGTGGTTATCTGGGGTACCACCTGGATTGCCATCTTTTTACAGCAGGGTCCCGTCCCGGCGCCGGTCTCCATTTTCTGGCGTTTTGCGCTGGCGAGCGTCACCCTGCTGGTGGTGCTGGGGCTGACGGGCCGCCTGCGTCGTCTGGCGCGGCGCGATCATCTCTTTTGCCTGATTCAGGGCTGCTGTGTGTTCTGCTTTAACTTCTGGTGCTTTTACACCGCCGCGGCGTGGATCAACACCGGGCTGGAGTCGGTTATCTTCTCCATGGCCGTACTGTTTAACGCGATCAACAGCTTTATTTTCTTTCGCCAGCAGCCGCCTGCCCGCTTCTGGTTCGCCGCGCTGCTGGGGTTTATCGGGATTGTGACCCTGTTCTGGGATGACCTGCAGGCCAGCGGCATGAGCCGCGAGTTGCTGATGGGCGTCGGCCTGAGCGCGCTCGGCACCTACGGTTTTTCGCTCGGCAATATGCTGAGCATTCGCCACCAGCGCCGCGGTCTGGAAACCCTGACCACCAACAGCTGGGCCATGCTCTACGGCACGCTGGTGATGGGCGTCATCGCGCTGGTTCGCGGCGACAGCTTTATGCCGCAATGGACCGTAAGCTACCTCGGCGCGCTGCTGTATCTGGCGCTGTTTGGCTCGGTCATCGCCTTTGGTGCTTACTTTACGCTGGTCGGGCGTATTGGTCCGGCCAATGCCGCCTACAGCACCCTGTTGTTCCCGCTGGTGGCGCTGACGATTTCAACGTTTTATGAAGGCTATTTCTGGCATGCCAATGCCGTCTTCGGCCTGGCGCTGATACTGGCAGGAAATCTGGTGATGTTTGCAAAACCCGCAACCTGGTTCAAACGACGGGCGTTCACCAAAACGGCGGCATAATAAAAGAAGCCCGGTGTGTTCACCCCGGGCTTCGCCGTTATTTCTGATTAGGATTGAATTTAACCGCGTCGACCGCCATGTCATCGATAACCTGCTTCAGGGTATCAATGGTCATCGGGGTCGATTCGTTGGACAGCGTTTTACCTTCGCCTTTACGGACGACTTTAATCACCGGTTTATTGGTTTTCGCATCAATCAGCTCAGCTTCGAAGTACAGATTGGTGTCCATCGTGCGGTGACCTGTTGCCGCCTGGGTACCCGCCACAATCATCGCCACCGGGATAACTTCATAGAACTGCAGCCCTTCTTTGCTGGAGTTCACGGCAGTGATAGCGCCACGGAAGATCAGGCTACGCGGGCCAACGGTCATCGCCAGCGGCTTTCTCTCGGAGATAGCCTGCTTGAGCTGCTGGTTGGTGTAATTACGGATCCCGTCGAGCACCTGCTGACCAATCTGCGTATTGGGTTTCGGTACCGGATAATAGATAACCGGGTTATAAACAATGTTGTCATAGTTGCTCGGGTTATAGTGAGGGTCTACCCAACGCAATTCCGATTTTCCCGAGGCGGTCGTCGTTTCCTTCAGGTTAGAATAATCTTTTAAAAAACCGGAATACTGATTCGGCTGAGCGATTTTCGATGCACATCCCGTCAACGCCAACATGCCCGTCAGGGCGGCCACTTTCAATAACGTAGTAGTACGCATGAGTTAATCCCTGTAAATGCACAAATGCCGGGCACTTATAACAAAATCCGGACAGGTTTGTTGTAGCAAAAACAGCGATCGCGTACAGAATCAGAAACTATAGCTATTAATCATAATCATCTATGATATGTACTTGTATTTTAATATAAAATTAAAATAAATTGCGGCATGAAACTAATTGTCACCATAATCATACCGCCGTTATTTTTAGACCGGTTTGCGCGCCAGCATCGTGGCGAAACGTAGCCTGATACGATTACCGTCGACGTCGGTGCGGTGCAGTTCGCCAACGTCTTCATTGTATTTCGCCAGCGTCCAGCCCGCGTAATAGTCACGCAGTTCGCCGGGCTTGAACGCGAACGGGAAGTCGACGGTGCAGGGATAATCGTCAGTGTCCATGGCCGCGACAATCAGGTTCCAGCCGCCGGGACGGGTGCAGCGCTGCATATTATCGATAAGCCCCGGAATGGTCTTTGCGTTGAGGAACATCAGCACCACGGTCGAGAGGATAAAGTCATACTCGCCGTCAAAGCGCAGGTTGTTAAGGTCAGCCACGCTCGCGCGCAAATTCTCCAGCCCTTCAGCGCTGCGGATGGATTCCAGATTATTGATGCTCATGGGGTTTTTATCCCATGCCGTCACATCAAAACCGTTTGCCGCCAGATACAGGCTGTTACGGCCGTTGCCGCAGCCCAAATCCAGCGTCTTGCCCGGCGCCACGTGCGCGACGGCGTTCAGCACCTCGGAGTGGGTGCGGGTCAGGCCATATTTTTCAGTAAAGTAAAATTCGTCACGTACGGTCATGATGGCTCCTTTTTTCCTGATAATGTCGAACGTTCAACGCGGATCAGCAGCTTACCGCTCAGCAGCAGGCTCAGCGTACGAATGAGCAAAAATGCGATGATGGCGTTGGTAAAAATGAACAGCGGAATGGCGAGGGTATGGAAAAAACCCGACGTCGCCGCCTGCCCCAGATGCAGCCCGGTGGTCGCCAGCGCGGACACGCCGAACGAGAAGCTCCAGAATGAGGCGTTAAACGGCTGTTTCAGATACCACGGCATCAGGCGCAGCATAAACAGCAACTGAAGCATGCCGTAACCAAAGAGCATCTTCGCCAGCACGTCGGCCTGCCCGCCGTTGACCGCAAGCCAGGCGCTACAGGCGACCAGCGCGGGCGCCAACTGAATGCCAAGCGAGGTGCGCAGCGGCGCGGGCAGTTCGCCGCAGCTGCGCAGGCGTTGCAGGATAACGGGCTCAAGGCTCAGCCAGGAGAAGATCCCGGCGCCCAGGAATACCAGCCCGGCATCGTTGAATCCCAGCGCGCCACAGGCCATGGCGCTGATAAAGTTGTTGGCGACCGTCGGCAAATACAGCCCCGGCGTGGTGGCGTCTCCCGGATGTTTACCGCGCCACAGCCCGGCGCTCTGCCAGGCCGCATAGGCAAGTTGCAGCACGACGCCGACGGAAAACAGCATCAGCGCCAGCGGCCGTAGCCACGGTGTGACGCCAATCGCCACCAGCAGGGTGGTGGCCGGAAACAGGCTGACAAAACTGCTGGCCACCGGATGGCGCATTTCCGCCACCACGCTCGTTGGAAAGCGCACCAGCCGGGCGATAAACGCCAGGGTCAGCAACGCCCACATGACGATAGCCAGCGTCACCAGAGCGTTGCCGATATAAGGGCTAACCGGCCAGATAGTGCTGGCGTAGCGCCAGGCGAACCCCATGCCGATGGTACCGAGCACCATGCCAAAATAGCCCGCGGGAAGATGAAGTACTTTGGGTTCTGTCGATAGTCCACTCATAGCGTTGAATCTTTCAAATAATTTTGAAGTTGCATTTTAAAGTAATGTTCTCCACGGCGTCACGGAGATTTTTTGCTACGTTTATGTTAATCACTCGTGATGAGAACTGCGATGAACAAATACCGCCTCAGCACCTCTTCCCGCGCCTTTAGCTATCAGCAAGACGGCGAGAAAAAAAGCGTCGACCTCTGGCAAATTATCGCCCTGTACGATTTCGCCGATGTAAAACAGGGCGCCGCCGGCGGTTGGATTGATTCACCGCAGGCGTTAAGCCAGCAAGGAGCCTGCTGGATTTATGACGAAAACAGTATGGTCTTCGCCGAGGCCCGGGTCGAGGAAAACGCGCGTATTTGCGGGACGTGCATTCTCAGCCATGGCGCGCGGGTGGCGGGAAACGCCCTTGTGGAGACAGCCGAAATCAGCGATCAAGCGCATTTAAGTGACAACGTCACGGTAAAAAATTCCCGTGTACGCGGCGAGTGCCACCTCTTCGGCAGCGCCCGGGTCCTCAACGACTGCGACATTATCGCCGCCAAAGGGCTGACGCGGGAACGCGAACAGATCCTGCAGATTTACGATCGCGCGACGGTCAGCCGCTCGCGGGTTGTCCACCAGGCGCAGGTCTACGGCGACGCCATTGTCGACCAGGCGTTTATTGAGCATCGGGCAGAAGTCTTTGACGCGGCGCTTATCCAGGGGAATGAGGAAAACAACGTCTGGTTGTGCGATTGCGCCAAAGTCTACGGCCACGCGCGCGTGGTCGCCGGGCGCGGCGAGGATGCGATCCCCACGCTGCGCTACAGCGCGCAGGTGGCGGAAAACGCCGTGGTGGAAGGCAACTGCGTGCTGAAACACCGGGTGCTGGTCGGCGGCTACGCCTGGCTGCGCGGCGGCCCCGTACTGCTTGACGACAACGTGCTGATCGAAGGCCACGCCCGCATCAGCGGCGATGTGGTGATCGAGCATCATGTTGAGATCACTGAAAATGCGGTGATTGAGGCCTACGACGGCGACACCATTCATCTGCGCGGGCGCAAGGTGATTAACGGCGACGCGCGGATTACCCGCACGCCGCTGTTAGGTTCGCTGTAAGTCCTGAATTCAGGCGCTAATCTGTTCCATCGCCTGCAGGATACGCTTATCGGAGACCGGATACGGCGTCCCGAGCTGCTGAGCGAAGTAGCTGATGCGCAGCTCCTCAATCATCCAGCGGATCTCCTGCACGTCCGCATCGCCGCGCCGGGCGGGCGGCAGTTTATTCAGCCACTGCTGCCACGCCTGCTGCACGCTTTCAACCTTCAGCATCTGCGCGCGATCGCGGTGCGGGTCGACCGCCAGCTTCTCCAGCCGACGCTCAATACCCTGCAGGTAACGCAGCGTATCGCCGAGGCGCTTAAAGCCGTTGCCGGTCACGAAGCCGCGATACACCAGACCGCTCATTTGCGATTTGACGTCCGACAGCCCCAGCGCCATGGTCATATCCACTCGACCTTTCAGGCGTTTATTAATGTTAAACACCGCCGTCAGGATCTGCTCTACCTGTTTGGCAATCTCCACCACGGTATCGTTGAGCTCGCCCCGCACTTTCTCGTGCAGCGCGGCAAAACGTTCTTGCGTCCACACCGGGCCGCCCGCTTCGTCAATCAGCTTGTCCACGCCGCAGGAGATACAGTCATCAATCAAATCCAGCACTTTGCCGTAGGGGTTAAAATAGAGCCCCAGCTTGGCTTTATTCGGCAGCTTCTCGTGCAGGTATTTGATCGGCGACGGGGTATTCAGCAGCAATAAACGACGCAAGCCGCACCACATGGCCTGCTGCTGCGCCTGCGGATTGTCGAACAGCTTAATCGCCACGCTGTCGCGTTCATCCACCAGCGCAGGCCAGGCTTTTACCTTATAGTTACCGCGCTTTTGCTCATAGCTTTCCGGCAGCGAGCCGAAACTCCACAGGTGCAGTCCGTTCTGTTCGATACCGTCATCCGCCACCGCTGACAGCGTTTCCTGTACTTTCCCTTTCAGCGTCTCTTTCAGGGCGTTGAGGTCGCGTCCTTCCTGCAGCTTTTTGTTTTTATCATCCACTACCCGGAAGGTGATTTTCAGATGATCGGGCACCTGTTCCCAGTGCCAGTCTTCACGGTCAATGGTCACCCCGGTCATCCGGCGCAATTCACGCTCAAGCGAATCCAGCAACGGCAGTTCCAGCGGTGTGGCGCGGCCTAAAAACGCTTGCGCGTAGTTCGGCGCCGGAACAAAGTTTCTCCGTACCGGTTTGGGCAGCGACTTGATAAGCGCAATGATAAGCTCACGGCGCAGACCCGGAATTTGCCATTCAAACCCGGCCTCCTCAACCTGGTTGAGCAGCGGCAGCGGGATGTGCGCGGTAACGCCGTCTGCATCCGCTCCCGGCTCAAACTGGTAGCTCAGGCGCAGCTTCAGGCTGCCCTGATGCCAGAAGTTCGGGTAATCCAGCTTGCTGACCCCCTCCGCGCCCTCTTTGATGAGCATGCTCGTTTCAAAGTTGAGCAGATCCGGCGTTTCGCGGCTGACCGTTTTCCACCAACTGTCGAAATGGCGGGCGGAAACGACATCGTGGCTGATTCGCTGGTCATAAAATTCAAACAGCGTTTCGTCGTCCACCAGGATGTCGCGGCGACGTGATTTATGCTCCAGTTCTTCCACTTCGGCGCGTAACCTGAGGTTATCGCGGAAAAACGCATGACGCGTTTGCCAGTCGCCCTCAACCAGCGCATGGCGGATGAACAGCTCGCGGCACAGCGCCGGGTCAATCTGACTGTAATTGACCTTACGCGCGGCAACGACAGGCAGGCCGTAGACAGTGACTTTTTCCGTGGCCATCACCGCCCCCTGCGCGCGCTCCCAGTGCGGTTCACTGTATGAGCGCTTAATCAGGTGCTGGGCGACAGGTTCCACCCATTCCGGTTCAATGCGCGCGGCGATACGCCCCCACAGGCGGCTGGTTTCCACCAGCTCCGCGACCATCGTCCACTTCGGCGGCTTTTTGAATAAGCCGGAACCGGGGAAAATGGAGAAGCGGGCATTACGCGCGCCGGTGAACTCCTGTTTATCGGCGTCTTTCATGCCGATGTGCGACAACAGCCCGGTCAGCAGCGCAACGTGAATTTCGCGGTACTCCGCCGGTTCGCTGTTGACCGGAATGCGTAATTCTTTCACCACCTGACGCAGCTGCGTGTAGATATCCTGCCACTCGCGCACGCGCAGGTAGTTGAGGTAGTCGGTGCGGCACAGGCGGCGGAACTGGTTCGATGACAGCGCCTTCTGCTGCTCGCCCAGGTAGTTCCACAGGTTCACGTACGCCAGGAAATCCGACTCTTTATCGTGGAAACGACGGTGCTTCTCATCGGAGGCCTGCTGCTTGTCCAGTGGGCGCTCGCGCGGGTCCTGAATCGAGAGCGCCGAGGTGATGATCATCGCCTCGCGCACGCAACCGTGTTTTTGCGCCTCCAGCACCATCCGCGCCAGACGCGGATCCACCGGTAGCTGGCTGAGCTGGCGGCCCTGCGCCGTCAGCTTATAGGCCGTCTGCTGCTCGTCGGTCGTGATGGCGCCCAGCTCTTCGAGCAGGCGGACGCCGTCCTGAATATTGCGCTTATCCGGCGCTTCCACAAACGGGAAGGCCGCGATATCGCCCAGTCCCAGCGCCGTCATTTGCAGAATCACCGAGGCCAGGTTAGTGCGCAGAATTTCCGGGTCGGTAAACTCCGGGCGCGAGAGGAAATCGTCTTCCGAGTACAGACGAATACAGATCCCTTCCGATACGCGCCCGCAGCGGCCTTTACGCTGGTTAGCGGAGGCCTGCGACACGGGTTCGATCGGCAGACGCTGTACTTTGGTGCGGTAGCTATAGCGGCTGATGCGCGCGGTACCCGGGTCAATGACATACTTGATGCCCGGCACGGTCAGCGACGTTTCCGCGACGTTGGTCGCCAGCACGATGCGCCGTCCGCTGTGCGACTGGAATACCCGGTTCTGCTCGCTGTTCGACAGCCGCGCATACAGCGGTAAAATTTCGGTGTGGCGTAAATCCCGCTTGCTCAGCGCATCGGCGGTATCACGAATTTCACGCTCGCCGCTCATGAAGATCAGGATGTCGCCCGGCCCTTCGTGGTTCAGCTCGTCAACGGCATCGAAAATCGCCTGCAACTGGTCGCGCTCGGTGTCATCAGCATCGATCACTATCGGGCGATAGCGCACCTCCACCGGGTACGTCCGCCCGGAAACTTCAATAATCGGCGCATTATTGAAGTGGCGCGAGAAGCGCTCAGGGTCGATCGTCGCCGAAGTGATGATAATCTTCAGGTCAGGACGCCGCGGCAACAACTCCCTCAGGTAACCCAGCAGGAAATCGATGTTCAGGCTGCGTTCGTGCGCTTCATCGATAATGATGGTGTCGTACTGCATCAGCAGCCGATCCTGCTGAATTTCCGCCAGCAGAATACCGTCGGTCATCAGCTTCACCATGGTGGTGTCGCTGACGTGATCGCTAAAGCGCACCTTATAGCCGATGCAGCCGCCCGGCTCCGTTTGCAGCTCTTCGGCGATACGGTTCGCCACGGTTCGTGCCGCCAGACGACGCGGCTGAGTATGGCCGATAAGCCCTTTCACCCCGCGTCCCAGCTCCATACAAATCTTCGGCAACTGAGTGGTTTTCCCTGAACCGGTTTCACCGGCGACAATCACCACCTGGTGGTCGCGCACCGCCTCGAGAATCGCCTGCTTTTTTTGACTGACCGGCAGGTTTTCCGGGTACGTTATCGCCGGGCGCGCCGTTTCGCGTAGCACGACCTGACCGGCTGCCTGTTCAATCTCCTGCGCCATCTCCTGGAGAATGGCCTGTTGTGCATCAGGATTTTTAACCTTTTTCACCCCATGCAGACGGCGGCTGAAGCGCTGTTTGTCGCGCAGCATCAGGCCGTCAAGCAGCGTATTGAGCATCGGGAAGGTTAACTTCTGTTGTTCTGTCATAGCGTTACCGGGCAGTGCACTGCCGGAAAAATGTCTCTGTTTTCATTGATGTTAGATTACCACATCGCGGCAATTCTTTCTTTCATCAATAAATTTGAACGAAGGCTTCGATATATTGCGCTATCCCTGCAGCAGGATTGTGAATAGAGTGTCAACAAGCAACAGGGCAACGGCCCGTCAATCTAATATAAGGAAACACCCATGAGCAAAGTATTAGTTCTCAAATCCAGTATTCTGGCAGGGTACTCTCAGTCTGGTCAGTTGACTGACTATTTTGTCGATCAGTGGCGTGCAAAACACCCGGCAGACCAGATTACCGTTCGCGATCTGGCCGCCTCCCCGATTCCGGTACTGGATGGTGAACTGGTTGGTGCGCTGCGTCCGGGCGATGCGCCGCTGACGCCGCGTCAGCAGGACGCGCTGGCGCTGTCTGACGAGCTGATTGCCGAGCTGAAATCCCACGATGTGATTGTTATCGCCGCGCCGATGTACAACTTTAACATCCCGACACAGCTGAAAAACTACTTTGATCTGGTGGCCCGTGCGGGTGTGACTTTCCGCTACACCGAGAACGGCCCGGAAGGTCTGGTGACCGGTAAACGCGCGGTGGTCCTGTCCAGCCGCGGCGGTATCCACAAAGATACCGCGACTGACCTGGTCGCGCCATACATGAAGCTGTTCCTGGGCTTCATCGGCATCACCGACGTCAACTTCGTGTTTGCTGAAGGGGTTGCCTACGGGCCTGACGTGGCCGCTAAAGCGCAGAACGACGCGAAAGACGCGATCAACGACTTCGTTGCCGCCTGATTGACGAATCCCCTCCCACCGCCTGCCGGGAGGGGATTTTTGCATTATATCGCCGATTTTGGCCGCAGGTTCTCGTCAAACTCCAGCCGTTTACGTCCTTCTTCCTCTTCCCGCAACGGTTCTACCTGATGCATAGTGAGCTTACAGCGCTCCACCAGCACCTGATATTCGCGGGTTCCCTGCATTTTCCAGGCCATTTCGCCGGCGCTTAAAGCGCGGATCGCCTTCGCCGGACTGCCGATAATCAGATAACTGGCCGGCATTTCCGCTTTTGCTTTCACAAACGACGCTGCGCCGACAATGCTGTTTTCGCCGATCACCGCGCCGTCCATTATCACGGCGTTCATACCGACCAGCGCATTACGGCGGATCACGCAGCCGTGAAGAATGGCGCTATGGCCGATGTGCCCGTCCTCTTCGACAATGGTGTCCTGCCCAGGAAAACCGTGCATGATGCAGTTATCCTGAATGTTGGCGCCGTCTTTCACCACAATGCGCCCAAAATCACCGCGCAGGCTGGCATTCGGCCCCACGTAGACCCCTTTGCCGAGGATAACGTCGCCAATCAACACCGCTGTTGGGTGGACATAACTCTCCTCCGGAACCACCGGGGTTAATCCATCAATCTGATAAACTGGCATGTTGTCTCCCTTATTTCAGGTTCAGTCCGCCAAAGCGCTGATAAAACAGGCTGGCAGGATGTGGCAGCGGCCCGACGGAGGTCTCACTTTTCTCGCCGACCCAGGTAAGCGCCCCGGCCGCCACGTGCTGGTAAATATTGATGCACAGCTGGCGCGCCGCCTGTCCCATCCAGTGGGCGGGCAGCAGCTCCTCCGGCAGCAGCGGGTCTTTGAGCACCACCCTGCGGTAGAGATGAATCAGCAACAGCTGGATTTTAAAGCAGCGCTCCGGCGTCAGCTCGTCCGGCGTCACGTCACGCAACAGCGGCAGCAGCGGGCGGAAAGTGGTAATAAACGCGTCGTACATGGCATTCTGTTCGGTAAGCTGCCAACACTCCTCTACCCGCGCCCGCAGCGCGCTGACCGATGTCGCCAGCGGCGAGTGAGCCTCGAAACAGATAACGTTTTCCGCCACGCCCGCCTCATGCAGCAGCGTCTGTACGTCGGCGAGCTTTTGCGACGGCGAGGCCATCAGGCTGGGGGCCAGAGTGCCGAACCCCTGCCAGATAAGCTGCTTTTTCACATCGTTAAGCATGCCTTTATCCAGCCCTTCAGAAAGCAACAGCAGCCAGGTGCCGTCCCAGGCTGGCGGCTCGGCGCGGTAGATTTTGCTTTCAGCGCGCCGGGTTAACCGCAGCCCTTTATCGCTCAGGCGATAAAAGCTGCGCCGCCCGATACGCACAACATCCAGCCAACCCTCTTTATTGAGACGAAACAGCGAGGTGCGCACGAAGCGATCGCCAAATCCTAACCCTTCGAGCAGCGCGGTCAGACTCCCAAGCCAGACCTCGCCGCCGCGGTGAGAAAGCGCGTCGCCGTACAGCGATGAGATAAGCGACGTACCGCTGACGGGGGCCGCGGTCACGACCTGTTGGATGAAGTTATCGAGTTTACTCATCTGATTCATTCTGTTGTCTTTTTTATCCTGGATGAATCATAGCACAGTTGAAAATGCCCTCTCTCTGCGAAGAGAGGGCCAAAACCAGGGATTAGTTGTTGGCGGCGGCTTTACGCAGGTCGAACACCCGGCAGGCCTTGCCTTCCGAGCGCGGAATGCTGCCGCAGTTCACAATCATCACGTCCGTTGAGATCCCGACCATCGATTTAATCCGGTGGCGCAACTGGTGGCACACCTGACAACGCTGCTCGTGCGTCAGGAACAAGCTGCTCTCTTTGAGCTCCACTTTCACGGAAAGTGAATCAAGATGACCGCGACGGCTCACCTCCAGTTGGTAATGCGGTGAGAGGTGCTCAAACTTGACTATCTCCTCTTCAAGCTGCGACGGGAAAACGTTCACGCCGCGGATGATAAGCATGTCGTCACTGCGGCCGCTGATGCGATCCATACGGCGCATTGTACGGGCGGAACCCGGCAGCAGGCGTGTCAGGTCGCGGGTGCGATAGCGGATAACCGGCAGCGCCTCTTTAGTTAAAGTGGTAAACAGCAGTTCGCCGAGCTGGCCATCGTCAAGCGGCGAGCCGTCGTTGGGGTTCACCACTTCCGGGTAGAAATGGTCTTCCCAGATGGTCGGACCGTCGGCGGTTTCGATACACTCCATCGCCACGCCCGGGCCCATCACTTCCGACAGGCCGTAAATATCCAGCGCGGTGATCCCCAGACGGCGCTCGATCTCTTTGCGCATCGCCTGCGTCCACGGCTCGGCGCCGAAGACGCCGACGCGCAGCGAGCAACCGCTGGCGTCGCCGCCCATCTGCCGCTCCAGCTCTTCGATCAGGTTGAGGCAATAGGATGGCGTCACCATGATCATGTCCGGCTGAAAATCGCGGATCAGCTGCGCCTGTTTCTCCGTTTGTCCGCCGGACATCGGGATCACCGTCGCGCCAAGGCGCTCGGCGCCGTAGTGGGCGCCAAGACCGCCGGTAAACAGGCCATAGCCATAAGCCACATGAATTTTATCTTTGGCGCTGCCGCCCGCCGCACGCAGCGAACGGGCGACGATATTGGCCCAGGTATCGATATCGTTTTGGGTGTAGCCCACCACGGTCGGCTTACCGGTCGTACCCGACGAGGCGTGGATACGGACAATCTGCTCCATCGGCACGGCGAAGGCATCGAACGGGTAGTTATCGCGCAGATCCTGTTTAGTGGTGCACGGGAACTTGCGGATATCAATCAGCTCTTTGAAATCGTCAGGGTGCACGCCCGCCGCGTCGAATTTTCGACGGTACATCGGCACGTTGTCGTAGGCATGCTTGAGGGTCCATTTCATGCGCTGGGTTTGCAGAGCCTGCAACTCATCGACGGACGCGGTTTCAATCGGTTCTAATTTTGTCGTTATCATTGTCGGGTACTCGCAGGTAGATTCGCTCACACACGTTCCAGGATCATGGCGATGCCCTGACCCACACCGATACACATCGTGCAGAGGGCGTAACGCCCGCCGCGACGGTGCAGTTCATGGCTGGCGGACAGCGCCAGACGTGCACCACTCATTCCCAACGGATGGCCTAACGCGATGGCGCCGCCGTTGGGGTTTACATGAGGGGCATCATCCGCAAGCCCCAGTTGACGCAGGACGCCCAGCGCCTGCGCCGCAAACGCTTCGTTTAATTCGATAACGTCCATATCGGTGATGCTTAACCCCGCGCGTTCCAGCACTTTGCGGGTGGCCGGTACCGGCCCGAGCCCCATCAGACGCGGTTCAACGCCTGCGGTCGCCATTGCGACGATACGCGCCCGCGGCGTCAGTCCCTGCCGCGCGGCCATCTGCTCGCTGGCAATCAGCAGCGCCGCCGCCCCGTCGTTAACGCCTGAGGCGTTACCGGCAGTGATGACGCCATTTTTGCGAAACGGCGTTTTCAGGCTCGCCAGCTGTTCGAGCGTGGTATCCGCTCGCGGGTGCTCGTCCACGGAAACCTCCGTGATAGCGCCCTTTTTCCCCGTCACGCTGACCGGCACTATCTCCTGCGCCAGGATACCGTTACGCTGAGCCAGCGCGGTACGTTGCTGGCTGCGCAGCGCGAAAGCATCCTGGTCGGCGCGGCTTATACTTAACAACTCAGCTACATTTTCCGCCGTTTCCGGCATGCTGTCAGTTCCGAAGTGCTGATGCATGAGCGGATTCACAAAACGCCAGCCGATAGTGGTATCAACCATCTCCACCTCGCGCTGAAACGGCGTGGTCGCCTTGCCCATCACGAACGGTGCCCGGGACATCGATTCCACACCGCCCGCCACCAGCAGATCTGCATCGCCTGCCTTGATCGCGCGGGCGGCAAAGCCGATGGCGTCAAGCCCCGAACCGCACAGGCGGTTAATGGTGGTGCCGGAGACCGTTTGCGGCAATCCCGCCAACAGCGTCGCCATGCGCGCCACGTTGCGGTTATCCTCCCCTGCCTGGTTGGCGCAGCCGAGGATCACATCGTCGATACGTTCCGCGTCGAGCTGCGGATAGCGCGCCAGCAGCGCCCGCAGCGGTACCGCTGCCAGGTCATCCGCGCGTACGCTGGACAACGCGCCGCCGTAGCGCCCCACCGGGGTACGAACTCCATCACAGATAAATGCGTCACGCATCAGGCTTCTCCCGTCACGCTGCCGCCGATGCGGTGTGATTTACCGCGAAACAGGGCAACTGTTTTTTGTTGTTGATTGACGATTTCGATGTCGTACACGCCGGTCAGTTTGCCCTGATGCTGCACCCGCGCCGTCGCGGTGAGCTTATCGCCGGCAAACCCCGGACGCAGAAAATCGATGGTGCAGGCCGACGCCACCGCCGCCAGCCCCTGGCTGTTGCAGGCATAGGCGAACGCGGTGTCCGCCAGCGAGAACAATTGACCGCCGTGGCAGGTCTTATGACCGTTCAGCATCGACGGCGTGATGGTCATGGTCAGCACCGCAAAGCCATCGTCCATCTCGACGATATCGATACCCAGCGCCTGCGCGCAGGCATCCTGTTGATACATGGCGCGAGCGTTGTGCCAGGCGTTATGACTCATAGCTACTCTCCAGAAGCGCGCGCTGGCGCAGCAGTGAACAGGGGCGATAGCGTTCCTCGCCGTAATGACGCTGCAGGGTATCCAGCAGTTGCAGCACGCGCTGCCAGCCCAGCTGTTCTCCCCACTGCAGCGGGCCGCGCGGGTAGTTGACGCCAAGACGCAGCGCGGTATTGATATCCGCTTCGCTGGCCACCCCTTTTTGCAGGGCGTCCAGCGCTTCGTTGACCAGCATCGCCAGCGTCCGCCAGACCAGCAGCCCCGGATAATCCGCCACCATCAGCACCCGTTTTCCCTGCTGCTGCAGGTGGTACACGGCTTTTTGCGTATCCTGAGGATGATTGCCCGCCGCCGCCGCGATCACCACGAGGTCGCTCTCGCTGTGATCCATCAGCACCACCGGGCGCTGCAGGCGCGCTGACATCGCCTGCGCGGTTTCGCCTGTCGTAACCGCCAGCACCACGTCGTCAAGCTCGGTCCACATCGAATTGGTGACAACGTCACGGCTTTGCGTCACCTGCGACGCCGCGAAAGCGCCATCGGCGAGCGCCGTCACCACCACATCCGGTGCCCCGGCTGGCCAGCGATACACGCCGTGGCCGCTCTTCTTGCCAAAGCGCCCCGCCAGCACCAGCTCCTGCTGCAACAGCGAGGGCAGAAAACGACGCTCCTGCCAGAAGGCGTTAAACACCGAACAGGTCACCGCAAAGTTGACGTCCTGGCCGATGAGATCGGTCAGCGCCAGCGGCCCCATCGGGAAGCCGCCTGCTTCATGCAGCGCGGCGTCAATGGTTTCGGGCGATGCCACCTGCTCTTCCAGCGCGCGCCAGGCTTCGGCATAGAACGGCCGCGCCACGCGATTGACGATAAAGCCTGGCGTTGACTGGCAACGCACCGGCTGTTTCCCCCACCGCGTCACGCACTGGCACAGTTGCTCAATCACTTCCGTCGACGTCGCCATGCCGCTCACCACTTCCACCAGCTTCATCACCGGCGCCGGATTAAAGAAGTGCAGCCCCGCCACGCGCTCCGGGTGTTTTACCCCGGCGGCAATCGCGGTGATGGAGATCGAGGAGGTGTTGCTGGTCAGCAGCGTATGCGGCGGACAGATGTCGCCAAGCTGGTTGAACAGCGCTTTTTTGATATCCAGTTTTTCCGCAGCGGCCTCAATCACCAGGTCAGCCGCGGCGAGAGCGGCAATGTCGGCGACAGGGATAATTCGCGCCAGCGTCCGCTCACTGGCGTCGGCGCAGAGTTTACCGCGCGCCACGCGGGCCTCCAGCCGCTGGCGCATCGCGGTGATCGCGCGCGACAGCGCATCGGCGGAGATATCGTGCAACAGCACCTGATGACCGGCGGCGGCGGCCACTTCGGCAATCCCGGCACCCATCGTGCCGCTGCCAATCACTGCCACCGTGTTAATCGCAACATTCATGATCACTTCCCGCTGAACTGAGGTGGACGTTTGGCGAGAAAGGCGCTGACGCCTTCGCGATAGTCGTCGCTGCGCCCGGCCATCCGCTGATAGTCGCGCTCCAGATCGAGCTGCTGGTCAAGGGTGTGTGTTTCAGCGGCGTTGATCGCCTGCTTGATAAGCCCCAGTCCAAAGGTCGGCTGCGTCGCCAGATGGCGCGCCAACTGGCTTGCGGTTTCCTGCAGTTGCGCATCATCCACCACCTGCCAAATCATGCCCCACTGCTGGGCCTGCTCGGCGCTGAGCTTGTCGCCCAGCAGCGCCAGCGCCATCGCCCGGGCGCGCCCCGCCACCCGCGGCAACAGCCAGGTGCCGCCGCAATCCGGCACCAGGCCAAGTTTGCTAAAGGCCATCACAAAATTCACCGAGCGGGCGGCGATGACGATATCGCAGCCCAGCGCCAGTGTCGCGCCCGCCCCTGCCGCCACGCCGTTTACTGCGGCGATCACCGGTTTCGGCAGTTTCGCCAGACGGCGAACTAGCGGGTTATAAAAGCGCTCGACCGACATCCCGAGATCCGGCGCGGGGCCGTTCGGGTCGACATTGCGGTCATTGAGATCCTGTCCGGCGCAAAAACCGCGCCCGGCGCCGGTAATCAGCAGGCAGCGGATCGTCTCGTCGCTCTCCGCCTGCTTCAGACACTCGGCAAGCTGATGATGCATCTCGTCGTTAAAACTGTTCAGGCGATCCGGACGGTTCAGCGTCAGGGTCATCACGCCGTGCTCAACGTGGCTCAGAATCAATGCATCCATGATTACCGTCCTTTAAATTCGGGTTTGCGTTTGCCAAGAAATGCGGCGATCCCTTCCTGGCGATCGTCGGTTGCGCTCAACAGCGTAAACAGCTGGCGTTCCAGTCCCAGACCGGCATACAAGCTCACTTCCTGCGACTGGCGCAGGGCCTGTTTCGCCGCCTGCAGCGCCAGCGGCGAGTGTTCCGCCATCCGCAGCGCCAGCGCCAGGGCGTATTCCAGCGTCAGCCCGCTGGGATACACTTCGCTGACCAGCCCGGCCTGCTGCGCGCGCTTCGCGTCAATGGAATTTCCGGTGAGGATCATCTGGGTCGCCAGCGATTTGCCCACGCAGCGAATCAGGCGCTGGGTACCGCCTGCGCCAGGCATGATGCCAAGCGTGATTTCCGGCAACCCGAAGCTTGCGTTATCTCCGGCGACGACCACATCGCACAACAAAGCCAGCTCGCAGCCCGCCCCCAGCGCATAACCGTTAACCGCGGCGATCAGCGGTTTGGTAAACGCGTCAATGCGCGCCCACAGCCGTGGGCGGCCATCGTTGAGCGTGGCGGGCAGGTCTTTCTCCGCCATCTCCTGTAAATCGGCACCAGCCGCGAAGAAACGCGTATTGCCGCCAATCACGACGGCGCCGACGGCATCATCCTGCTGCGCGGCTTCCAGCGCTTCGGCAATCTGTGTTAACAGCGCATTGTTCAGCGCATTTCGCGCCTGCGGACGGTTTAGTATCAGTTGCAGCACGCGGCCGTGGTGAACGCTTAAGAGTTCGCTCATGCCATCCCCTTAGCATCAAAGTCGACTATCACATCAGACGTCACCGGCAACGCCTGACAGCTCAGTACATAACCTGCGGCCAGTTCATCCGGCTCAAGGCTATAGTTGGTCGCCATAGAAACTTCCCCGCGCAGCACTTTGCACTTACAGGTGGCGCATACGCCGCCCTTACAGGCATACGGCAGGTCAGCGCCCTGGCGCAATGCGGCGTCGAGGATGCTTTCATCATCGGCAGACAAAGTGATATTGCGGTCGCGGCCGTCCTGACGAATTACCACCGTCTGCCCCTGGGCATGGACGCTGGCGGCATGACGGACGTGACCGCTCGGGGTATTGAAGCGTTCGAGATGAATCGCTTTGCCCGGCATGCCGAGGGACAGCAGCGTGGTTTCCGCGTCATCCATCATCGCCGCCGGGCCGCAGATAAAGGCTTCGTCGACCTGGTCGAAGGCGATAAGCGTTTTCGCCAGCGCCCGCAGCTTTTCGCCGTCGATACGCCCGTGCAACAGTTCGCTGTCGAAGCTCTCCTGGCTGAACAGGCATATCAGTTGCAGGCGGGCGGGCCAGCGGTCTTTCAGGTCCGCCAGCGCCTGACGAAACATCATGGTCTGGCTGCTGCGATTGCCGTAAATCAGCGTGAACTGGCTGTGCGGCTCTGTCTGCAGGGTCGATTCCATAATGGCGAGCATCGGCGTAATGCCGGAGCCTGCGGCAATCGCCAGGTAGCTGCCGGTGCGATCCGGCTGCGGCTGGTAGCCGAAATTGCCCTGCGGCACCATGACGTCGAGCGTCATACCGGCTTTGATCTGCTCCCGGGCGTAGCGGGAAAAACGCCCGCCATCGATGGCTTTCACCGCGACGCTGATCTCGCCCGGCACGGCGCGACGGCAGATGGAATAACAGCGGCGCAGCTCTTCGCCCGCCAGCCGCGCTTTCAGCGTCAGGTGCTGGCCGGGACGAAAGGTGTAGGCCGACTGCAATGCCTGCGGCACGGTAAAGGTAATGGTTACCGCATCGCGGGTTTCCGGTTCCACTTTTGCTACCGTGAGCGAATGAAACGTTGTCATGGCAACCTCAAATACATTTAAAGTAATCAAAGGGTTCACGGCAGCTGTCGCAGCGATACAGCGCTTTACAGGCCGTTGAACCAAATTCGCTGATAAGCGTGGTATGGGTGCTGCCGCAGCGCGGACACGCCACCGCCACCGGCATCTGCGCGTGGCAACTGTGGGCCTGCGGTGGGCTGATGCCGTAAACGCGCAGGCGTTCGCGGGCGTCCGCCGTCATCCAGTCGGTGGTCCACGGCGGATCGAGCTGCAAAACGATATGCACCGGCGTATAGCCATGCGCCGTCAACGTGGCGCGAATCTCGCCCATCAAATGCTCGGTCGCCGGACAGCCGGAATAGGTCGGCGTAAACCCTACCGCCCATCCCTCGTCCTGCGGCGTAACGCTGCGCACCATCCCCAGATCGGTAATGGTCAGCACCGGCACTTCCGGGTCGGGGATCTGGCTTAACAGCGCCCAAATTTGATGGACTTCAGCGGGGGCAATCCCGGCAAGACGTTGCATCGCGGCCTCCGGTTACCACTGCTGGCTTGGGTAGCTGCGCTGCAGATACTGCATTTCAGCGAGCATCGGCCCCAGATGTTCGGTGTGCAGCCCCTGCTTACCGCCGGTGCGGTACGCAGCCTCCTGCGGCACCGTCAGCCCGGCGTCGGCCAGCGCGGCAAAGACCGTCGTTTCCCACTCGTCGCGAAGGCTTGCGGGATCCACGGCAATACCCTGTTCACTCAGCTCACGCTCCAGCGCATCGGTATCGAACAACTCGGCGGTAAAGCGCCACAGGTTGTCGACAGCCGCCTGCATCCGCGCGGATGACAACGCCGTACCGCCGCCCAGACGCTCGACCCAGCCGCGGCTAAAGCGCAGGTGATAGCGCGCCTCTTTGACTGCTTTCGCGGCGATCGCGGCGAGCTGCGCGTCCTGGCTTTGCATCAACCGGGTAAACAGCGCCACATGCCAGGCATCCATCAACAGTTGGCGCGCCAGGGTATCGGCAAAGTTGCCGTTCGGCTGTTCGACCAGCAGCACATTGCTGAACTGGCGCTCGTCGCGGCCAAAAGCCAGCGTGTCTTCATCGCCAGCGCCCTGACGCGACGCGGCATAGCTCAGGAAATTTCGCGCCTGCCCCAGCAGGTCGAGGCCGATGTTCGCCAGCGCCAGATCGATTTCCAGCTCGGGCGCGTGGCCGCACCAGGCGCCGAGACGCTGGGCAAGCACCAGGCAGTTATCGCCCAGACGCAGGGCATAAGCGGCAATAGGATCGTGATTCTTCATCAGCCGCCTCACATGTGCTCAATGCCGTCGGGAAGGGTGTAAAACGTCGGATGACGGTACACTTTGCTTTCCGCCGGATCGAAAAACTCACCGCGCTCTTCCGGCTGCGAGGCGACAATTTCGCTGGCCTTCACCACCCAGATGGAGCAACCTTCGCTGCGACGGGTGTAGGCGTCTCTGGCGTTTTCCAGCGCCATGCGGTCATCCGCCGCGTGCAGGCTGCCGACATGACGATGCGACAGCCCCTGTTTGGTACGTACGAACACTTCATATAACGGCCAGTAAACATTGCTCATCGTTGTTCTCCTTATGCGGCGCTGCGGGCCTGTTGTTTCTTCGCATGTTCCAGCGCGGCTTCGCGCACCCACTCCCCCTCTTCCCAGGCTTTACGCTTGGCGGCCAGACGCTCGTGGTTGCAGATGCCGCGGCCATTAATCACCTCGTTAAACTCCTGCCAGTCGATCTCGCCAAAGCGGTAGTGGCCGCTGGCGTCGTCGAAGCGCAGGTCGGCGTCCGGCACGGTCATGCCCAGCATTTCCACCTGCGGGATGGTGTTGTCGACAAAGCGCTGGCGCAGCTCATCGTTCGAGAAGCGTTTGATTTTCCACGCCAGGCTGCGGGCGCTGTTCGGCGAACTGTCGTCGTTAGGGCCAAACATCATCAGCGCAGGCCACCAGAACCGGTTAATGGCGTCCTGTAGCATCTGACGCTGCGCGTCATTGCCCTGCGCCAGCGCCATACAGGCCTCGTAGCCCTGGCGCTGGTGGAAGCTCTCTTCTTTGCAAATTTTCACCATCGCGCGGGCATACGGGCCATAGGAGGTCCGGCACAGCGCCACCTGGTTGACGATAGCCGCGCCATCCACCAACCAGCCGATAACGCCGATGTCGGCCCAGTTCAGGGTCGGATAGTTAAAGATGGAGGAGTATTTCATCTTGCCGTCGAGCATCTTCTGGTAGAGATCTTCGCGGGCGCAGCCCAGCGTCTCCGCGGCGCTGTACAGATACAGGCCGTGCCCGGCTTCATCCTGCACTTTCGCCAGCAGAATCGCCTTACGGCGCAGGGTCGGCGCGCGGGTTATCCAGTTACCTTCCGGCAGCATGCCGACAATTTCGGAATGGGCGTGCTGACCAATCTGGCGGATCAGCGTTTTGCGGTACGCCTCCGGCATCCAGTCCTGCGGCTCGATGGCGGTCTCGGTCTCTATTCGCGCTTCAAAGCGTTGTTCTTCAGTCACTTCGTCACCTTTACGATTCAATAATGATTCATAAAACAGATTTTTGTGAATCACTTTGTTTTATAAAAGTTACATAATGGTTAAATAAAACCACAAACATTGTTTGTGTATTCTGTGATCTCACTCGCAGAGATAATTCAAAAACCCCTTAAAAACAGCACAATAGCGATAACCACAACGGCGACACAGATCGCAATGTTAATAAATTATTAAAATATGAATTGATTTTTATGATTCACAACAAAACTATATATAGTGAAATTACGTAACATATTGCGGAGACAAACGATGCAGCAGCTAGCCAGTTACTTATCCGGCGCCTGGCAAAATGGCCGGGGCCACGCGCGCACTATTCACCACGCCATCAGCAATGAGGCGTTATGGGAAGTCACCAGCGACGGGCTGGATATGGCGCAGGCGCGCCGCTATGCCATCGACCACGGCGGTCGCGCGCTGCAGGCGATGACCTTTGTCGAGCGAGCGGCCATGCTGAAAGCCGTCGCGAAATATTTGCTGGAGCATAAAGAGACGTTCTATGCCCTCTCGGCGCAGACCGGCGCCACCCGCGCCGACAGCTGGGTGGATATCGAAGGCGGTATCGGCACGCTGTTCACCTATGCCGGGCTTGGTGCCCGCGAGCTGCCGGACGATACGCTGTGGCCGGAAGATGAACTGATCCCGTTGTCCAAAGGCGGCGGTTTTGCCGCCCGCCACGTACTGACGTCGAAATCCGGCGTTGCGGTACACATCAACGCCTTTAACTTCCCCTGCTGGGGGATGCTGGAAAAACTGGCGCCGACCTGGCTTGCCGGAATGCCCGCTATCGTGAAACCGGCCACCGCCAGCGCCCAGGTCGCCCAGGCGATGGTCAAAGCCATTGTCGACAGCGGGCTGGTGCCTGACGGCGCACTGAGCCTGATCTGCGGCGGCGCTGGCAGTCTGCTCGACCACCTCGATTTCCAGGACGTTGTGACCTTCACAGGTTCGGCGCAGACCGGTCAGTCGCTGCGTGTTCATCCGAACCTGGTGGCGAATTCGATTCCGTTCACCATGGAAGCTGACTCCCTGAACTGCTGCGTGCTGGGGGATGACGTCACGCCGGAGCAGCCGGAGTTTGCCCTGTTTATTCGCGAGGTGGTGCGGGAAATGACGGCGAAAGCCGGGCAAAAATGTACCGCGATACGCCGCATCATCGTGCCGCAGACGCAGGTGCAGGCGGTCAGCGATGCGCTGGTCGCCCGTTTGCAAGCGGTGCGCGTCGGCGACCCGGCGCAGGACGGGGTAAAAATGGGGGCGCTTATCAACCACGAACAGCGCGCGGACGTGCAGGAAAAAGTGAACGCGCTTATCGAGGCGGGCTGCGAAATTCGTCTGGGCGGCGTTGCCGACCTGCAGGCCGCCGGGGCCTTCTTCCCGCCAACCCTGCTGTTCTGCCCGCAGCCGGATGAAACCCCGGCGGCGCACGCCATTGAGGCATTCGGCCCGGTCGCCACGCTGATGGCTTACCAGCATCGCGAACACGCGCTGCAGCTGGCCCGCGCCGGTCAGGGCAGCCTTGCCGGTACGCTGGTGACGGCGGATGGCGCCCTTGCCCGCGCGTTTATCCTCGGCGCCGCCCGCGCCCACGGACGTATCCAGGTGCTGAATGAAGAGTCATCAAAAGAGTCGACCGGCCACGGCTCGCCGCTGCCGCAACTGCTGCACGGCGGCCCGGGACGCGCAGGCGGCGGCGAAGAGCTTGGCGGTCTGCGGGCGGTGAAGCACTACCTGCAACGCACCGCCGTGCAGGGCAGCCCGACGATGCTTGCCAGTATCGGTAAGCAGTGGGTGCGCGGCGCGAAGGTTCAGGAGGACCGCATTCACCCGTTCCGCAAATATTTTGAAGAACTGCAGCCGGGCGATAGCCTGCTGACGCCGCGTCGCACCATGACCGAAGCGGATATCGTCAACTTCGCCTGTCTGAGCGGCGACCATTTCTATGCCCATATGGACAAGATTGCCGCTGCCGACTCCATCTTCGGCGAGCGCGTGGTGCACGGCTATTTCGTTATTTCGGCGGCAGCCGGGCTGTTTGTCGACGCAGGCGTCGGCCCGGTCATCGCCAACTACGGCATGGAAAACCTGCGCTTTATCGAACCGGTTAAACCCGGCGATACCCTCCAGGTGCGGCTGACCTGCAAGCGCAAAACCACCAAACGCCAGAAAACCGCCGAAGAGAAACCCACCGGCGTGGTGGAATGGGCGGTTGAAGTGTTCAACCAGCACCAGCAGGCCGTGGCGCTGTACTCCATTCTGACGCTGGTCGCCCGCCAGCACGGCGATTTTACGGACTAATCTCGTCGCGTTCTCCACCGGGCGGCGGCGACATCGCCCGGTTCTGAAGGCCCCCCCCCCACTAACCTGGCAAAACTGACAAACAACCTGGCAAGAGCAGACAAACACTCCCGCGCTGTCTCCTGCCAGGATAAGGCTGTCACAACACCAAAACACAACAAAACAAAATGAGGTCAATGATGAGAAGCATCTCTTCTTTTTCCGCCCGTAAAACGGCGCTGGCCCTGGCAGTCGCTCTTTTTTGCTCCTGGCAGACACCGGTTTTCGCCCACGGCGGCGAAGCGCATATGGTCCCGATGGACAAAACGCTACAGGACTTTGGCGCCGATGTGCAGTGGGATGATTATGCACAGATGTTCACCATCGCCAAAGACGGCGCCTACGTGAAAGTGAAACCTGGCGCAAAAACCGCCGTGGTTAACGGTAAAACGCTGGCGCTGCAGGTGCCGGTGGTGATGAAAAACAACAAAGCGTGGATTTCGGACACCTTCATCAACGACGTTTTTCAGTCTGGTCTCGATCAGACCTTCCAGGTCGAGAAGCGCCCGCATCCGCTAAACGCGCTGACCGCGGATGAGATTAAGCAGGCCGTCGCCATCGTCAAGGCGTCGCCGGATTTCCAACCCAATACCCGTTTCACCCAGGTCGCGCTCGCCGAACCGGAAAAAGCGCAGGTGTGGGATTTTGTACTGCACGGTAAAGCGGTGGAGGGCTCCCGCCAGGCTAACGTCACGATGCTGGACGGCAAGCATGTCATCGAAAGCGTGGTGAGTCTTAACGAGAAAAAAGTCCTCAGTTGGCAGCCGGTGAAAGATGCGCACGGCATGGTGCTGCTGGATGACTTTACCAGCGTACAGAACATCATTAACGCAAGTCATGAATACGCTGAGGCGCTGAAAAAACACGGCATCACCGACCCGAGCAAAGTCATTACCACCCCGCTGACCGTAGGTTATTTCGACGGTAAAGACGGCCTGAAGCAAGAAGATCGCCTGCTGAAAGTGGTGAGCTATCTTGATGTCGGCGACGGCAACTACTGGGCGCACCCGATTGAAAACCTGGTGGCAGTGGTTGATCTTGAGCAGAAGAAAATCATTAAAATTGAAGAAGGCCCGGTGATCCCGGTACCGCTGACGCCGCGCCCCTACGACGGCCGTGACCGTGTCCAGGCGGCAGTAAAACCTCTGGATATTATTGAGCCGGAAGGGAAAAACTACACCATTACCGGCGATACCGTTCACTGGCAGAACTGGGATTTCCACCTGCGCCTCGATTCACGCGTCGGGCCTGTCCTGTCGACCGTCACGTACAACGATAACGGCAACAAACGCCAGATCATGTATGAAGGTTCGCTTGGCGGGATGATTGTGCCGTACGGCGACCCGGATGTGGGCTGGTACTTTAAGGCCTATCTGGATTCCGGTGACTACGGGATGGGCACCCTGACGTCCTCTATCGCCCGCGGTAAAGATGCGCCGTCTAATGCCGTACTGCTGGATGAAACCATTGCCGACTACACCGG
The DNA here is from genome assembly GCF_019237635.1 of Pluralibacter sp. Taxonomy (GTDB): domain Bacteria; phylum Pseudomonadota; class Gammaproteobacteria; order Enterobacterales; family Enterobacteriaceae; genus Enterobacter_B. Next base: position 29,462 of record NZ_JAFAGS010000173.1, read on the forward strand.
TACGCCGATGACCATCCCACACGCTATCGCGGTTTTCGAGCGCTACGCCGGGCCGGAGTATAAGCATCAGGAGATGGGTCAGCCGAACGTCAGCACCGAGCGACGCGAGCTGGTGATCCGCTGGATTAGCACCGTCGGCAACTACGACTATATCTTTGACTGGGTATTCCACGACAACGGCGTCATTGGAATTGATGCCGGGGCAACCGGCATTGAAGCGGTGAAAGGCGTGCAGGCGAAAACCATGCATGACCCGAGCGCGAAAGACGATACGAAATACGGTACGCTTATCGATCACAACATTGTCGGCACCACCCACCAGCACATCTATAACTTCCGTCTGGATCTCGACGTTGACGGCACCGACAATACGCTGGTGGCCATGGACCCGACCGTGAAGCCGAACACCGCTGGCGGCCCGCGTACCAGCACCATGCAGATCGATACACACACTATCGATACCGAGCAGCAGGCGGCGCAGAAGTTCGACCCGGGCACCATTCGCCTGCTGAGCAACACCAGCAAAGAAAACCGCATGGGCAACCCGGTGTCCTACCAGATAATCCCGTATGCTGGTGGGACGCATCCGGTCGCCACTGGCGCGAAGTTCGCCCCGGACGAGTGGATCTATCACCGCCTGAGCTTTATGGATAAACAGCTGTGGGTTACCCGCTATCATCCGAACGAACTGTACCCGGAAGGGAAATACCCGAACCGCTCAACCCATGACACCGGGCTTGGTCAGTACAGCAAGGACAACGAGTCGCTGGATAACCAGGATGATGTGGTGTGGATTACGACCGGCACCACTCACGTCGCCCGCGCCGAAGAGTGGCCGATTATGCCGACAGAGTGGGTCCACGCGCTGCTCAAACCGTGGAACTTCTTTGATGAAACGCCGACGCTCGGTGAAAAGAAAAAATAACCGTCAGGGGTGGCCTTCTCCCTGAGGGGGCCATTCACCCGGTTTACCTCCCTGCGCCGTGTCAGCACGGCGCCATTTTCACACTCATCGGTACAGTGACAGCCATTAACGCGGGTATTTACATGTCATCCTTCAAGCTGCCCTGGCGTCGGCTGCGTATTCAACTGAATCGAAACGTCCTGCCAGCAATACAGGAAACCAATATCGTCAGCAGTTTGTGGATCAGGAGTGATATAGCCCACGCCATCGGATAGTATTCTCCAGAAATAGCAGCAAACATAAAATTTATATATAAACAACAAATCCCCCTCCTGACATGCATTTCCACCTCACACCATTTCCAGCCATGCAACAATGTGCTTTATAATTACCCTTCTGCTTTAAACTATTTTTACGAATAAACATTCGAAAGGTGAACGATGAAAAAACTATCTCTAATGATGCTATTTTTATGCAACCTTATCGTAGCATCAGTAAATGCCGAAACGTACCCAGACAAGAGCGAGCAAGAAGCAAAGGATATCAAGAAATATACCTTAACAAATACCTTATACATCGATAAAACTGGGCGAGAAATAGAAGCAATAAAAGATGCAATGGGAAACACCCTCTATCGGGACAAAAATGGGGTGAAAATAAAATGCATAAATAAAGACATGAAGAAAAACGCCTCAACATATACCATTTTTCGCAACAAAGATGGACAAAAGATACAGTGCATAGAGAAAAGCGCCTCGAAAAAAGTCACGCATCACAATAAAGGCGAGCAAAAAGCAGGGAACGTCACAACATATATCACAGGAAATACCACCAATGATAATACGGGTGAAAACGAAACAGGGAGTGCCACGACATATACTACAGGGAATAGTACCTATCGCAATAATAAAGGACAAGAGCTAGGGAGCGCCAGGACTGATATCACGGGAAATACCACCTATCGCAACAATAGCGGACAAGTTTTTGGGAGTGCCAAGACTGACGCCACGGGAAATACCACCTATCGCAACAATAGCGGACAAGAGATAGGGAGCGTCAAGAAGGATTCCTCGGGACATGCCACCTATAGAAATAAAAGTGGAGATGAAGTGGGAAGTGCCAGCACGGATAGTATGGGAAATACCGAATATCGTAACAAATACGGTCAAGTAGTAGGAAGCTCCACTAAAGATTCCTTAGGGAATATCATATATCGCGACAAGTATGGGCGAGAAATAAAAAAGGAACCTCATTAATCCCGCGTTGCTTCCATAAAGCGTCTCTGCACCGCCAGTGAGGCAAACGCCGCGGGTATTGTCATCGCAACTTACCTGGCAGATGACGCTGAGAATTTGGGTTTCCCTGAACAGAGGTGTCAGCGGACCAGGTTAGTTTATATTTAAATCATAAGCGTATTTAAAACTACACCATTTGCTACATATAGTGTGTTCTCAAAACCTCAACAACAGCGGCTTGCGTGGCCCGCCAGAGATGATTTTTATCGTTGTCTCTAGTCGGCGCGTGATGCAAGTACTTCCCCGAACGATGTCAAGAGCACCGTTTAATGCAGCACCCGAAAAGGAAATTCATCATGTCCAACGCGATAAAGACTGACACACCGTTAGAGCAAACTTTTGACATAATGGGAAATAAAAAGATAAAAATAACGGTTTTATCTGCGCTGGTAGTATCCATAGCCTCCATCATCACTGGCTGCGGTACTATCAGAACATTGTCACCTACCGAGGTGTCCGCTTTACCCGACGACGTGTTAGCTGATTGTGTTGCTTCAGGCGGCAGATATGTAAGAAACCGATATGTCAAACTCGCAGACTGTACTTTTGAAATAGAGAAACGGGCTAAAGCTAAGAAGGAGTATGTCAAAACCAATACCAAAAAAGTTGGCGATTTTACAACAACTATTATGGAATACAGTTCCAGTAGCGATAGTCCTCCTGACTGGAGACACGCAGCATATCAAAAGTCTAAAGAGGGCGGTGCGACCTTAGATCTCCGATGTGCCTACGGAGTTAAATCCACTATTTGGCTCAATTCCGTGCCTGTATCTAAAGTGATTACATATAACGTTGACGGGACTGTGTATAAAAAGAAGTACAAATACATATCCACGGAAAAGGGTCTAGAATCATTAAGTACCCCATTTATTGATGGGCGTGCAATGAACAATATGGCGGAGGGGAAAACGTTGAAAGTGAGCGTTAATACGGCTAGCGGAGTACAAACGTATACGTTTGGTCTTAAAGGACTCAACCAAGCCTTTGGCTATGTTGCCGAGGGTTGCCCTGGTATGTAACCATCTGCTTACTCAAACTGAAACCCTCCCGGGGAAACGCGACATAACAACCACGTTTATCCGATATTTTGGTACGAACCGGATTGGTTACGATGTCGCCAGCAAGGAAATGCCTTCACTGCGCAAAATCGAGCAAAATCTTCTCCGCTCTGCCCACCTCCCGGACGGCCTCAAGCGCCAGTCGCCACTGTCGCCATGGGATGATTCTCACTGGCGGCAGCACCGTTTGCGGCAGCAGCCGCCAGAGTTCATTAAACGCCGCCTGCCATGCGCGCTCATCCAGTTGCGGCAGCGCTTCCCGCAGATGAAATTTAACGACTTTCGCCTGCCCCCGCCGGTAGCTGACCGGCTGGCCCGACAGCAACCCGTAGGAAATTAAGCTGGCATTCGGCGACAGCGCCTGCAGCATCAGGGTTGCCAGTTCGCCGCCAACGGCGTCAAACACCAGGTCCGCCTCGTGACTGATAAGCTGTAGCGTGGCGAGGTCCTGCGCCATCACTGGACAGACGCCAAGCCGGGTTAACCGTTCCACATGCGCAGGGGAACGGATAACGCCGCTGACCGAACGGGCGCCCATCCGCAGCGCCCACTGGGCCAGCAGACCCGCGCAGGAACTGGACGCCGCCGTGAGCACCACGCGTTTGTCGCGTACCGGCCAGCGACGCAGCATAAGCAGCGCCGTCAGCGGGTTAATATACCCGCGCGCCGCCAGCGTATCGTCGATATCATCCGGTACCGCGACCAGCCAGCGGCTATCGAGATCAAGCGCCGTTTGCCATGTGCCTTCCCCGCGTAACGGTAAAATGCGCTGTCCTGACCAGCGCTCAAACCCCGGCGAGACGTCCGTCACCGTCGCCACGCCTTCATACCCGGCGACGCACGGCAGCCGGGTGCGATGACGATAGGCGCCGGTCACCGGGATAAGATCAGAGGGGTTAACCGGGGCATAGCGCATGCTGGCCCGCACCAGGCCTGTGCTAAGCGCCATCTGCGCCAGGGTCTGCAGATGCAGGACAGACTCGGGTTGACCATAGCGGTCATAGCGAATGCAGTATTTATTCATCAATAAAAAAGCGGCCTTTTCAGGCCGCTTCGCTGAGGGATCCTTACAGGGATAATACCATCCCTGCCCCCGAAGGGTTAATAGCGTACGCAGATTGACTTCGTTTCGCACCAACCGTCCAGCCAGTCGGTGCCGAAATCACGGCCGGTGCCGGACTGCTTCATACCGCCAAACGGCAGGTTGGGATCGATAAGCGTATGGCTGTTCACCCACACCGTACCGGCCTGCAGGCGATCGCTGTAGCCGAGCGCTTGTGACAGATCCCGCGTCCAGACGCTGGCCGTCAGGCCGTATTCGGTCTCATTCGCCAGACGCAGCGCCTCTTCGCCATCCGCCACGCGCACCAGGTTCACCACCGGGCCGAACACCTCTTCACGGGTCAGGCGCAGACGGGCGTCCGGATTCACCACCAGCGTCGGTCGGATATAGTAGCCTTGCCCGTTCGGCCCTTCATTACCGTGGATAAGCTCCGCCTGATGCTGCTGCGCATCGTGGAGGAACGCGGCGACTTTATCGCAATGCGCGCGGCTCGCCAGCGGGTTAATCTGTGCGGCCTCGGACATCCCCGGCCCCACGGAGAGCGATTTCACCGCCTGCTCAAAACCGGTGACCAGCGTGTCGAACAGCGGCGCTTCGATGTAGATTCGCGAGCTGGCGGCACAGACCTGCCCCTGGTTGAGGAAGCTGCCCATCATCAGCCCTTCGATGACCCACTGCGGATCGGCGTCTTTCAGCACGATGGCCGGGTTCTTACCGCCGAGCTCCAGCGTCACGCGGGTCAGCCTGTCTGCCGCCGTACGGGCTATCTGCTTACCGGTCTGTGTTGAACCGGTAAAGCTCACCTTCGCCACGTGCGGGTGGGAGGTCAGCGCAGCGCCGCATTCCGCGCCGCGGCCGGTCACTACGTTAAACACCCCTTCGGGGACCCCAGCTTCCACCGCCAGCTCCGCCACGCGCAGCAGCGTCAGCGGCGTAGTTTCCGACGGTTTAATTACGATGGAGCACCCTGCCGCCAGCGCGGGCATCACTTTCCACATGCCGATCATCAGCGGGAAGTTCCACGGCACAATACCGGCCACCACGCCGACAGGCTCTTTGCGTGTCCAGGCCTGGTAGCGCGCGCCGGGTGGCAGCGGAATAGACACGTCCAGCGTCTGACCGGTAATTTTGGTGGTCAGCCCGGCGGTGTAGCGCATCCAGTTCAGCGTGCAGGCGACCTCAAAGGCGCGGGAAATATTAATCGATTTCCCCTGCTCCAGCGTCTCTAGCTGCGCCAGTTCTTCGCTGTGCTGCTCCACGAGATCGGTAAAGCGCAGCAGAATACGCTCACGCTCTGCCGGTAAACGTCCTGCCCAGCGGCGATCGACAAACGCGCGCCACGCCGACATCACGGCGCTGTCCACATCGGCGCTGTTGGCGTCGGCGGTGGTGGCAATGGCCTCGCCCGTCGCCGGGTTCCAGACGGTCAGACGTTTATCACTACGCGACGGCTGCTGCGCGCCATCAATGAAAAGCCCATGCTGGCGCGCCAGAAACTGCTGTACGCGCTCCAGGATAGCAACCTGTGAATCAGACATATCAACTCCTTATTACCCATCGCGGTTTTCTGTAGTCTAGAACGCGGTGACGAGACGCGCTTTTATCTCTCTGTCATTCGCTTTGTCAGCTGTGACAGCTGCCGCAAATAGTGACAATAGTCAGTAGCCCCGCTGTTGCTGGCGAGACTTCTTTCGTATAGTCACGTTGATGGCTTTTCATGCAACATAAATGCAACAATAAAAATCATTTTGCTGACAGAGACCGACCATGGCGCACGCGACCGACAATGAGCAGTTCCAGCGCTGGCTGGCGCAAATCAATCAGGAGTGCGGAAGTTTTGCCGCGCAAACGTTGAACGGCGAATTTACCGGCGAGCTGGAGACGGGCTACACCCATGCGCTGAAGCTGAGCACGGTTACCACCGGTAATGTCAATCTCTACCGCACCAGGCGGGAAATTAAGGATCACAACGATGCCTGGTTTTATACGGTCTTTCAGCTTGAAGGTCAGGCGGTGATGGAGCAGAACGATAAGCAGACCCACCTTGAAGCTGGCGATATTACGCTGGTCGACGCCTCACGTCCCTGTTCATTCTACTGGCAGCAGCGCTCGCGGCAGATCTCGCTGCTGCTGCCGCGCCCTCTGCTGGAGCAACAGCTGCGGATGGGGGATGCGCACTGCGTCCCGCGTCTGGAAAAATCGCGGCCATTAGTGCAACTGAGCCATCGTCTGCTGCAGGAGAGCATGAATAACCGCGAGCTGTCGGAGGCGGAAAGCGCCGCCGCCCTTGAGGCGCTGGTGTGTCTGCTGCGCCCGGTGTTGCAGCAGCGGGAGACGACGCCGTCGCGCCGCGAACGGCAGTTCGACAAGGTGGTCGCTCTGATAGATGAGCACATTCAGTCGGAAACCCTGCGCCCGGAATGGATTGCCGGAGAAACGGGGATGTCGGTGCGTAGCCTGTACCGGATGTTCGCCGATAACGGCCTGGTGGTGGCGCAGTATATTAAAAACCGGCGCTTAGACCTGTGCGCCCGGGCGCTGCGCTGCGCGGCGGATGACGAGAAACTGGCCGGGATCGGTTATCACTGGGGGTTTGCCGACCACAGCCATTTCTCTACTGCTTTTCGTCAGCGTTTTGGCATTTCGCCTGGCGAGTACCGTAAACGTCATCGCTGATCATTTCTTCAGCCATTTGCCGTTCAACCCCTGCACATACTCGCCGGGTTGGGCGCGCGACACCAGTTTCTGCCCCGCCATCTTCGCCACTTCATCCACCGGAAGATTATTGCTGTCGGCAAGCTGCTGATAGTTTTCACTGCGCGCGGCGTTGATCTGCTTAACCAGCGCCAGCGTCTCTTTGTCCTGCTTCAGCGGCGCCAGATAGCCGCTTAGCGTCTCCCCGACACGCCCCTGCGCTCGCGCCTCGTTGAGCGTCAGGGCCATCGCCGGTTGGCTCAATAACCCAAGGCTTAAGAGGACCATTAACAGGTATTTTTTCATGGTGGCCTCAGAACAGATCGCTACGGGATTTCAGCAGGTTTTCAACGTCTTTATCAACCTTAATGTGGATCTCGTGTTCGATTTTCACGTTCATATTGATGGTAATAGGCTCTTTAGGCGCGGCGACTTCAATCCGTGGCGTACAGCCGGTTAGCATGAGTGCGGACAACAGGCCCAGCACGGCGATGATGTGTTTCATTATTGCTCCTTACAGTCCTTACCGTCCCGACAACGAGGGTCGGGCAGTGCCGCGTTTTGCTCAAGCCATGCCTGAAGATTGTCGCCAAAGCGCAGGCTGCGCCAGAGATCGAAGATATTCTCTTCATGGGTATAGTTTAAATGCACGGTATTGCTTTTTCCTTCGACATGACTGGTCCCGGTGAGGGTTGAGCGCAGGGTCAACACACCCAGATTATCCAGATTGATGTCTGTCCATGAATGAGAAATCTCCATATAACGCAGCCAGTTAATCGCCACCCCTGCGGCAATATTGTCTTTGACCACCGCATCAGCGGTATCTTTATCGATGCGCAACGTCATCGGGCCGGGGTTGGTGAGCCAGCCGCCTTTGACTATCCATCTTTCGTTATTCAGCCACAGCGGCAGCGCGCCGTTGACCGGGCCGGACATGGCGAACTGTTTGGTATTAACCGCGCTGACCAGCTCGCTTGAGGAGATATTCTGCACCCGCAGCAGCGCCGGATCGTGCTGCGGCATCCGCAGTTGCAGCATGGATATTTTGCCACCGAGCAGGTCGACGTTCACATTGCTGAGCAGCAGCGGATCGCGCTCGCTCCACGGGTAGCTCCCCTGCAGATCGGCGGTTAAGTTTCGGGCCGTGACCTGGTTGACTATCTCGGCGATACGCAGCGACACGGGACGCTGCCCGCCCAGTTGCCAGGCCCCCTTGCCGAAGCGGAACGGCAGCACGAAATCGACGCCGTTTATCTGGTTATCCGGCATCCAGGCGCTACCTTCCTTCAGCACGCCGTGCCCGCCAGCCTCAAAACCTTGCCCTGCGGCGGCGGAAAACGCCACCTGGGCGTACAGCGTGCCGTCGCGCAGGTTCATCTTCCAGTCTGGCGGCACCAGAGGCTGGAAGACGCTGAGCGATTGTTTCGGCCACCAGGCTTCGCCGCGCAGACGCTCACCGTCCCAGCGGCCGGTCAGGCGGATAGGACCTATCTTATCGGAATGAAGATCGCCCCTGAACTGAAACCAGGTCGGATCGCGCCCCTCGACGCTGAATTTGAGGCTGGACGGCGGCAAATAACCGCCGCCGGTAAAACGCGTCTCCCCGGCATCGAGCGACAGCGCGCCGGTAAAAATGGGATGCTGCTCATCGCGATTCCAGTGCACCGGATGCTCCAGCACCAGCCGGGGTTTGCTGACCAGCATGGTGCCATATTGCAGTTTGTCAAAGCCCGTCGACAGGCTGTTCAGCACAATGGCGCTATCGCGCCATTCGCCATCGCCTTCAACATCCCATTTCGCCTGCATGGGGGTAAAACGCCCTTCCCCCCAATAACGCCAGCGCCAGCTTCCCTGATCGGGGAGAAAATCATTGGCCTGCCCGTCAAGATGCAGCACGAAGTCCCCCATCTGTTGCTCATGCGCGCGGAGGATGGCCTGCAGGCGGCCGTCAACGCCCTGGCGGGTTAGCGTCACCCCGGCCAGCGGCCAGCGGATATCATCAATATTCAGCGAATCAATCACCCGACCACGGGAGCGAAGCAGCGCGCCGGGCAAAAATGCCAGCTTCGGCTCCATCACCGAACCGGTCAACTTCGCGGGCAATATCGAATAGAACACCAGATCGTTATGCTTGGCTTCTCCGGTCAGTTGCAGCGGCATGTCGCTGTTATCCATGCTCAGGGTGCCTGGGCCGACCGTCAGCACCGCGTTGCCTTTGCCCGCCGCCCCCTTTGTCAGCACGTTGAGACGCCCGGCGATCAGCATTTTATCGAGCCCCTGCTGCCAGTTATCAATCTTCACGCCGACGCGACCGCTGAGCGAGAGACCATCCTGCCACGGCCAGCTCCAGCGACCGTCGCTGATGGTGAGCCGATCGCGGGTCAACACCCAGGGCAGATCAAAAATGGGTTCCGGGTTATCGCGCGCCATCACCACCAGTTGTCCTTCGTTCTCGCGCCAGTCAAGCTCGGCATCGACCAGCGCGTCGACGTCCGGTACCAGGAACGAGGATTCAACGTGCCCGCTCACCGGCAGGCCGTCCGGCACCAGCGGCATCGTGAACTCCCCGACCAGTTTCACCGGCGGGCGGTCTTCCAGCAACTGAGCTTCAAACTGCTCAACCGTCAGCAGTTGTCCTTGCAGGCGCGCGCTCAGGGTAACGGCATCGCCCTCATAACGCAGTTCCTGACGTTTCGGCGTCATCGAGAGCGTCAGGCGGCCCTGCCATTTTTCCCACGGCGAGAGGCGCAGTTGCTCGATGGTCAGCCAACTGTACGGCAGCATGGATTGCCACTGGGCGAGCGTGCGCGGCGCGCCAGGAACGGGTTCGCTGCCAGGAAGTTTGTTCAGACAAGCCGAGTTGATGTCCAGCGCGGCAATGTTCAACCGCCAGCGGCTGGGATGGGAGAGTTCAGCATCCTTCACCTGCGCTATCTGGCAATCGCCGACCAGGTAGCGCAGCTCAGGAAGGCGCATCGCGCCGTGTCTGAAATGCGGCCGCTCGGCGATATCAATTCGCGTCCCCACCGGCAGCCAGATCCCGGCCAGCGTAGGAACCCATTGCGTCAGCGTAAGCAGCAGCGTTAGCGGTATGAGTATCAGTAATAACAGGAGCGCTATCGCGGCTTTCCAGGTCCCTCTCATGGGCAGTTAACATCCTGATTATCTGTGATTAAAAGCCGAATTAGCACATAGTTTGGCATGATATGTTCGCCAGTTAAAGTCACCATCAAATTTAAGCATACATGCTCTGTACAGGTACGCCCGCCTCGTAGCGGATAATTCTCAAAAAATCCCCGGCATTCCAGGCTAAAATAACGCGTATAACCTCATGATTAAACTATATTTTAAGATTTGTAAGATTATTTGAGTTATGCTACCGTGACACTAAAATCACTGGAGAAAAGTCTTATGAAAATCGCAGTTTATAGCACAAAGCAGTACGATAAAAAGTAC